>JAFYLS010000003.1 GCA_017550035.1 Clostridia bacterium
ATGGGGAATGCCGCCCCTTTGCCACCAATCAATGGCCCGGTCCGCCACGCCCTCAAAATCGTTCATCATAAAGTCCAGACCGCGGATGGCCGGCAATTTGCCCGTGTGCTTGAGAATGTAATCCATTTCGTATTCCACAGAGCCCATCCAGGTGCTTTCCATCTGCCCGGTAAGGCACTTTTTGCCAAAGATCTCCCGAAGGTAGGCGTAGAGTTTTTTCGCTTCCGGAATAACATGGGGATTGCTCAGTTCCCCGGTATAGGTATATGTATCAGGATTGAAAGCTGTCATCATAAACCGCTCCCTTCACTTTTCATGATACTCCTGCAAATTTCCAATTCTTTTTTCCTCTGACCCGATTATGCCATTCCCCTCCCTGTCTGTCAACGAAAAAAGGAGAGAACGGTGTGTTCTCTCCTGTCATCTTTGGTGGTTTACTTGTCCGCCTCTTCCCGGTTGCCCTCGAAGCGGTCTTCCTTATTGAATTCAGCATGCTCGATGATGTATTCGCGGCGGGGTTCCACCTTATCGCCCATCAGCACGGTGATGATGGAATCCGCCTGCACAGCATCCTCAATGGTCACCTGCATCAGTTTCCGGTTACGGGGATCCATGGTAGTTTCCCACAGCTGCTCGGGATTCATTTCGCCAAGGCCCTTGTAACGCTGCACAGTGTAGTTGCCGCGAAGGCCCTGGGTCAATTTCTTCAGTTCCTTATCGTCGTAGGCGTACTGGATATTGCCCGCCTTTTTGACCGCATACAGAGGCGGCATACCGATGTACACATGGCCGTCCGCCACCAGCTGGCGCATGTAACGGTAGAAGAAGGTGAGCAAAATGGCGCGGATATGGGCGCCGTCCTGGTCGGCGTCCGCCAGAATGATGACCTTGTGATACTTCAGAGAGGAAATATCAAAATCTTCGCCGATGCTGGTGCCCAGCGCCGTAATGATGGAACGGAATTCTTCGTTGGACAACACCTGATCCAGACGCTTCTTTTCCACGTTTAGGGGCTTGCCGCGAAGGGGCAAAATGGCCTGGAAGCGGCGATCTCTGCCCTGCTTGGCGCTGCCGCCTGCGGAATCGCCTTCTACGATGAACAGTTCGTTTTCCACCGCCTTGCGGCCGGTGCAGGCGGAAAGCTTGCCCACCAGCGGCGCGGCTTCCAGTTCGTTCTTGGCGCGGGCCACGTCTCTTGCCTTGCGGGTAGCTTCGCGTACCTTGGCGGATTTGACCGCCTTTTCCACGATCTTCTGCGCCAGCTCCTGGTTTTTCAAATCTTCCAGGAACAAGGTGAGCTGCTGGGTGATGATGTTTTCCACCGCCGGGCGCACTTCGGTGTTGCCAAGGCGGCCCTTGGTCTGGCCTTCAAACTGAGGATTTTTCACCATGGTGGTGATCACGGCGGTGATGCCCTCGCGGAAATCCTCGCCGGATAAATTATTATCCTTTTCCCTCAGCGCGCCGATCTTGCGGGCGTATTCATTGAACACGCGGGTCCACGCAGCGCGGAAGCCGGCTTCATGAGTGCCGCCTTCACCGGTGGGAATGTTGTTGACAAAGGAAAACACGCTTTCGGAAAAACCATCAGTGTACTGGATGGCGGCAGCGCAGACCACATCGTCCTTCTTGCCGTCCAGTTCGATCACCGTGGGATTGAGGGGCGTTTTATCGCGGTTGAGATAGCGCACATAATCGCTGATGCCGCCGCCGAAGCAGTATTCATGCACCCGGTTTTCGCTGTCCTGACGCTCGTCCTCAAAAACAATTTTGAGGCCCTTGTTCAGGTATGCCAGTTCGCGGATGCGGTTGCGCACCGTTTCAAACTGGAACTTGGTTTCTTCAAACACGGTAGGATCGGGCAGGAAGCGGATGAGCGTGCCGCGCTTGCGGGTATTGCCCACCTTGTCCAGCTTGGTCACCGGATGACCGGCAATCTGCTTTTTTTCCTTTTTGTCTTCCACGCATTCAAAGCGCATGGCGTAATGGGTCCAGTCCCGGAAAATATCCACCGTCAGCCAGGAAGAAAGGGCATTGACCACGCTGGCGCCCACGCCGTGCAGACCGCCGGAATAGGCATAGTTGTCATTGCCGAACTTGCCGCCTGCATGCAGACGGGTAAAGATCACTTCCACGCCGGGAATGCCCAGATCCGGATGGATATCCACAGGCATGCCGCGGCCGTTATCCCACACGGAAGCTGAGCCGTCCTTGTGCAGCGTCACACTGACCTCGGTAGCAAAGCCGCCCAGCGCCTCGTCAATGGCGTTGTCCACAATTTCCCACAGCAAATGGTGCAGACCTCTGCTGCCCGTGGAACCGATGTACATACCCGGACGCATTCTGACTGCGTCCAGACCCTCCAGCACCTTGATGCTGCCTGCGTTATACTGCTGTGCCATGCGTTTTTCTGCCCCTTATCCAATCAAGATCGTTTTCAATAATGCTGCCTGTGTTCACAGGCAATGAAGTATTATATCATTGTTTTTCCAGCTTCGCAAGTTCTTGCTTTTTGCACATATCTTGATATTACAAAACAATGATAGTATAATCAAAATAAGCACTTGAATTCTGGGAGGTACATCATGAATATTTTTGATCGTATGAAGGCTAAAAAGCGTATCGACAAAATTCTTTCCATCTGTACAGATCTCACCATTAGGTATGAATCTCGCTCAAAAACGATTGTCCCTTCTTGCAAAGATGAATTATCTGCCGTAATAAGGGAACGGCTAAATTGCGCCAAAACCGAAATTGCAAATTGGGATGACCAAAGTGTTGATTATATTCGCATTGCACATACTATGTTAGTTGACTGTGCTTTTGATCTCTTAGCAAGCGGACGTTTCCATCTTCACTATGGCATATTAAATCCCATGAATTGCTCATCCAAATTAATGACAGTCTATGAACAAGCAATGCAATACGCAGTAAACACAGGAGAAATTACATCTGACACAAAGGAAAAGCAATTAGCATTGCTCGCTAAATGCATATCGGAAGTTGGTTGACATTTTGACTTATCTTTCTCCAACATCCCATAATGTTAATTCATTCCCTTAGATTTTTTACATATCATGCAAAGAAACTGTAGTTCTCCGCTACAGTTTCTTTTCTCTTAATCATAGTCTTTGTTCCAAGATCCGTTCCCGGTACGCCTGCAGATATTCTTCCTCCCGCATTTTCAGGTGAGTTGCCACCAATTCCATCCCCTGCCGCAGACGGCGCACAAACTGCCTTTCATCCATAAACATGCGACGGGATGCAGCCAGCTGCGTCAAATGCTCCAGATAGATCAGACCGACCGCCTGCCCGGCTTCATTATCCGGAAGCGCTTCCAGAATTTCCTTGCGCAGTTTTCTCACAATCGTCAGTTCATGGAGCAGTTTTTCCGCTTCGCATTCCAGATCGCACAGTTGGGAAGCCAGTTGGCCCGTTCTGTCCCCCGAAGCAGTGCCCGCGCGCACAGCTTCCGCATACATGACCGGCGCGATTCTTTCCCGCAGACGGTCCATGCGGGCAAAGACCAGCGTCAGCCGGTTTTCAATCATGCGGGGCCTGTCCATAAACAGCCGGGCAGCGCGCACTCCCTCCTTCGTCTTTCCCCATGCATAAGCCTGCGCTATATTCACCTTTGATCCTCCATGAAAAATGCTGCGCCTTCCTCTGTGGATTTGAACAGGTTTTCCACCGCCCCGGGATAGCACAAAACTTCCCGAATCCTCAATGCTTCATTCAAAGTAAATTCGCTTTCCCTGCGCATCTTGCGCAGCAGCGTGTGGTACTTCATCTCCACGCACCGGGAAAGAGTTGAAAGGGAATGGCCCTTGAGCGCCATCTGCGCCCGCAGGGTCTGATACGTGCTGCGATTCATAAGCACCTCCGCGATATACGAACATTTGTTCGCTTTGTTCGTTTTCAGTATATCACGGTCCGCGCCCATGTCAATAGCCCGCAGCTTCAGCACGGGCAAAAATGACCATTTTTGTTCACTTTCAGTCCATTTTTGTAGCACAAACTTTTCCCTTTCCGGAAAGCGACTTGTTTTTACGTTTCAGAAGCTTCTTCTCCGGAAAGCAAATTCTCCCCGGTTTCCTGCTTTTCGCCGTCCAACCCTGTACGCAGACGCACGAATTCCTCCACGCCGTCTGCCACCGCATCGGCGATCAGGCTTTGATAGTTTTCGTCCAGCAGTTTCTTTTCTTCTGCACTGTTGGAGAGAAAACCGCATTCAATCAGTACACTTGGGATCTCCATGGACAGAATGTAGTAATCGCCCGCCAGTGCAGACCTTTTCTTTTCCGGCTGCAGCGTTTCAATCAGGGCGCTTTGCAGCGTACCTGCCAGGAGACGGCTTTCCTCCTGCCCCATGCGGTAAAATACCTGCGGGCCGCTTTCCTTTCTGGAACGGTATTCATTCATATGAATAGACAACAGTAAATCCGCCTTCTCTTCCCGGGCAAGTTCCATCCGCTGCGTCAGATCTTCCCGTTTTTCATCGGAAAAGGTGCTTTCGCCCGTACGGGTCATGATGACCTTCACGCCCCGCTGTTCCAGCTTTTCCTGTACCTGCTTTGCCACCGCAAGGTTCATTTCCCTTTCCCATACCCGGGAATCCATCGCCCGGGCGCCTCCGTCCTTTCCGCCATGCCCCGCATCCACACAGATGGTCATGCCGTTTAAGCAGGACGCCATGACCGGTCTGGCAGGAACCGCCGGTTTCGCCGGCCTTGGCGATACGGCAGCCAGCAATAGCAGCACCGCAAAAGCACAGCCTGTAATCATCAATCTTTCCTTCAGCATCTTTCCCATGGCGCTCACCTCCGCCTCACAGATTATGCAGCGCCCGTTGCCCGTAAAACTGTCAAGTCAAAAAAATGTGAACTTTTCTGCGCGATGTTTTTCCACAGTCCTGCACTTATTCACATTCTCCGGCGAAAGATGTGGATTTCGGCACAGAAACAGTCAATATTTCCCGTTTCCACCGCAAATTTCTCTCTTTTTTCCCACTTTCTGTATCCTTTTTTCTTTCATTATGCTCCAATGGCATCTTTTTTCCCAAGAGCACTTTTCCACATTATCCACAGAGTTATCCACAAAAAAAGCCTTATAAACCTTGATTTTTCACCCTTTCCGTGGAAAAATAGTCCACAGAAGAAAAGTTATCCACAATTTTGATTGTGGATAACCATATGTGAAAGATTTTTCCACATTTGTTAAAAACTTCGCTCTTTTTGTTGTATATTGCAATATTTCTGTAATACCTTCATGCATCCCGATGCATGCATATACCCTGTCTGGCAGCTGCCGACGCCCGTCCCTTCACACCCTCAGTTTCTGCCGTGCATCACTTTTATCCACTGCATTGACACCTGCAAAAGAGGTATATTATACTGAAACAGATTGCTGATACGGATGAAATGCTGCCCCCTTCCGGGATATGGCAGCAACGGAGGGTTGCATCATGATCCATGTGGTATCGCTGAATCCATGCATCGATAAAACTGCGTCTCTCAGCCATTTTGAAATAGACAGCGCCAACCGTATCCGGGTGATTCGGGAAGACGCCGGCGGCAAAGGGCTGAATGTGAGCCGCATGGCGGTCAACCTTTCCGCCCCCGTATTTTTGACCGGCTTCCGTTTTGAAAAGACGCCGCACGTGCTGGAAGAGGCGCTGGAAAACGGCCATGTGCCTTACCGCCTGATTTCCTGCCCCGGCGCCCTGAGAACCAATCTGAAGCTGCTGGATGAATCCCGCAGCGCCACCATCGAAATCAACGAGGAAAGCGCCCCTGTTCCGGAAAGCAGACTGATGGAGATGGAAAAAAACCTTCTCTCCGCCCTTCACCCCGGCGATATGCTGGTTTTGACCGGCAGCCTGCCCAAGGGCGCACCCGTAACGCTGTACCGATGGCTTACGGAAAAAGCCCGCGAAAAGGGCTGTTTCGTCGCTCTGGACTGCGACGGAGACACGCTGAAGGAAGCCTTGAAAGCCTCCCCTGATCTGATCAAACCCAACCATCAGGAGCTGCGCAGGCTGTTGGGAACCGATCCGGAAAATGCCCGGGATGCCCTGCCCCTGATCCGCAAATTGATGCAGGAAACGGGCGTCCGGTATGTATGCCATTCCCGGGGCGCAGAGGGCGCCATGCTGGTAAGCAAAGAAGAATGCTTCTTTTCGCCCTCCATGGATGTACCCGTGCGAGGCGTATACGGCGCAGGCGACGCCATGCTGGCCGGCCTATGCACAGCGCTGCACAGAGGAGATACCCCTGCGGAAGCACTGCGCCTTGGCACATCCTCCTCCCATGCCACCATTCAGCTGCCCGGCACCCAGATGGGCACACCGGAGGAAGTCATGCGCCTGTTCCCCATTGCTCAGGCAAACCCCATGTAAATGCATGCCATATAATCCAGATACACACCAATCAATTCACTTACAGAAAGGGACATCACCATGAAAGAAACCCAGTACCTGCTTGCCACTCCTCAGGACCGCGAAGAGATCGTAGACTTTGCCAACTTCGTGTTCTCTCAGGCGCACGAACCCCATGATTTCAAAAAGCTGCTGCCCAAGGCCTATGCCGACAACGCCCCCGACTTTTCCGACTGGCACTTCCTGGCCAAGCAAAATGGCCGCATCCGCGCCATGGTGGCCTGCCGTCCTCTGGAAATGAACATGCTGGATAAGAAGCTTTCTTGCGGCTTCATCGGCACCGTCAGCGTACATCCCTATTCCCGCGGCGAAGGCCACATGAAGCATCTGATGAAGATGGCCATGGACAATGCCAGAGAACGCGGCCATGACCTGATGATTCTGGGCGGTCAGCGCCAGCGCTACAACTACTTCGGCTTTGAACACATGGGCGTGAGCCTGCATTACGGCGTGAACACCACCAATTTGCGCCATGTGCTCCGGGATACGGATGTAAGCCACATCACCTTCTCCGTGCTCACCGAAGACAAGCCCGAAGAAGTGGATTACTGCTGGAACCTGTCCAACTCCATGCCCGTGCACGGCACCCGTCCCCGGGAAGAATACCTGAACATCATGCACTCCTGGAACGCAGAATGCTACGTAGTTCGCGTAAGCGGCGAAATGAAGGGTTATGTGATGACCGCCGGCGAAATCGCCCTGGAAGATGAACAGATGCTGCCCCTGGTGCTGAAAGCCTACCTGCAGTTCATGAACCAGAACGAAATTGAGCTCCACTGCGCCCCCTACCAGAAGGAACGCATCCACATCCTGTCCCGTCTGTGCGAATACCGCTCCATCGGCACCTTTGAAATGATCCACATCCTCAATTACCCCAAGGTTGTGGATACCCTGCTTTCCCTGAAGGCTTCCTACATGCGCCTTGAGGACGGCGTGTTCACCCTGAAGGTGGACGAGCAGACTCCCTTCACCATCCGCGTGAAGGACAACAAGGTTTCCGTGGCCGAAGAAGGCCTGGAGCCCGATGCTGCCCTCACCCATCTGGAAGCCCAGCGACTGCTGATGGACCTTGAAAGCGCACTGTGCGAAAGCCGCATGCCTCTGGGCTGGCTGCCCCTGCCCTTCACCATGACGGCTGCGGACACTTTCTGATCCCATTTGCCAATCAAAGACCTGCCGCAAAAACGGCAGGTCTTTTTTCGTGCACGTTTGCTGCACAAAATAACCCTTGAAGCCCTGTCCAAAATGGGCTATACTGATTGCAGATACAACTCAAAACCTTCATACGCAAGGAGGACACATAGATGCTGCCTACAGTGGATTTTTTCGGCACCAAAGTCACCCGCATGATCGTGGGCGATAATCCCTTCCATGCCAATTCCTATATCCCGGACATTCATCCCGGCGCCGAAATGTTTGAATACTACAACGAAGAAAATGTTCTGAAGGCGTTGGATCATGCATGGGAATGCGGCTACAACACCGTGCTTGCCCTCGGCAGCGATTTTATGTTGGAGGTGCTGCGCAAGCACCGGGCAAAGGGCGGGCAGATGAACATCATCTTCCAGACCTATCCCCCGGCAGATTTTTATGAGAACGTGAAAAAGCTGGTAGAATTCAAGCCCCTTGGCATCTACCATCAGGGCACCACCTTTGACGAACTCTACGAAAACGAAAACTTTGACGAAATCAAAAAGCGCCTCAGCTTCATCCACTCCTTCGGCATCAAGGCCGCCATCGGCACCCATGTGCCTGAGCGCGCCCTGCACGCAGAGGAAGAGGATTGGGGGGCAGACTTCTACGTCCTTTGCCTGCACAACACCCGCATCCGCGGCTATGGAAGACAAAGCTCCTTCATCACCGGCAAACCCAAGGAACTGATCTTCTACGCCGAAGACCGCGCCGTTATGTTCGACGCCATCCAAAAGATTCAAAAGCCTGTCATCGCCTTCAAAATCTTCTCCGGCGGGCAGATGTTCCGCGGAAAAACGGAAGAAGAAGCCTCCCTGCAGGCCTATCACGCCATCGAGGAAACCTACCGGAACATCAAGCCGTCCGACCTGTGCGCCATCGGCGTTTTCCAGAGAGACAAAGACCAGCTGAAAGAAAACGCTGAGTTTGTAAAGCAGGTGCTTCTGAAGTAAACCACAGGAAAAACAGGGAGAAACAGGATGAAAACAGGTATCAACATTGGCACCTTTACCTGGGAACTGGATATGGAAGGGTGCATTCGGGAAGCCGCAAGCATCGGCTACGACGGCATCGAGCTGATGCTCAATGAAGACGGCAATCTGAGCCTTGACAGCACGGACGAAGAACTGCTTGGGTACCGCAATGCCGCCGAAAAATACGGCATCCGGATTCCTTCTCTGGCAAGCGGTCTGTACTGGCACTATTCCTTTACTTCGGATGATCCCTGCATTCGCGAAAAAGCCATGCAGATTGCCCATAGGCAGATCGACGCAGCCAAAGTACTGGGCGCGGATACCGTGCTGATCATACCGGGGGCGGTGAACGTGCCCTTCCTTCCCGACAGCCCCGTCATCCCCTACGATATCGCTTACGAACGGGCGCTTCACGCCATGAAAGAACTGGCCCCCTGCGCCGAAAAAAACAAGATCACCGTTGCCATGGAAACGGTGTGGAACGGCTTTCTCCTGTCCCCGCTTGAAACACGGGACTTTGTGGATAAAATCGGCTCCGACTATATGAAAGTGTACATGGATGTAGGCAATGTCTGGAACTTTGGCTATCCCCAGCAGTGGATTCGCATTCTGGGCAGCCGCATTGCCCGCGTTCATGTTAAGGATTTCAAAAAGTCCATGGGCACACTAAAGGGCTTTTGCGAACTGCTGGAGGGCGATGTGCCCTACCCCGAAATCATGCAGTCCCTCCGCGATATCGGGTATGACGGCTCCCTCACTGCAGAGATCGAATCAGCCCCCGGCGCAGTGCAAAGAACGTACGATGCACTCACCCAGATCCTCCGCATGTAAAAAGAACATATCAACGGGTTTGCTGCCTGTTTTGTGCAGGCAGCAGATCTGTTTTGTTTTTCCTGCAAAATGTTTCTGCAGGCTGAAAAGTAGATGTTCATCTGCGTATGTTTTTTGCCTATGAAATTGTATGGAAATACATATTTATATGACTTTTTCGACCAGATTTGATATATTATAATTGTATCTTTATAACGCATATTATATGAAGGAGGTTTTCTCTTATGAAAATTGGTATTCTGGCTGACTGCTTCGGTCTGGGCTTTGAAGAAGGCATCAAAAAGGCCGCTGAAATGAAGGTGGACGGCGTGCAGCTTTACGCCGTGGAAGGCGAACTGGCTCCCGAAAACATGTCTGCAGAAAAGCGCGTGTGGGCCCGAAACCTGATCAAGGAGAACGGCCTCGTGGTAAGCGCCATCTGCGGCGACCTGGGCGACGGCGGCTTTGCTTTTGCCGACCGTAACGAAGGCAAGGTAGCCTACACCAAGCAGATCGTGGATCTGGCACTGGATCTGGACTGCCGCATCATCACCACCCACATCGGCGTGGTGCCCGAAGATCCTTCCCACCCCCGCTTTGAAGTGATCGCCAAGGCGCTCAAGGAACTGGGCGACTATGCCTATGAACGCGGCGCCCGCTTCGCCATTGAAACCGGTCCCGAAACCGCTGTGACCCTGTGCAAGATGCTGGACTATGTGAACAGCCCCGGCATCGGCGTGAACCTGGACCCCGCCAACCTGATCATGTCCACCGGCGACGATCCCGTGGCCGCCGTACACACCCTGAAAAAGTACATCGTGCATACCCATGCCAAGGACGGCAATCTCTACAAGCTCAGCGACCTTGAAATCTCCTACGGCATGGTGCCCTGGCCCGAAGACTATTCCGAAGACGACTGCTACGCCGAAGTGCCCCTGGGCGAAGGCCAGGTGCCGTGGGATAACTACATCGCCGCCCTGCGCGAAATCGGCTTTGACGGCTTCCTGACCATCGAACGCGAATGCGGCGACGATCCTGCCCGCGATATTCAGCTGGCCATCGACTTCCTGAAGAAGTACGTGTGAGGTTAAGACAATGGACGAATTTGAAAAGTTTCTTGCGGAACAGTTCCAGTTTTCTCTGATGGACGAATCCTTCCGCGTAGTCCGCGGCTTCCGCGTGGCGGATGAAGACGTGCG
>JAFYLS010000050.1 GCA_017550035.1 Clostridia bacterium
GCAGTAGATCTTCTGCTTCTTGTCGCCGCAGCGCTTCTTGTAGAATTCCTTCTGGATGTTTTCTTCGGCGGCGCGGAGAGAGGCACGGAAGCTTTCGCTCTTTTCGTCGCGCATATCCAGCAGATTGATGCTGTCGGTCAGCGCGGAAATGATCTGGTGATGATCTTCGCTGTCGCGGGGCAGCAGTTTTGCCACGTCATGGGGAACCTTCAGGTCGTAATAGTACTGTTCCACTTCGCGGTCCAGCGTCTTGATGAAGCCGGTCATGCGCAGATCGTAACGCTCACGGCCGGAGAAAGCGCGCAGGGTGATGCGGTAGGTATCGCCGGCGTTGGCACATTCGGCCAATACCAGGTCGCGGTGATTCACATCGAAGCCCTGACGGAGCACGCCGTTTACATACACCGTGTACTGGGGGTTGATGGCGTCCCAGCCGTCTTCCACCTGCAGGGCAAAGAGCACGCACTTTTTGTCCATGTCTTCGGGAATCTGGATGGTGGTATCAAACCATGCGCATACATTGTGACCGCCCCAGGAGCAGGTTTTATCGAATTTCTGCCAGGAGGAGGTGTCCAGGGAGTTTACGTCCGCATACCGGTCGCCAACGGGCAGGTAGCGGAATTCGCTGATCTCATGGGTGACAGGGGAGATCAACTCTTGTAGATCGGTCAGAATACGGCCGATCCGTTCTTCGTAGAACAGCATAAACCATTCTCCTTTTGAAAGAATTAACATTACGTAGATAACCGATGATATTTTATCGTATTTTTTCATTGCTGGCAAGCAAAAGGTGTGATATTATAAAAATATCATTTGGATCCCCTGAAGGAGATACACGGATATGAAGATTGGTCTGAGTTCCTACTCACTGGACCGCGAGATTGAAAAGGGTAAAATGTCCCTGAGGGATGCCATGGAATTTGCTGCCCGCAACGGCGCCGAATGCATGGAGCTGGTTCCCTTTGCCTTCCGGTTTGATGATCCGGATACGGGAAAGATCGATTCTGCTTTCATTGCCGATGCAAAAAAGTGGGCCCGGGATGCCGGGATTGAACTGTGCAATTATTCTGTGCTGGCTGATTTGTGCAAGGAAGGCGAAGCGTTTGAAAATGAGATCAAGCGTATTTGTCATGAAGTGGACATTGCTGCAGAACTGGGTGTTCCCCAAATGCGCCATGATGTCAGTTCCTTCCGCCGTCCTCACAGCGAAAATACGCTGCGGGATTTTGAAAAGTGGATGCCGTATATGATCGAAGGCGCCAAGCGGATTACTGAATACGGCAAAAAAGCAGGCGTGAAGACGCTGATTGAAAACCATGGATTTTTTGCCAATGGCTGCGACCGTGTGGAACGCATTCTGGACGGCGTGAACGATGAAAACTACGGCCTTTTGCTGGATACGGGCAACATCGTGTGTGTGGATGAAGATCCCTCCATTGCAGCACAGACGCTGGCTTCCCGCTGCCGCATGGTGCACCTGAAGGATTTCTATATCCGTCGCCGCGATCCAGGGGACAGCCATCTGTTTGACTGTGCAGGCACCTGGTTCCGCTCCCGCGGCGGAAAATACCTCCGCGGCGCCATTCTGGCCCAGGGCGATCTGGATATCTGGCAGATTCTGGGCGAACTGAAAAAGGCCGGTTATGACGGACATATCGTGGTTGAATTCGAAGGTCTGGAAGAAGGACCTTATGCGTCCAGCGTGGGCATGCAGAATGCGCGCCGCATCTGGAATGAAGTATAACAAAGGAGGAAATGAATTTGTCTTCTTATGTGACCCGCAAAACCCCCGGCGATACCGTCTGGTTTACCCATGACCGCTTTGGTATGTTCATTCACTTTGGCCTGTATGCCATGCCTGCCCGTCATGAATGGGTGAAGCATCATGAATGCACGCCGGAAGATAAATATGATCTGTATTTCAAGTATTTTAATCCTGACCTGTTTGATGCAAAGGAATGGGCCCGTCAGGCCAAGGCTGCCGGCATGAAGTATGCTGTGCTGACCACCAAGCATCACGAAGGCTTCTGTCTGTTTGATTCTCAGTATACCGATTACAAGATCACCAACACGCCCTTTGGCCGCGACCTGGTGAAGGAATATGTGGAAGCGTTCCGTGCGGAAGGACTGCGTGTGGGCTTCTATTATTCTCTGATCGACTGGCATCATCCGGACTTCACTGTGGATTGCCTGCATCCCCGCCGCTTTGATAAAAATGCCAAAGAACTGAACGAAGGCCGCGATATGAAGCGTTATGCCGAATATATGCGCAATCAGGTAACGGAGCTTCTGACCAATTACGGCAAGATCGATATTCTGTGGTTCGATTTCTCCTATGCCGAAATGCGCGGCGAAGGGGAGCGCAGCTGGCAGGTGGGCAAGGGCAAGGAAGATTGGGAAAGCGAAAAACTGCTTGCAACCGCCCGCAGTCTGCAGCCCAACATTATCATCGACAACCGTGCCGATATTGATCAGGACCTGTGGACGCCGGAACAATTCCAGCCCGAAAACTGGTGGCGCCATCCCGAAACGGGTGAACTGGTCACCTGGGAAGCCTGCCAGACCTTCTCCGGCTCCTGGGGTTATTACCGCGATGAGATGACCTGGAAATCCCCGGAAATGCTGATCCGTATGCTGATCAATACCGTGGCTACCGGCGGCAATCTTTTGATGAATGTGGGCCCCACTGCCAGAGGTGAGTTTGACAGGCGTGCCCAGAATGCTCTGAAGGTTTACGGCGAATGGATGCATGCCAACAGCCGTTCCATTTACGGCTGCACCATGGCAGAACCGGAATTCACAGCTCCCGCCGACTGCCGCTTTACCCAGAGCGAAGACGGAAAACGGTTGTATGTACATCTGTATGCCTATCCCTTTGAACGCCTCAGTTTGCCCGGTCTGCTTGGCAAAGTGGAATACGCTCAGTTCCTCCATGACGGCAGCGAAGTGTTGATGGAAGAAGGCGATAACCTGGTTTACAAGGATGGCAAAATGCAGAACGAAAAGGTACTGGTGCTCAATCTGCCCGCGGTGAAGCCGGACCAGATCGTGCCGGTTATTGAACTGTTCCTTAAATAATTTTCAATATACATAAGGAGGATGACCCCTATGAAACTTGGTGTTTCCAGCTACAGCTTTTCCCAGTACATGTACAAGACGAAGTGCAACTACTTCGAGATCTGCGATATCGCCAAGCGTATCGGCTTTGAAGGCATCGAATTTATCGATCTGAAACTGGATGTGCAGCCTGCTGAAAGCATTGAAGCATTGGCCAAGGACATTCACGACTACTGCGAAAAGATCGGCCTGACCATCGTGGCTTACACTGTAGGCGCCGACCTGATGAAAGATGACCCCAAGGCCGAAGTGGAACGCCTGAAGAAGTGCGTGGACGTGGCTGCCATTCTGGGTGCCAGGACCATGCGTCATGATATCACCTGGCGCACCGACGTGCCCTGGCGTCAGATCATCGCCGAAACCAAGGACCTGGTGCGCGAACTGACCGAATATGCCGCCACCAAGGGCGTGCGTACCTGCACCGAAAACCACGGTTTCGTCATGCAGGATGCCGACCGTATGGAACAGATGATGATCGAAGTGGGCCATGAAAACTATGGCTGGCTGGTGGATATGGGCAACTTCCTCTGCGGCGACGATCCCACCGTGCGTGCCGTAGCCATCGCTGCTCCCTATGCTTTCCACGCGCATGTGAAGGATTTCCTCTTCAAGCCCTTTGATGCCGTGGATCCCGGCAACGGCTGGTTCAAGACCCGCAACGGCAATTATCTGCGCGGCACTGTGGCCGGCCACGGTGTGGTGCCCATCGCCCATGCCCTGAAGGTCATCAAGGATGCCGGCTATGACGGATTTGTTTCTTACGAATTTGAAGGCATGGAAGACAACATTCCCGCGCTGGAAGCTGCTTATGCATTCATCAGCCGCGTGCTGCCCAAGTAATTTATTCCGTATTCAAAGGAGGGTGCAACGCCCTCCTTTTTTTGCTGCATTTTTCCTGCGTTGTGCTGCTTCTCACATTGAAATCAGGGGTGTTTTATAGTATACTTTGAGTAAGTATAAAACTATATGTTTTTGTAAGAAGGAAGGGACGCCTGTGTTGAAAATGGCTGCCTTTGCAGATGAAGCTCATAGCATGCTGACCGGTCAGATTGAGGCGCTGAAGCGCAATCAAATGGCATTGCTGGAAATCCGCGGTGTGAACGGTGTGAATGTAAGCGATATGTCTTTGGAAATGGCAAAAGATGTCAGGAAGCAGCTGGATGATGCAGGCATCCGGGTGTGGTCTTTGGGTTCGCCCATTGGAAAAGTGGACGTGGATGACGATTTTAATCGGCACATGGAAAAGTTTGTGCACACGCTGGATGTGGCGCATGCTTTGGGTGCGGACAAGATTCGTATGTTCAGCTTTTACCATGCAAACAGTAAAAAGAATGATACCTTGTACCGGCGGGTGCTGGTGCGCCTGAATATGATGCTGGAAAAAGCACGGGATGCCGGTGTGATGCTCTGCCATGAAAATGAAAAGGGGATATTTGGTGAAACGGCAGCAGAATGCCTGATGCTGCACCGCGAACTGCCTGCACTTCGGGCCGTTTTTGATCCCGCCAACTTTATTCAGTGCGGACAGGAAGTGCTGGCTGCATGGGAAATGCTCCATTCTTATGTGGAATATCTGCACATCAAGGATGTGGCGGCAGACGGCACCATGGTGCCTGCGGGATTGGGCGTGGGACAGCTGCCCAAACTGGTGGAAAATTACCGCAATGCAGGCGGCAGCGTCATGACGCTGGAACCTCATCTGGCGGTGTTTGATGGACTAAAAAACCTGGAACAGGACGATGCTTCCGTCAAGGGAATGACGTTTGCGTCCCAGACTGAGGCTTTTGATGCGGCTGCGCATGCGCTGCGCGGAATTATGGAGGGATTGGTATGAGTATGATTCTTGGTGCGCAATTGTATACGCTGCGGGAGCATTGCCGCGATCTGGAAAGCTTTGCGTTGACGCTCAAAAAGGTGGCGGACATGGGGTATACCACCGTGCAGGTCTCCGGCAGCTGCGCTTATGAAGGGGATTGGCTGCAGGAACAATTGAAAAGGAATGGCCTCCGGTGTGTGATCACCCATTTTGCGCCGGACAGGATTTCCGGCGAACCGGAAAAAACGGCGCTGTTTCATGATGCGTTTGATTGTCGTTACATTGGTATTGGCAGTGCGCCGAAAGGGCTGAAGGATGATGCCGCCTATGAAGATTTCCGCGATACATTTTTGCCTGCCGCCCAATGCTTCAAGCGCATGGGCAAGTATCTGATGTATCATAATCACTACATGGAATTTGCAAAAGACGTTCGTGGAAAGCGCTATCTGGAACGGATGGCAGAGGATTTTGCGCCGGATGAGATGGGATTCACGCTGGATACCTACTGGCTGCAGTACGCGGGCGCCGATCCTGCGGCCTGGATCCGTTTGCTCAAGGGACGTGTTCCCTGCATTCATCTGAAGGATATGGCCATTGTTAACGGCGAACAGCGCATGGCGCCCATTGGCGAAGGCAACATCCACTTTGATGCGGTGCTGCTTGAGGCTGAAAAGGCCGGTACACAGCATCTTTTGATCGAGCAGGATGACTGCTACGGCGAAGACCCATTTGAATGTCTGAAGAGAAGTTATCTGTATCTGCGCGCGCTTGGGCTGAAGTAAGGAGGATGCTGCAATGAAAAAAGTGCGTCTGGGCATTATTGGGATCGGCAACATGGGCACCGGCCATGCCAACAATATCCTGAAAGGTTTGTGTCCTGAAATTCAGCTTTGCGCGGTGGCGGATATTAATCCCGACCGCATCCGTTGGGCGGAAGAAAACCTGCCTGCTGATGTACAGAAATTTGATACCGCCGAAAAGCTGATGGACAGCGGACTTGTGGATGCCATTTTGGTTGCTGTGCCGCATTACGGACATCCTCAGTATGCCATGGAGGGCTTTAGCCGTGGTCTGCACGTAATGGTGGAAAAGCCTGCCGGCGTGTTTACCCGTCAGGTGCGTCTGATGAATGAAGCGGCTGCACGTTCGGGCGTCGTGTTTGGCATGATGTTCAATCAGCGCACGGATCCTGTGTACAAAAAGATGCGCGAACTGGTGCAGAGCGGCGAACTGGGCAATATCCGCCGTACCAACTGGATCATTACCAACTGGTACCGTCCCCAGGCTTATTACGATTCCGGCGCCTGGCGTGCTACCTGGTCCGGAGAGGGGGGCGGCGTGCTGCTCAACCAGTGCCCGCACAATCTGGACCTGTGGCAGTGGATCTGCGGTATGCCGGTGAAAGTGCAGAGCCATATGCACTTTGGCAAATGGCACGATATTGAAGTGGAAGACGATGTGACCACTTATGTGGAATATGCAAACGGGGCGACCGGTACCTTTGTGACTACCACCGGCGATGTGCCCGGTACCAACCGGTTTGAGATTACTTTGGATAAAGGCAAGCTGGTGGCGGAAAACGGAAAACTGACGCTGTGGAAATTGGAAAAGACTGAACAGGAATTTTCTGCCGAAAACACCGTTCCATTCGGTGCGCCGCAGATGGAAGAAATTCAGCTGGATGTGAGCGGAGAAAATCCTCAGCATGTGGGTGTGCTGAACGCTTTTGCTGCCTGTGTGCTCCGCGGTGAAAAATTGATCGCCGGCGGAGAAGAGGGCATCAACGGACTTACCCTTTCCAATGCCATGCATCTTTCTGCCTGGCTGGGAAAAGAAATTGCTTTGCCCTTTGACGAAAACCTCTATTATGACGAACTGATGAAGCGGGTGCAGACTTCCCGGCGCAAAGAGCATGTAAGTGACTCTGTCAGCGATGTGGGCGGCACGTTCAGCGGCGTAAAATGAAATCTATGATGGCGGAGGAAGAAAAGATATGCTGAACCTCAGTAAACTGGAAAAGAAAATCTCCCGGTCTATCTGTCCGGAAAACTATCGCGGTGAAAAAGGCAAGGGCGGCGCCTGTCCGCTGGAGGAAGGCAATGCACGTCTGGCTGCCCGTGATCTGGGCAAGGGGTGGAAGGTAAATCCCTATATTATTCTGCAGCCCGGCGAGATCTTTACCATTGCCGATATCGAAGGCAGCGGTATCATTGAGCATATCTGGCTCACACCTACGGGCAATTGGCGCAATGTGATTTTGCGTATGTACTGGGACGATGAAGAAACGCCCAGTGTGGAATGTCCTGTAGGGGATTTTTTCTGCATGGGCTGGGGAGAATATGCACCTCTTTCCTCACTGCCTGTGTGTGTTAATCCCGGCAGCGCCTTTAACTGCTATTGGCCCATGCCTTTCCGCAAGCGCTGCCGCATGACGCTGGAAAGCCGGGAAGAAGAGCCCCGCTATTACTATTATCAGATTGATTACTGCCTGTGTGATGTGGCGACGGATGAAGCCTATTTTCATGCCCAGTTCCGCCGCATCAATCCTTTGCCCTATAAGGAAGTGTATACCATTCTGGATGGGGTGAAGGGCAAAGGCAAGTATGTGGGCACCTACATGGCCTGGGGCAGCAATAACACGGGCTGGTGGGGCGAAGGAGAAATCAAGTTCTATATGGACGGTGACAAGGAATATCCCACCATCTGCGGTACGGGCACCGAAGACTATTTCTGCGGCTCCTACAATTTTGAAGATAAGGCAATGGGCGGGTACGGTGTGTACTCCACGCCCCATGCAGGCTTTCATCAGGTGATCAAGCCGGATGGTTTGTACAGAAGTCAGACCCGCTTTGGTATGTATCGCTGGCACATTGCCGACCCCATCTATTTTGAAGAGGAACTCAAGGTGAACATTCAAGCGCTGGGCTGGCGTTCCGGCGGCAGATATCTGCCCTTGCAGGATGATATTGCTTCCGTGGCATTCTGGTATCAGACCCTTCCTCATGAAGCGTTCCCGCATCTTCCTGACCGGGATGGCCTTGAAGTGATTTAAGATTGTTTTGTTCATGCAAGTATGTATATAATTGTATGGAGATACGACAATGATATAACATTCGCCGGAAAAGCGTTACAATAGTTGCTGAGGGTGATGTGAAATGGAGAACAAAAAGGCGCTGCTGCTGGGTCTGTGCGGCGCACTGAGCTGGAGTTTTATCGGATTATTCAGTAAAATGGGCACCATAGATCCCTGGCTGATGGTGGGTATGCGTGCACTGGTTACGGCGTCTGCTCTGGCCTTGCTGCGAAGGAGCTATAAGGTGCCTTTTACCAAGGGTAACTTTATGGGCGCACTGGGTGTGGCCGGAGCCGGCATTTTGTACATGATTGGCGTCAGATATACCAGTGCGGCCAATGCGGTGGCGCTGCAGTATGCCATGACGGCAATTGTGCTGGCAGTAACGGTAGTCAGGGAAAAACGCTGGCCGACCGGCAAAGAAGCCATTACGGTTCTGTGTGTGTTCATGGGCGTTATTCTTTGTGCCGTGCAGGGCATGGGCGTCGGCGGCTTTATCGGCGATCTTCTGTCTTTCCTGTCTGCATTTGCCTTTGCAGTGGTATTTCTGGCAGGAAAACGGCAGGATGCGGATCCTTTGGCATACACGTATCTGGGCAACTTGCTGGTGATTCCCACCATGCTGTTCGCTTCTGACTTTACGCTGCCCCTGTCCCAGGTGGGCGTTTGTATTCTGCTGGGTCTTGCCAATGTGGGCGGTTATACGCTGATCGGCCTGTCGCTTAAGAAGCTGTCGCCCGTTACCAGTGCGGTTATCGCCAACGTGGATCCCGTGCTGAATCCTGTGTGGGTGTTCCTGTTCCTGGGTGAATGGCCGGGCTGGCTGTCTATTGCGGGCGCTGCGCTGGTGTTGACCACCATCATTGTTTATCAGCTGACGCAAACCAAAGCTGCCATGCAGGATGCTACAGAACCTGCTGTCAAGTAAGAACGAAACTGTTTTTCCGGAAGGGGAGGTGGAAACGTGTTGGAAGAATACATCAGGAACGACGGCTTCATGGAGGAAGGTATATCCATTCCTGAAATTCAGGACATTGATATGTTCCGGTTTGTGTATGCCTTTCAGCCCATGGTGACAGAGGTGCACGAAGACGCCTTTGAACTGCTCTACCTCAAATCCGGGCAGAAACCTTTCAAAATCGGCAACCGGGAATGGACAATGGTCGGCGGCGATCTGGCAGTGATTCCGCCTGGGGTGGAGCATGGACAGAACAGCGTGCAGAACCGCTCTTCTCTGTATTTCCTGCTGCTTGCCGAACCGGAACACTGTGACAATTTCCTTTTTATGGACGAGAAAGAACGCAAGGAACTGCAGCGCAGACTCATCCAGTGTGCCGGGCGTCCTATTCATCTGCCCAATGTGGTGCAGAAATCCTTTCAGAAATTGCTGGATATGCGTAACGGTGAAGCAGCTGAAAGCCAGAGTCTGCTGGCGCCTGCATTGGCAAGGGCGCACCTTGCTCTGCTTCTGGACAGCATTCTTTCCTGCGGAGAAGGAATGGAAGCACCGCTGCGTACATTGCCTGCGGATATTGCACGGGCGGTAGAATATATGGAACAGTGCCGTGAAACGACGCCCAGTGTAGCAGAGCTGGCTTCACTGGCCGGGCTTTCCGAAGTTTGGTTCAAGCAGAAGTTTAAACGTGCCGTAGGCATGCCGCCTGCCGAATACTGCCTGCGGCATAAACTGAACATTGCTGCAGAGCAGCTGCTGAAAACGGAGCAGAGTATTACAGAAATTGCCATGTCCCTTGGTTTTTCCTCGGGTCAGCATTTTTCCACAGCGTTCCGCCATTACCGGGGCTGTTCTCCCAGTGATTACCGCAAAAGCGGCGGTGTGATCCCGGAAATAGAAGAATAAGAGATAGAAAAACATCCCGGAAGACACTGTCTTCCGGGATGTTGTATTTTGTTTTGATTTATGCTTTGTGGAGCATATCGCCAAGGGCGGTGCCGATGCGTTCGGCTTCGCCGGGCACATAGGGCAACCGCTTATAGAGGAACGTGCTTTCCAGCGCAGCGTAGGTACCGCGGGCAATATCATCCCGGGTGGGCAGGTAACCCAGCAGTTCTTCCGCACAGCCCAGCGTAAGGGCACGCTTGTCGCCCAGTTCTTCGCGCAGCAGTGTGCCGATCTGGGTGAACCCTTCAAAGGGAAGGGCGATGATGGGAATGCCGCCCAGATGCAGGTAAGCAACATGAATGGCTTCCTTGTGCTGCAGACTGTCAAATTTGCCCAGCATTTCAGCTTCCCATACACGGGCCACTTTGTCCGCACCGGGGATCATATCTTCACGGGTGGTCGCCTGATGGGCGGCATTGCGGATGTCTTCTTTGGTGACGGGCATGAGGTTGACTTCGTTTTTCAGCCAACCGCCATTCACCGTGAGGGGCAGTTCCTGCGCGGAAGCGTTGAAGCAGGAGACAATATTGCTGGCAAAGCTTTCCAGATGTTCCACACTCTTGGTGATGGGGTCAATGTCGCCGCACAGACCGTTTAAGTACATGCACTCAAAGCCCTTTTCTTCCATGGTGCGGCAGCATGCACCGGGATAGTCGGCAGAAATGCCCGAAATGCGGCCGTGGCATACGGGATGGCAGGCGTAGGAAAGCAAAGCGATGGGTTTTCCCCCTTCGCGGGCGATGGAGAAGGAACGTACCTGATCGTCCACCGGGCCATTGGGAATGGTGCGGTTGTAGGCATGGGGGACGGGAATGGCTGCCATACCGAAGGTCATGGAGGAAACGGGCTTCAGGTCAGCAAGCGCTTCGTCTGCAGCCTGAAGGAACATGGGGGCAATGCCTTCGATGAAATCCGGATCCATTACGCCGCAGCCTTCATGGTTGATGTAGGAAGGACCGGTATGGGTGTGGATGCTTACCATCATCACATGTTCATTGGGAATGTGATGGGCATTGCACAGGTGGAGACGCACTTTTTCACAAAGAGAGGCATTGAGGCCCAATGCATCGCAGGAAAAAAGCACGAACGTTTCGCCCTGTTCGTTTTCCAGTGCCAGACAGTGAGCGTAGAGCGGATCCACTACATGGGTGCCCTTGCGTTCCAGATAGTAACCGTAGCCGGACAGTTCAATGCCAAGGGGAGGCGTGATATTGGTTTTTGCAAAGCCTGCGCGCATATTGAAACAACCTTCTTTCTGTCATTAAAGTCCAGGAATCTGGTCTTTGTAAAGGGCGATGTAGCGGTTATTGATTTCGTCGCCGCCGTCAATGTTGGAAGAGGCAAAGTAATCAATGGGTTTTTGCTGTTCGCGGGCAATTTCTTCCACGCGGCAAACGATGGCCTGCAGAAGTGCTGCGCCAATGGCAGTGGAAGTGGGGCCTACCATGCGTCCGCCGGTACCTTCGATTACGGCATCGCCCAGTACGCCCATGTTGTCCAGCACCAGATCGGCTGCCTCAAAGAGACGCAGACCCATCTTGTTGCGGGGCGTTACGGCGGAAGTGTGGTTCATGCTGGTCAGGGCAATGACTTTGGCGCCGCGTTCACGGCACTTGACGGCCAGGTCCACGGGTACGGTGTTGCGGCCGGAATTGGAGAAAGCAATGAGGACGTCGCCATCTTTCACGGGATACTTTTCCAGCAGGGCATCTGCCATGTCTTCCTTGCGTTCCCACAGGGTGCTTTCGCTGGCGGAAATGTGCAGCATCAGTTTATCATCCAGAATGGGGCACACCTTCACCATGCCGCCGGCACGGTAGAAAATTTCGAGGGACAAAAGATGGCCATGCCCCGTGCCGAAGGTGTATACCATGCCGCCGTTCAGAGAGGATTCGGCGATGATCTGTGCAGCCTGTTCCACTTTATCAGCCTGGTTGTGGAAGGCTTTATCCAATAGCTTGGTCAGTTCCTGGTAGTATTTTTCCTGTGCGTGCATAGTTGCATTTCTCCTTTATGTATGCGTTCAGATTGCGGCGTAACTTTCTTTGAGCGTGTGAAGAACACTGTCGGTCACCAGACCGCGCTTGGCAAAAACATGAATCAGCGCGCCCAGTTCCGGGGGATACTCAGCCATGCCGGTCACAGCATGGGGAATGCGTGCCTGGAGCGCCTGGGTGAACAATTCACAGGCAAGTGGATTGTGAGTAAACACACCGCCGTGCAGCCCGACCCGCGCAGCTTCCGGCGCATGGATCAAAAGTGCGGCAGCTTCTGCAGCGGTATGGTCCATGTTGCGGAAGACAATGTCATAGGCGCAGGCATCGCCTTCAGCTGCCAGAATCAGCACTTCTTTGGCGAACTGAGCAATGGTGGCTGGAGAACAGGCGGGATCAAACACCCGCTCGATGAGCTGGCGGGGATAGGAAAGCTTGAAATGTTCCATGGCTTTTTCTGCCAGCCGGGGCGCCTGAGAAACACCTTCCCAATGGTTGATAGCGGCGCGAAGACCGTCCATGGCCAGGGCGTGGCTGGAGCCGGGATCGCCTAAGATATGCCCCCAGCCACCGGTGACCTGCTGATTGCCTTTTCCGTCTACCATGAGCAGCATGGAGCCGGTGCCGCAGATGATGATCATGCCGCTTTGTCCCAGGGTATAACCCATCAGCGCGGTATAGGCATCGGACTGCATGTCCATTTTATCCGGGTCAAACAGATCGCCGGCAAAAAGGCGGGTGGTTTCTTCATCGGCGGCATAGTCCAGTGCGGACATGCCGATGCAGATGCAGTCAAAGGAAACATCAGTGCCTTCCAGCAGCTTAGTTACTGCTTTGTGCAGACGTTTGCGGGCTTCTTCCATGCCGATGTTGTTGAAATTGATTCCTTCACCTATGCTGCGTTTGAGTACGGTTCCGTCATTCCGGGCAAGGACGCATGTGGTGCGTGTGCCGCCGCCGTCCACGCCGATAAAATATTGTGTTTGATTCACGATGCAGGCATCCTTTCAAAAGGGATGGTATTAGGAATATTATAGGAAAACGAAGGGTAAAAGTCAACTGAAAACAGCATACGAAATAAAGAAAGTAGCTGTATGTACAAGCATTCGCAGGCGTGCTATAATAAACTAAAGAAAACAGTGGATCTATGCGGGTTGACGAAGGTCCGTAAAAGGATCATAACGATCGGCCTGAATGAAATAATCAGCAAATGCAGTAAGCAGGAGGGAATCAAGATGGCCCGACCCGGAAAAGTGGATTATCATGTGCATTATTATCTGGATAGCTGCGCCAGTCCGGATATGACGCTTCCGGTTATTGACCGCGAAGCCCGGAAAATGGGACTGGAAGAAATTGCCGTACTCAAGCATTACTCTGCGGCTTTGCCCAATGGCGAACAGGACTGGGTCAGCTGGCATGTGATCAAGGAAGACCAGTTTCAGCGGTACTTGCAGGAAATGAAAGCCTATCAGCCGGCAGAAGGTCTGAAAATTTTCAGCGGTGTGGAAACAGAACTGGTAAACGATGGGGGAGACATCAATATTCCTCTTGAAAAGCAGGAATTGATTGATTCCATTGCCCTGAGCGTGCATTATATTCCCGAAATGGAAGGGGTCAAGGAAAAGTTCCTTTATCATCCCCGTGCACAGGCACCGTTGATGGAAACGGATGAAACGGCGAAAAAAGCTATGAAAACCTGGATGGAGCAGGTGCGGGATTTGGGCAGTGCCTATTTTATTGAGCATCTGGTTCGGGGTTATGTGAAAGCCTTTGAAAAGTACCCGAAAATTCATCAGGCCAGCCACATGTACGACGGCCTTTTCCCGCTGCGGGATTACCGCATTCCCTATGAAGAACTGGGAGAAAAGAAGATCATCGAGCTGATGGAACCGCTGATGGAAGCTATGGTGCGTTATGACGTGCTGTGGGAGCTTCTGCCGGAGCCTATCGGCAATGAGAATATTCTGCACAGAGCCAATGAAATGGGTGTGCGCTTCATTGCCTCTGCAGACGGCCATTCCATCAACGGCACCTGGGGCCGCTTCCCGGACCATGTACAGGCTGAGGAACTGATTGACAGCCTTGGTCTTTGCAAAGGCATCATCCATTGGGAAAAATAAGCGTTCATCACATAATGCGTACCTGTGAAAATAGACATAAAAGCGCGGTGTGTCGCCGTGCTTTTTTGAGTTTGGAAAGAAGTGACAGAAATAAACTTAAATCGTTACGGATGGGTTAAAAAACAAATGTTATAGTGGATTTTGGTGAAATTATGTTGTATAATTTATCCGTATGTTTAGGCGCATTTGCGTGCCGAAAGCTGATAAAGGAGTTCTGTCTGTGATCTACGACCTGCAGAGAGCCAGCATGTGGAAACGGATTTCCGCCTTTCTGTTTGACGGAATACTGCTGGGGATTGTGGCTGTGCTGATGGCGCTGGGGCTGTCCCTGATGGTAGGGTACGATACCTACAGCGATACGGTGGATGAAGCCTATGTCCGCTATGGCGAAGAATACGGTGTGGAGTTTGATGTTTCCCTTGCCGAATACGAAAGTATGTCGGAAGCGGAATTTGAAAAACTGCAAAGCGCCTATGACGCCCTTTCACAGGATGGGGAGGCGGTATACGCCTATAACATGCTTATCCGCCTGACGGTCATGATCGTATCCATTGCGATTCTTCTCGCATTCATCGTGATGGAATTTGTTATCCCCCTGCTCTTTGGCAACGGGCAGACGCTGGGCAAAAAGATTTTCGGCATCTGCCTGATGGGCATGAACGGCGTTCGTATCAGCGCTGCGCAGCTGTTTATTCGTACGGTACTGGGTAAGTTTGCTGTGGAAACCATGGCGCCCGTGCTGATTATCATGATGATCTACTTCGGTTCTATCGGTATTGTGGGGCCCATTGTGCTGCTGGGGCTCTTCATTGTGGAAATGGTGGTGCTTTTTACCAGCCGCCATCGCGCATTTATTCATGATCTTCCGGCCGCTACTGTGGCTGTGGATATGGCCAGTCAGATGATTTTCGAATCCCGGGAAGCGCTGATTGCCTATAAGGAAAAAGTACATGCCGAAAAAACGGCAAAACAACCCTATTGAGCGAAATTTTCTACAGAAAGAAAGGGAAAAAGTATGAAAATCGTTCTTGAAAACCTGACCAAGATCTTTCCCAGCCGCAACAAGAAGGCGGATGACGAAGTGATCGCCGTCAACAATTTCAATTTTGAAATTCCCGACGGTAAGCTGATTGGTTTGCTGGGCCCCTCCGGCTGCGGCAAATCCACCACGCTGTATATGATCTCCGGTCTGCAAAAGCCCACGTCCGGCCGTATCTACTTCGGTGATGACGATGTGACTGAAGTGTCCACTGAAAACCGCGGCATTGGTCTGGTGTTCCAGAACTACGCGCTGTATCCCCACCTGACGGTGAAGCAGAACATTCTCTTCCCCCTGCAGAATCTGAAGGGCGAAGACAAGATGACCAAGGAACAGATGCTGGAACGCGCTTACGAAGCGGCCAGACTGGTGCAGATTGATACGCTGATGGAACGTAAGCCCAGCGAGCTTTCCGGCGGTCAGCAGCAGCGTGTGGCCATCGCCCGCGCACTGGTGAAAATGCCCCGCGTGCTGCTTCTGGACGAACCCCTTTCCAACCTGGACGCCCGTCTGCGTCTGCAGACCCGCGAAGAAATCCGCCGCATCCAGAAGGAAACGGGCATTACCACTGTGTTCGTTACCCATGACCAGGAAGAAGCCATGTCCATTTCCGACATGATCGTGGTGATGAAGACGGGTATCGTGCAGCAGATCGGCAAGCCTCAGGAAGTGTATGACAGCCCTGCCAACCTGTTTGTCGCCAAGTTCCTGGGCACTCCTCCCATCAACGTATTTGAAGGCTCCGTCAAGGGCGAAAAGCTCTTTATCGGCGACAGTGCCGTGATGGATGTACCCGGTGTTGCCGATCAGGAAGTGATGGTGGGTATCCGTCCCGAAGGCTTCATTCTGGATGAAAACGGCCCCCTCAAGTGCAAGCTTTCCAACGTGGAAGTCATGGGACGCGATGTGAGCGTGGTCTCCACCCATGCCAATTCCTGTAATCCCATGGTTCGTTCCATCATCGATGCGGACAACAAGGTGAACCCCGAAAGCGACGAAGTGCGCTACAGCCTGAAAAAGCACAAGACTTTCATCTTCAATAAGGAAACGGAAGAACGTATCTACGTTGAGGTGAAATAATATGGTAGAAAGCAAACAGCAATGGAAAGCGTGGGTATACCTTGCGCCGGCAATTGTGCTGCTGCTGGTGTTTACGGTATGGCCCATCATTAACACGGTACGCATGGCGTTCCTGGAAAACTATTCCGGCCTGAAAGCTGCGGGCGGCATGGTGTTTGAATTTGGTTTCGGCAATTTCGAAAAGGTGGTAAACTACCGCCGTTTTGTGAGCTGCCTGAAGAACACGGTGCTCCTGTGCCTGTGGACGGTGCCCATTTCCACGTTCCTTGCACTGCTCATTGCCGTGGCGCTTAATGCCATCAAGCCCCTGCAGAAAGTGCTGCAGACCATTTTCTTCCTGCCCTATGTGACCAATTCCATCGCCATTGGCATGGTGTTCGCCGCCATGTTCAACATCGTGGGCAGCTTCTACGGCACGGAAAACGAAATTATCGTCACTGCCGGTATCATCAATAATGTGATTGAGTTCTTCGGCGGCAAGCCGGTTAACTGGATCAACTACGGTTCCTCCTATGCGGCCAATATGTTCGTGATGGTGGTCTACATTGTGTGGAACGCTCTGCCCTTTAAGATTCTGGTGCTGCTGGGCGGTCTGCAGAGCATCAACAAGCAGTATTACGACGCTGCCAAGGTGGACTCCACCCCCAAGCGCCGTATCTTCACCCACATTACCGTTCCGCTGCTTTCTCCTATGCTGGCCTATGTTATCATTACCGGTTTCATCGGCGGCTTCAAGGAATACACCAGCGTGGTAGGTATCTTCGGTGAAAATATGGGCCCGCCCAACGATGCGGGACGCCTGAACACCATGGTGGGCTTCATCTACGATGCACTGAGCACTAACCAGCAGGGCCGTGCCAGCGCGGCTGCCCTGATTCTGTTTGGCATTATTCTTGTGGTGACCATGATCAACCTTCAGGTCAGCAAGAAACGTGTCCATTATTGAGAGGCAGGTAAAGTATGGCAAAAGAAATTGTTACCATGCACGCAAAGGACATGCGCATGGTCACCGGCCGGCAGAGAATTGGCCGTGTGATGTACCATACGGGCGTATACCTGTTCCTGCTTGTGATGGCGGGTATTGTGCTCTTTCCCTTCTATTGGATGGTCATCTCGTCCCTCAAGTCTCTGGCAGAATATCGTCTCAGCCGCCCCACCTTCTTCCCCAAGGTGATCCTGCTGAGCAACTACGTGGACGCATTCACAACCGCCAACCTTGGACGGCTGTTCCTCAACACCATGTATGTGGGTATTGTATCCACCATTTTGTCGCTGATCATCACCATTCTGACGGCTTTTGCCTTTGCCCGCCTTGAATTCAAGGGTAAAGAAACGCTTTTTGCCTGCCTGCTTGGCACCATGATGATCCCCGGCGAACTGTTCACCATCACCAACTATTCCACGGTGACCAATCTTGGATGGATCAACACCTACACGGTATTGATCGTGCCGTTCCTGGTAAGTGTATTCTACATTTACCTCCTCCGCCAGAACTTCCTGCAGATTCCCAATGAACTGTACCTGGCTGCCAAGGTAGACGGAACCAGCGATTTCAAGTATCTGTGGAAGGTCATGGTGCCTCTGGCACTGCCCACGCTGATCTCCATCACCATTCTTAAGATGATGGGTGCGTGGAACTCCTACATCTGGCCCCGTCTGGTTGCCAACGATGAAGCGCATCGCATGATCACCAACGGTCTGCGCAATGCCTTTACCGAAACTTCCGGCGATGTGAATTATCCCGTGCAGATGGCTGCTGTTGCGCTGGTATCTGCACCGCTGTTCCTGGTTTTCATCTTCCTGCGCAAGTACATCATGTCCGGTGTCAGCCGCAGCGGTATCAAGGGTTAATAGGCTGCGAAATCGGCCTGTTACATAAAGAAAAAACCTAAATGGAAGGAAGGAAACACTCCATGATGAAGAAGATCCTGGCTCTGCTGCTGGCAGTTGTGCTGTGCGTTGGTCTCACCGCGTGCTCCGCTCCCAAGCAGCCCGACCCCACCGAAGCTCCCGTTGTGACCGAGGCTCCCACCGAAGCTCCCGTTGTGACCGAAGCTCCCACCGAAGAACCCGTTGTGACCGAAGCTCCCACCGAAGAACCTGTGGAAGTTGCTTATGATGGCAGCCCCGTGACCATCAAGTTCTACCACACCATGGGCTCCAACCTGGCCGCCGTGCTCGACGCCTATATCGCCGAGTTCAACGCCATCTATCCCAACATCACCGTGGAATACACCTCTGTTGGCAGCTATGATGATGTGCGCGATCAGATTTCTACCGAAATCACCGTGGGCAGCCAGCCCAACATTGCCTACTGCTATCCTGACCATGTGGCCATGTACAACCTGGCCCAGGCTGTGCAGACCCTGGACACCTACATCGACAGCGCTGCCATGGCTGTGACTGCCGATGGTTCTTATGCTCCTGTGGCTCTGTCTGCTGAACAGAAGGCTGACTTCATTGAAGGCTACTACAACGAAGGCAAGCAGTTCGGCGATGGTCTGATGTACACTATGCCTCTGAGCAAGTCCACCGAAGTGCTCTACTACAACAAGACCTTCTTCGATGCCAACAACCTGACCGTGCCCTCCACTTGGGAAGAAATGGAAAAGCTTTGCGCCGCTATTAAGGCCATCGACCCCAACTCCATCCCCCTGGGCTACGACAGCGAATCCAACTGGTTCATCACCATGTGTGAACAGTACCAGTCTCCCTACACCAGCGCTACCGGTGATCATTTCCTGTTCAACAACGAACAGAACCGTGCTTTCATCAAGATGTTCCACAACTGGATGAGCAAGGGCTACCTGACCACCCAGAAGCTCTACGGTGCTTACACCTCCGGCCTGTTCACCTCCACCGGTGAAACCAAGAGCTACATGTCCATCGGTTCTTCTGCCGGTGCTACCCATCAGCGTCCTGTGGCTGTGGACGGCGTGTATCCCTTCGAAGTGGGCATCGCCACCATTCCCCAGGTCAATGCCGACGCTCCCAAGGTTATTTCCCAGGGTCCCAGCGTTTGCATTTTCAAGAAGGCTGATGCCAAGGAAGTGGTTGCTTCCTGGCTGTTTGTGAAGTTCCTGACCACCACCGTGGAATTCCAGGCTGAATTCTCCATGGCTTCCGGTTATGTGCCCGTGCTCAAGAGCGTTGCCGAACATCCCGTGTATGCGGACCGTCTGGCCAAGGCTGACGGCGGCGACAACGTGTCCATGCTGAGCGCCAAGGTCTGTCTGGAACAGGCTGATGCCTACTACACCTCTCCTGCTTTCAACGGCTCCTCCGTGGCCCGCGACCAGGTCGGCACCCTGCTCACCACCTGCCTGACCCTGCCCGCTGACGAAAACCTGGATGCCGCCATCGAAGAAGCTTTCGAAAACGCCATCGAAGAATGCGAATACGCTTTCTAATGGATTTGAAAGCTGACATGACGCTATGAAAAAGACGCTGAAGACATATTTGGCGCTTGCTCTCGTCTGTATGCTGCTGATTAGCATCGCGCCTGTGGGTTTGGCGGATAAAGCGGCGGATTATGCCGCCTCTATCCAACTGAACATGGGCAGCGAAACCGTCAAGCAGCAGGTGACCGTCAAAACCTTCATTGACGGTGACACCGTCCATTTCTTTGTACCTGAAACTGTGGTTCCCTCCGGTGTGCTGAAGGCCAGGTTCCTGGCCGTCAACACCCCGGAGACCACAGGTCTCGTGGAGGAATATGGAAAACGCGCCTCCCGGTTTACCAGGGAAAAACTGTCCGGTGCCGAATCCATCATCATTGAATCGGATGATGACCGCTGGAATCTGGATTCCACGGGGGACAGGTACCTGGTTTGGGTCTGGTATAAACCTGCCGGCGCAAATGAGTACCGCAACTTGAACATCGAGCTTTTGCAAAATGGCCTTGCCAAAGCCAATTCCTCTGCGCAGAACCGCTACGGCAGCATCTGCACGGCAGCGATTCAGCAGGCAAAGGATCAGAAACTGAGCATCTACTCCGGTGAAAAGGATCCTGACTTTTACTACGGCGATGCCGTGGAAATGACGGTCAAGGAACTTCGTGTAAACCCGGAAAAGTACAATGGTGTTAAAGTGGCGTTTAACGGCATCATTGCCATAAACAGCGATAACAGTGTCTACGTGGAGGAATACGACGCGGAGACGGATATGTACTACGGGATGGCAGTTTACTATGGCTATGGTCTCAACGGCGCGGGTCTGGAAATTCTCAAAGTGGGCAATGAAGCCCGCATTGTGGGTACCCTTCAGTATTACGAAGCCGGCGGCACCTGGCAGGTTTCCGGTCTGAGCTACCGCATGATGCGCCCGGATGATCCGGGAAACATTCAATTGCTCAGTCAGGGTCACGAAAGCGCGTATGTGCTGACCGAGGCAGATACTTTCCTGAACGGGAAAGTGAAGCTGGAAACGGAAGCGGGGATGGAAGAAAGACCTTATGCCGAAATGGCCATGAGCACTTCCATCAGTATGAAGGATCTGGTCGTAAAGGAAATCTATACTACCACCGATGCAAGCAGTTCTTCTCAGGGGGCCATGACCATGACCTGTGAGCAGAACGGCGCGGTGGTTACGGTACGCACGGGTGTGCTGATGGATGAAAACTTCAAGTTGATCACCCAGGATGCATACCTTGGCAAAACCGTGGATATCAAAGGCGTTGTGGACTACTTTGATGGTGAATACCAGATCAAAGTGTTCTCTGCCAGAAATATTACCGTACACGAATAATGAATTTGAAGAAGGAGCCGATCAACATGAAAAAGTTCGTTTCTCTTCTCGTAGCGCTCATGCTGTGCGTCAGCCTGTTCGCTCCTGCGATGGCTGAAGAAGCCGGCAATCCCGATCTGAGCGCTGCCAAGTCTTACCTGAACCTGATGTACAAGAGCCCCAAGCGCGGCGAACCCACCACCACCGCTGCTGACTACCAGGTGATCGGCGTGTTCCCCGTCAATGGCGTGGAATATGTGATCGAATGGACCGCTGACTCTGACACCATCAAGGTGGAAGTCGGCGATGACAAGATGGTTACCATCAATGTGGATGAAACCAACCCCGAAGAAGTGTTCTACAAGCTGACCGCTACCATCAAGGATGAAGCCGGCAACGTGGAAACCATTTCTTTCGACCGCAAGGTTCCCGCTTCCCTGAACGGCCTGAGCTATGCTCAGATCGTGGACCAGGCTTACACCGTGCAGGACGGCGAAACCCTGGATAAGGTGTTCCGCCTCTACGGCACCGTGACCAAGATCGACACTGCCTGGAGCGCTGATTACAAGAACATCACCGTGACCATCGCCGTGGAAGGCAAGGAAGACATGCCCATCATGTGCTACCGTCTGTCCGGTGAAGGCGCTGAAAACCTGCAGGTTGGCGATGCCATCACCGTGGAAGGCAAGTTCACCAACTACAAGGGCACCATCGAATATGCTCAGGGCTGCCAGCTGATCGGCTACGGCGAAATCATCAGCCAGCAGGCCACTCTGGATGCCGGCTATGCGCTGCTGGATGGCGAAAAGCTGGCTACTCCCGCTGTGCTGACCGGCGTTGTGACTAAGGTTGACACCGCCTGGAGCGAAGAATACAAGAACATCACCGTGACCATCGTGTGCGATGGCAAGACCGAACAGCCCATCATGTGCTACCGTCTGTCCGGTGAAGGCGCTGCTGAACTGGCTGAAGGTTCTGAAATCGCCGTGGTTGGCACCATCAAGAACTACAAGGGCACCATCGAATTCGACGCCGGCTGCAAGCTGATCCCCGTAGAAGCTGTGAAGGATGTTCGCACTCTGCTGAACGCCTACACCGTTGCCGAAGGCGAATCTCAGGCTGAAGCTTGCACTCTGACCGGCGTGATCTCCAAGATCGACACCGCCTGGAGCGAAGAATACAAGAACATCACCGTGACCATCGAAGTGGCCGGCCTCACCGACTATCCCTTCATGTGCTATCGTCTGGCTGGCGAAGGCGCTGCCGAACTGGCTGTGGGCGACACCATCACCGCTACCGGTACTGTGAAGAACTACAAGGGCACCATCGAATTCGATGCCGGCTGCACGCTGGATGCCGTTGTGAAGGGCGCTGCTGAAGAAGCTGCTGCTGAAGAAGCTGTCACCGAAGAAGTGGTTGAAGAAGTTGCTGCTGAACCTGTGACCAACCATGCCGATTATATCGCTGCCGAGCTGGAAGTTCCTGTGGCAATCGAAATGTACGTGCAGGATCATCAGTCCTGGTGGGACAACAAGATCACCGTGTACGCTGCTGATCAGGACGGCGCCTATTTCATCTATGAAATGGCCTGCTCCGAAGAAGATGCGCAGAAACTGGTTCCCGGCACCAAGATCGCTGTGGAAGGCTTCAAGGGCGCCTGGGCTGGCGAAGTGGAAATTATGGACGCTACCTTTACCTTCGTTGAAGGCGGCGACACCTATGTGGCTGAACCCGCTGATGTGACCGAACTGCTGGGCACCGAAGAACTGATCAACCATCAGAATGAAAAGGTTCTGTTCAAGGGTCTGGAAGTTGTGTCCATCACCTATAAGAACGACGAACCCGGCGATGACATCTACGTAAAGGTTGCCAAGGATGGCGCTGAATATGACTTCTGCGTGGAACGCTACCTGACCGGTCCCGAAACCGAAGTGTACGCTGCTGTGGGCGCTCTGACCGCTGGCAACGTGATCGACGTGGAAGGCTTCCTGTACTGGTACGAAGGCGTGAACACTCACATCACTGCTGTGACTGTCGCCGAATAATCCAACATGCTAAATGGGCCGTATCCGAAAGGATACGGCCTTTTCATTTTCTTTCCTTTACAACGAAAGTTGACAAAACAACATATATGTGATATGATGTACAAGTTGATGTATCAACATAGATTGAGAATCAGGAACAGTGACTTAATGGATTTGTGCTGATTTGCAAAAACAGAAAGTGAGAAAACATGAAAGTGAGAATTATTTGTGATTCTACAGCCGATTTGATTCCGGATATCAAAAAGAAGCTGCACCTTGTGCCGCTGACTGTACACTTTGGTGATGAAGAGTACATTGACGGGGTAACCATTGATCACCATGGCTTTTATGAAAAACTGGTGGAAACGGATGTACATCCTACCACCAGCCAGGCAATTCCTGAAGACTTTGCAGCGGCGTTTCGGCAGGTGCAGGAAGCAGGGGAGAGCGCAGTGGTCATCACGGTATCTTCCAAATTTTCCGGTACGTATCAAAGCGCCATGATTGCAGCAGCGGATTTTGAAAACATCCATGTGGTGGACAGCGGCAGCGTAGCGATCGGCGCGGGTATTCTGGCAGAATATGCGCTGACGCTGCAGGAGGAGGGGTTGTCCGCTGCGGATATAGCTGCCCGGCTGGAAACAGCGAAGGAGCGAATCGTCATCGTTGCGCTGGTCAATACATTGGAGTATTTGAAGCGCAGCGGAAGAATTTCCAAAGGCATTGCCCTTGCAGGGACTGTGCTGAACATCAAACCTGTACTGTCTGTGATTCATGGGGAAATCAGCTTGTTGGGCCAGGCAAGAGGGTCCAAGCAGGGCAACAATCTGCTGGTACAGGAGATTGGAAAAGCCGGAGGCGTGGATTTTACCATGCCTGTGCTGCTGGGATATACGGGACTTTCGGATGCCCTGCTGCAGAAATATATTGAAGACAGCCGCTTCATCTGGCAGGAAGGACTGGATGACGTTCGTTATACCACTATTGGCAGCGTGATTGGCACCCATGTGGGCCCCGGTGCCATCGCAGCGGCGTTTTTTAGAAAATGACCGTGATTTATCTACCGAATGAAAAGAGCATCTGATTGCAGATGCTCTTTTCGATGTGATATTTTCGGATGCTGTTATTGGATAAGAGGATTACAACCAGCCGGTATGGCTTTCCTTGTAGGCTTTGATGTGGTCATCAGCATCCCGGATGAGCGCTTCCATTTCCTCTTTGCTGTAAACGGTAGCGCCGCTGGCACAGGCGTGACCGCCGCCGTGATATTTTTCCGCAATGTGGTTGATCGAGGCAAAGCGGGAGCGGAGACGCACGCGGATGGTATGATCCTGTGTATTCTCAATGAAAGCCAGCCAGCACAGGCAGCCCTTGATGGCATCCATGTAGGAAACACAGGCGCTGGCACTTTCAAAGTCCAGATCAAAAGCCTGCTGCATTTCATGGCTGATGAAGATATAGGCTACGCCATGATCTGTCATCTGCATCTGCTGATACACATGGGATTTGAACTTCAGCGTTTCAAAATTCTGCAGATACAGGTGTGCATACAGCGTTTCGGTATCAATGCCCTGATCCAGAAGTGCGGCGGCATAACGCAGAGTATCGCCGCTGACACCGTCATAACGGAAACGTCCGGAATCCGTGACCATACCGGTATAGATATGGGCAGCGCTGTCCCGGTCGATTTTTACATCGTTCTTCAACGTGACAAAAAACTTGGCAATCATTTCGCAGGCAGAGGAAGCGTCTTCTTCCACCCAGTTGATGACGCCGTAGGGTTCCCGCTCCAGATGATGGTCGATCTTGATGATCTCTTTGCAAAGCGCAAACTTTTTATTGGAAATTCGGTCCGTAGTAGCGGTATCAATGACAATGCCCAGAGCATCGTGGTACATTTCGTCCGCAACGGGCGCATCGTCTTCTCCCATGAAGGAAAGAAAATCACTCTTCTGTTCGTCGATCAGGTATACTTCTTTTTCAGGAAATGTGTTCAGAATGATGCCCTTCATGCCCTTGGTGGAGCCTACACAATCGCCATCCGGACGGATATGGCGAAAGAGCATGATGCGGTCATACGCCTTGATTTTTTCATAAATGGCGCAGATTATCTGATGGGTCATATTTCCGCTCAAATTTTCACTCATGTATTTTCACCTGCCAGTTTATCCAGATCATGCAGCATCTGCATGGCTTCTTCTTTATTATTTACGGTTGCTCCGCTGGCTTTCATGTGGCCGCCGCCGCCATACTTCACTGCAATGGGGTTGATGTTCTGCTTGGATGAGCGCAGTTCGCACAATATACCGTTTTCTGTTTCCGTGAAGTTTACCCAGATATTCACGCCTTTGATATCCGCCATAGTATTGACCATACCGCGGGAGATGGAGAACGTGGATACATTCAGCGCCTGCAGCTCCTCCTGCGTAGTATAGATATAACCTACGCGGTTGGGGGTAAACTGAATTTTCAGTACGAATTGAGCGCGCAGGCGGGCCTGTTCAAAATCTGCAGCGTACAGGTTCTGGTAAACTTCATTCAGGTCAAAGGCATTGCGGAGCAGATGGGCGGCGCGCAGAAAGGTTTTTTCGGAAGTGGAATCATAGCGGAAACGGCCGGAATCCGTGACCATGCCGGTATACAGAGACTTGGCTGCAACCGGCGTCAGGGAAAGGTTTTGTTCCATGGCCAGAGCTGTGATCAGGCTGCAGCAGCTTTCGGCAGAAGAATCCACCACTTCCGCGGGCGCAATGGTTTCGCAGAACAGATGATGATCGATGCGGCACAGCGCGGCTGCTGTCTTATAGCGTTCATCGCTGATCAGGTGGCTGGCAGACGTGTCCAAAACAATGGCCAGCGCGGATTCGTATTCGCTGTCATCTACTACATCCATCACGCTGTCATCCATAAAATCAAAGCGTCCGGCTTCATCGCCGACGGCGTACACTTTTTTTTCGGGGAAATTGTGCATGAGCAGATGCTTCAGACCAATCTGGCTGCCAAGGGCATCGCCATCCGGGTTTTTATGGCGGTGAATGATAATGGTGTTATAGGACCGGATTAATTCCATGATTTTTTCAAACATAAGCTGGTTTCCTTATTCGTGAAAAGTATTTTCCATGTACCATTATACATGATGGCAGCCGTTTCTTCAATTGTTTCTGAGAAATCCTCAGAAAGGGGGAAAGTGTAACAAATTTTCGTAAGATGTATAAACAAACGGGTACTTCTGTGTTATAATAAGCACGGTATCAATTGTACCGCCCAAAGCTGGAGGATTTTATGATCAGAATTGTGACGGACAACGGTTCGGATATTACGCTGGAACAGGCGCAGGCCCTGAATGTGGAACGGGTTGTGCTGGAAACGGCGTTTGAAGACGGCGTTTGTCCCATGGATACGGATGAAGATTATATCCGCTTTTATGATAAACTGAAAGCCAGCGAAAAACTGCCTATTACCAGCCGTCCTGCGCCTCAGCAGTATCTGGATATTTATCTGGATGCCAAGGAAAAGGGAGACGGCGTGGTGGTGATTGCTCTGTCTTCCGGACTCAGCGGCACGTATGAATCTGCCTGTGTGGCCAAGGAAATGGCGGAGTATGACGATATTCGCGTGATTGACAGCCATCAGGCGGTGATGAGCCAGAGAATATTGGTGGAGCATGCGGTCAAACTGCGTAATGCCGGCCGTACGCTGGATGAAATTGTGTCCGGCGTGAAAGATGTGCGCCACCGTGTACGCGTGATCGGCATCATTGGTTCGTTGGTGTATCTCCGTAAGGGCGGACGCATTCCGCCTGCATTGGCGCTCCTGGGAGATGCGCTGGGTATCAAGCCGGTCATTACAGTGGAAAATAAGGTGATTCAGCCACTGGGCAAAGTGCGCGGCGTGAAAGCGGGTATTGCACAAGCCTACAAAATGATGGATCAGGACGGTATTGATCCGGCATTTGCTCCATGTTTTGGCTATACATCCAACGCGGAAATGGGCGAACGCTTCATGCAGGATACTATGGAGAAATACGGCCTTCGCAAAGCTGGTTTTTCCCGGGTCAGCGGTATCATCGGCACCCATCTGGGAACGGACAGCATCGGTGTGGCTTATGTTAAAAAGCACGAAGATTGATGAAGACGAAAAAAACGCATCGGGAATTCTCCCCGGTGCGTTTTTACATATTCAGTGCTTCATTATGTGCTTATTGATACAAATGTCTTCTATTATCTTGACATCTGTTTGATTATCTGAGAAAATGAATGTACGGATTCAATTGAATAAGGAGAAGACTCGTGGAAGGAACAATGAAACGCTTGATGCTGATGGGCAAGGGCGGTCCATGGGAAATGCAGGAGATTCCTATTCCCAAACCTGGATACGGAGAGTTTTTGGTCAAGGTGCTGGCTACTTCGGTTTGCAACCAGACGGATTTGAACGCCGTGCGCTGCAAGCATCCGCCGCACGAAATGCAGAGCCACAGCATGCTGCCGCACCACCTGCGCATATGGGATAAGCGTCTGGATGGGGATGAGCTGGCGCCTTATTATAATAAGGGGCCTATCACTCTGGAGCCTTATCCTACCACCATGGGACATGAGGGCATGGGCGTGATCGTTGAAATGGGGCCCCGGGAATATGACGAGAGCCGTGCCCATGAATATCTGCAGGTAGGCGATCGCGTGGCGCTGTGCTGCGAAAGTACGCTGAGCCAATATGTGGTGGCGAGTCCGGAGGAAGTGATCAAGGTACCCGATAATCTGACCAACGAAGAAGCCAGCCTGTTTGAACCCTGGACCGTGCTGTGGGCACCGTGCCAGACGGCGATCAAGTATGGCGATGTGGTGTGCATTCTGGGTCAGGGGGCGCTGGGCAGCTTTGCTACACAGTGGGCGCGCATCAACGGTGCCAAAACCATTATTACATCCGAGCCGATTGCATATAAACGGGAACTGAGCAAAAAGTTTGGTGCAGACATTGTGCTGGATCCCACTACGCAGGATATTACCGCGGAGATTGACCGGATCACAAACGGCGTGGGCTGCGATGTGGTGTTTGAATGCGCAGGGGAGCCGGAGACGATTAAGCTTCTGCCGTACATCACCCGGTATGACGGTACCATTGTGCAGATTGGCGCTTGCTGCGATCCGGTTTATGTGGACTGGGGTTATATCCACTTCAAGGGATTGCTGGTGCATTCCAGCACTTCGGGCTATGCGGCGCTGCAGCATGCACGGCTGGATAATCCTTACTATAAATGTATGGCAGATGCTGCGCGGGAAAAAGCGGCCGGACGCTTTAATATTCAGGATATGATCACGCATCATCCCAAATTTACTGTGGAGGGAATTACCGAAATCTTCCGCGAGATTGAGGAAGAAGGCACTGTGCTGAAGGCCGTTTTCAATCCATGGGACGGTGAAGCGGATAAGGTGAAAGAGGGTTAATATGATAAGAGAAATCGTTCATGACCCCGTTTTTCTGGCTATTCCATCTGTTCAGGCGGATGAAAAGGATCTGCCTATAGCACAGGATCTGCTGGATACGCTAAACTATCACCGCGCAGGATGTGTGGGCATGGCAGCCAATATGATCGGTGTAAGCAAAAGGATCATTGTTTTTGATGATTATGGTACCGGTATGGTGATGCTGAATCCTGTCATTACGGAAAAAACAGGCCCCTATGAAACGGAAGAAGGCTGTTTGTCCTTGTCCGGCGTGCGTAAAACACTGCGTTATGAGAAGATCAAAGTCTCTTATCAGAATTTGAAACTGCAGAAGAAAACTAGAACCTTTCATGGGTGGACCGCGCAGATCATCCAGCACGAAGTGGATCACTGCGATGGAATTCTGATCTGATAAAAAATGGAAATAAAAAACCGTCCCATTCTATCGGAATGGGGCGGTTTGTGCTATAATCATGGGGATAACAGCTTGAAACCGTTTCCGGCATTATGCCATCTTGGCCAGCTGCTCCTGGGTAACTTCCGTAGTCAGCGGTTCGCCGGCGATAAAGCGTGCAACTTCGTCCGCGCAATGCTGACCGATGCGCAGAAGACCGTTGTGAGTCAGACCTGCCAGATGGGGGGTCATGATCACGTTGGGCAGTTCGCGCAGAGGATTGTCTGCTTTCGGAGGTTCGGGATCAAATACATCCAGACAGGCATACTTCAGATTGCCGGCTTTCATATGTTCGTACAGTGCTTTTTCGTCAATCAGCGTACCGCGGGCGGTATTCACAATGGATGCATCCTTCTTCATCAGCTTGAGGGTTTCGGCGTTGAACATATGGTTGGTTTCGGGAATGGACGGGGCGTGGATGGATACGACATCGCTCTTTTCCAGCAATTCTTCCAGGGAAACCTTTTTGGCATTATACTTTTCTTTGGCATCTTCTTCGGATACGAAGGGATCGTACAAAAGAAGATCCACATCAAACATGTTCATCAGGTGCAGGTAATGGGAGCCGGCCATGCCGGCACCGATGCAGCCTACCGTGATTTCGAACAGTTCGCGGATATCATCGTATTCCTTGAGCGGAGCTTCGCCGGTCCAGCCGCCTGCGGCAATACCGCGGGATACATTGAAGAAATTCTTTACGGAAGCAATGGTCAGACCAAGCGCCGTTTCGGCAACGCCTTTGCCCAGAACCTTGGCGGAGCTGGTAACTTTTACACCCTGGGCGTACATTTCATCTGTCACGAAGGATTTTACGCTGCCGGCAGCGTGGGCTACATATTTCAGGCGAGGGAGCTTTGCCATCACATCGGCGGAAAAAACGGGAGCGCCCCAGGAGGTAATGACGATATCTGCGTCGTGCGCCAGTTCTACCAGCTGATCCGCAGTCAGTTCATCCACGGGATTCAGCGTCACATTGCCAAGTTTACGAAGCTGATTGATGGCTTTTTCGGTAAACAGGGTTTTCTGCAGGTTCGCGCCCAATACGAGAGCGATATTCCACTGAGACATAGGGAAAACCTCCTTGTATATATACGCATTTTTTGTGATTCTATTATACGCTATATTTTCGAAAATGGCGAATCATTTTTTGCAATATTTCATTCTTTTTTCAAAAAAAGAAAGGAAGATGGACAAATGCTCAGAATTGATCGGGCGCATTGCGGCTATGAAGCAGAAGTACTGAATGCTCCCTTTGGCTTCAAGGGGAAATATATCAATTCGTTGTGGCAAAGCGCAGTGCTGCTGGAAGATATGGACGGGCATACCGGCTGTGCGCCTGGGGTGCAGAGTGTGGTGTGGTCGGATGCTGCAGTGTTTGAACAACTGGGCGATCTGGGTGGAAATGACGCTATGTTTCAAATCACACGCCGTGCCTGTGAAATGGTGCAGGGGCAGTGTTTTGAAACGCCCATTCATATGATCCGCAGTCTGGAGGAAGAACTGTATGTTTATGCACGAAGGGTAACCAGGCTTGAGGATGTGCGTCCTACTTTTGTACTCAATGCGCTGGTGCCGCTGGATCTGGCAGCATGGCAGCTTTATGCCCGTCAAAATGCTGTGCATACCTTTGATGACATGGTACCGGATGTGTTCCGCGCGGCGCTGCCTGCCCGTCATGATAAACTGGCGCGTATTCCGCTGATTTCCTACAATGTGGGTTTGGACAGTGTGCGGGAACTGGCAGATAGCGGAGATTTTCTGCTGAAGATCAAACTGGGCAATGATCCCGAAGGTGATGGTGACCGGGAAAAGATGCTGCAGTGGGATATGCGTCGTGTGACCCAGCTGCATGAAGCACTGCGGGAAAGACGTACGCCTTATACAGAAAACGGAAAACTGGCCTATTATTTTGACGCCAATGGACGTTATGACAGCAGGGATCGTTTGATGCGGTTATTGGACCATATGGACCACATAGGCGCGCTGACGCAGACCGTGCTGCTGGAGGAACCTTTCCCGGAAAACAGCGGGATTGATGTGCACGGCATGGGCGTGCGTGTGGCGGGGGATGAAAGCGCCCACGGCGTCAGGGATGCGCAGGAGTTGATTGCTCTGGGCTATGGCGCCATGGCATTGAAGCCAATTGCTAAAACGCTGTCTGTCAGTCTGGAAGTGGCAAAGCTGGCCCATGAGAAAGGTATTCCCTGTTTCTGCGCCGATTTGACCGTGCCGCCCGTGCTGGTGGACTGGAATAAATGCGTGGCAGCCCGTCTGAATGCCATTCCCGGCCTTAAAGTGGGCGCGCTGGAAAGCAACGGAGCGCAAAACTATCCGGATTGGGCACGGCTTCGCAGTTATCATCCCTTGGATGGAAAGGAATGGATTGACGCCCGGCAGGGGCTGTTCCGCCTGGATGATGAATTCTATGCTTCGTCCGGCGGTGTGCTGATGGATAGCCTGCACTATATGAAGATTGCCGGGGAGGAGAAAAAATGAGGTTTATCTATTGTCCTCTATGCGGGGAAAAACTGTCTTACCGGCAGCTGGGAGACGAAGTGAATGTCCCGTGGTGCGATCGATGCAACCGCCCGTTCTTTGATATGTTCTCATCCTGCGTGATTGTACTGGTCGTGAACGGGGAAGGGAAGGTGGCGCTTCTAAAGGCTGCCGACCGTGTTCGTGCGTATCGTACATTGGTCAGCGGATATATTCAGCCGGGAGAGAGCGCGGAAGAATGCGCCCGCCGCGAGGTTCAGGAAGAAATTGGCGTGGTGCTTCATGAACTGCGTTTGATTCAAACGGTATGGTTTCCAAGAGGCGAGCAGCTGATGATTGCCTTTATCGGATATACGAAAGATCAAGAACTGCGTCTTTCCTGTGAAGTGGAAGAAGCGGCCTGGTATGAACCGGAGGAAGCCATTCATCTGGTGCATCCCAAGGGACCGGGCAATGCATCCAATCTGCTGGTGGAGACCTGGCTGAAAGAATGTCAGCAGAAATATTAAAGAACGGAGAGCGCATTGCTCTCCGTTCTTTGGTTAAAAAAGAAAACCCCATCTTGACGCCATAACGGAAAGGACTACGAGGTCCTGACGGCTGCGACCAAAGATGGGATCAACATGAATATAGCATGGCAAAGCTGAACTGTCAAGAAAATGCAGAATCAACAAAAAACAGAGCACTGCCGTTCAAGACTGCGTCTGGTGAAAACACCCGCAGCGGCAATGCTCTGACCATGATCAGCGTATCACAGAAGGGCAAGTATGTCAAATGGGTTTTGAACAAGAAAACCCCATCTTGGCGCCTCGGCACTCAGGGACACAATGCCCTTACGGCTGCCTCCAAAGATGGGATCAACACAAATATAGCATGGCAAAGCTGAACTGTCAAGAAAATGCAGAATCAACAAAAACAGAGCACTGCCGTTCAAGACTGGGACCCGTTAAGGCACCCCCAGCGGCGATGCTCCGTCAATACTATATGTACCACGGAAAAACAAAGTTGTCAAAGGGATTTCGGGTAAAAGAAAAACCTCGCTGCAAGCAGCGAGGTTTTCGTGGCGGACCCTGAGGGATTCGAACCCCCGACCTTTTGGTCCGTAGCCAAACGCTCTATCCAGCTGAGCTAAGGGACCGTGTCGTAAGCTTATCGCCCGGCGACAAGAAGTATAATACTATATCCACGTCCTTTTGTCAACACTTTTTTCTCAAAAAAATCAAATATTTTTGCAAAAATTTTCTGCAGAGCGCATAGTTGGTTTTATTTACCACAAAGTCTCCTGCATGTACACTTTTTCATCCTCCAAAGACTTCCACTGCATGATGCCATTTTTCAATACGGCATAGCTGTGGGGAGAATTTTCTTTGGGGATGGAAACGGAACCCGGGTTCAGATAGGTGAAATGTTCATGGCGGTGGCAGCAGGGGATATGGGTATGGCCGCACAGCAGCATATCACCCGGCATGAGCGGCGGAGGATTGGTTTCTCCATGGAGATGCCCGTGGGTCAAGTACAGGGTGTGCCCATTCTCAAACAGAGCGCAATAATCTGCCATTACGGGAAACTGAAGCACCATCTGATCCACTTCCGCTTCGCAATTGCCGCGTACGCAGAGCAAATGCGTTTTTACATCATTCAGTATGGCAATGACTTCCTTGGGTGCATAGCCGTCCGGCAGGTCGTTCCGGGGGCCGTGGTATAGTAAATCGCCCAGTAGAAGCAGTTTGTCCGGCTGTTCTTTCCGGTAAGCATCCAGCAGCTTTTTGCACCAGTGGGCAGAACCGTGAATATCAGATGCGATCATCAGTTTCATGAGGGAAACCTCCTGTGTGTTGTTCCAAAGGCATTATAGCCCGTTTTCGGTATTTGTGTCAATTCTGGTGGCGGCATCGAACTCCGGTGTATCAAAGAAGGATTTCATGGGCATGTTCAGCCCCGTGCAGATGCGGCGAACAGTATCCACAGTGGGATTTTTGCTGCCTCCATGGATGATATTGTTCAGGGTCGATTGAGTAATGCCGCAGAGAAAGCTCAATTTGTTCAGGGTAATATTCTTTTCTGTGCACAGCGCAAGAATTCGGTTGGCAATCAGCATTCCGGTGTCCATACAGTACCTCCTGATCCGGGTTTTACGATTAGTATGGACATTGTTTTGATGCATCATGCCGGAAAAATACGGCATCAAAAAAGGCGCCAAAGCACCTTGGTGTATAAGATGATTATTGTTCTCCGGGCAGGTGATTGACATGTTTGATGGCCTGATGAATCGCCTGCAGGGCTTCATCTGCCCGGACGATTTCCATGCTGCCAAAGGGAAGGTCCAGCGTGCGTTCCCACAAAAAGCGGGCGCTTTCCAGATGCTCCACCACATCGCCTGCAGCACCGCCGCGGCGGAGCCGGGCAGCGCACTGCATGAGTCTGCCGTACAGCGCGGTATGGGCGTCCCAGACCAGCTCAGGCAGACGCGCCATATGCCAGTAGGCCGTTCCGGATGTTTTCAGGGTATCCATGCATTCCTGTAATTTAGGCAGAAACAGCGCTTCCATGGCATCCTGCAAGGCGCAGCGCATGGCCGTGCCCTCGGTGGTGTTCTGCAGGGGCAAAAGCAGTGAAAGCAGCCGTTCACCGCCGTTTCTGAAGGGCATGGAATAGTATAGCAGTCCATTCAGCGCCTGAAGAGGGGTATCATATACCCGGTGCTGCCAGGCGGAGAATGCTTCCTCGGCATGGCGGCGGCACAGGTGCTCCAGAATATCCTGCTTGGAATCAAAATGGTGGTACAAGCTGCCCTTGCTGCAGTCCAGCAGGGACAGGATATCGTCAATGGTAGCAGCGGCATAGCCTTTATCAAAATACATTTTCTCCGCAGCATCCAATATGGACTGTCTGCGCAGTTCGCCTTTGAGCATGAAAGCCTCCTTGATGCGGATAAATAAAATCAGTTATATTCAATCAGTTCCTGAATCATGCGGTAAGTGGAAGTGCAAAGCAGTTCCCGACGCGTCACCTGTCCGTTGTGAAGATATACCCGGTAGGTATCCACGGTATAGCCGGTACGCGCTTTTTTCAGCACGTTGGCGGTTCCGGGGGTCAATGCGGGGTTTTGCGTATAAGCGGGTTCTGCGGGCGGCGGAGTCGTGGATGTAACTTCGGTTTCCAACTGAATGCTTACGCCGGCACCCAAAGTGACGCCGTAGATTTCTACCGTACACACCCGGTTGGCATAATGGGCCAGGATAAAGATGGGGCCGGAAGAATCGTTGCGGAATTTGAAGTCCAGGTTGGGCCAGTTTACGGTGGCATCCTGTCCCTTTTCCACATAATTGCTGGGCCAGGTATGGGGAGTACGTTCGATGATGGTCATATCCGCCATGGCAGCGGCATTGAACAGTGTACCGGAAACCTGGCATACGCCGCCGGCAATTTCGTCTACCGTGGTGCCGCCGGCAATGGCGGCGGCGGGAAGGTAGCCCTTTTCTGCGGTGCGCTGACCGGTGGCCTGATTAAAGGAAAAAGTATCGCCGGGCATCAGCACGGTACCGCTGACGGCGCGGCAGGCCAGGTCGATATTGGTGTTGCGGTTGGCATCCTGTGTGGTTTCGGTTGAAAAGGTTGTGATGCGGGCAAAGGAATTCATCAGTTCCACCCGCGTAACATCCGGCGTCAGTGTCTGGGTGGTCATGCTGATGGAACCGGTGTGGTCGCCGCTGTCCAGCAGGGAAATAATCTGGTCATAAAGTGCCTGACTGTCCAGCAGGGCGCCTGCCTGGTCTTCGGTAAAAGTAAAAGCGCGGGTGGAAAAATCAAAGGTTGCGACCATGGCATTGACAGGAGAACGGTTCACATAAGCGCTTACATTTTCCACAAAGGCACGCACATGGCTTTTATCATAGGTTACTTCGGTGTAGAAATAGGCGCCGGTTTTGGCAGCCTGCATGCGGTGCTGATAGCGGTATTCCAGCGGCGTGGTGCCGCCGCTCAGCGTTTGGGTGGAATCCTGCCTGCCGATGGCATAGGCTTGGGCCAGCACGGTCTCTGTGTTGCGCTGGAAGGGAACATCGGTTTCGGTGATGCGCCAGGCAAATTGATCCACCTGCACGTCAATGGCAAGGGCTTTGCTGCTTTGCGTCATTTGCTGGTGGAGCAGATTCTGCGCCTGATTCATGGTAAGACCGCCGATGGGCACGCCATCCACATAGATGCCTTGGGCGAATGTGTTGCTGGTCACCTCCTGCACCATATGGGTAAACTGCTGGTAGGGACGGTACAGAATGGTTGCGGCATAAATCAGCAGAATCAGGATGGAAGCGCTCAGCAGTACAATAACAGTCCAGGGTGTACGGCGCTTGGGACTCTTTTGATGATTGTTTTGATGGTTATTTTGATGGTTATGTCGATGACTGCCGGAAGTCCTTTCCGGATATGAAGGCTGCGGAGGATTGGGATAAGCGTTCTCTTCACCGTAGACTGAATCGGGGTAGGGCGCCGAAAAGGCATTCTGTTCAAAAAAGGGCTGATCCTCATCGTCATACAGCGGCTGATGAACGGGAATGAAGCTTTCATCCTGCGCATCGGGCGGATAGGAAGCGCGGTTTTGATGTGGTGCGGTCGGATTGTGAGAGGTATGTCGGGGCATAAATGCGCCTCCTTTCCTTTTGATTTTTCCCATATCAGGGGCAAAAGTATGCTTCCTTATTGTATCGGAGGCAGTGGGTTTTGTCAACGCAGGCAGGAATGGAAGCAAATACCGCTTTTTGCCGGAAAGCGACAGGAAACTATGTTATGTGCTGCTATATAAAACCGGAGCTCTTTCGATGGAAAGAACTCCGGTCAGCCTGTTCATTTCAGATATTGCAGCATTTCGCCGGTCAGCACACCGCGGTCGCCCAATTGCGAGGCGGCGTCCTGCGCAGCAAGGCTCATCCGCAGTGCAGCAATGCGGCTGCTTTCAAACGGATCAACTATTTCGCAAAGCGTGGCGGCGAGGATGCCGCATAATGCATCTCCGCTGCCGCCTTTAGCCAGCGCAGGGGCGGGGAGCGCATTCAGTGCGGTTTTGTTGCCTTGTGCGATGACGGATACGGCATTTTTCAGCAGTGCAATGCACCGGTATTCCTGTGAAAGCCTTTTTGCACTTTGCAATGGATTTTTCAGTATCTCATCCAATGAGCATTTGAGCAGCCTTGCGCATTCCAGTGGGTGAGGGGTAAGCACGGTGTTTTCCGGCAATGGGAAAGCTCCCTGCGCCAGAAGGTTCAGTGCATCTGCATCCAGCACGCACATGCGGGCTTTTTCAATGAGGAGGTTTAGTTGATTGCGGGCTTTTTCACTTTGGCCGATTCCGCAGCCGGCAGCCAGTACATCAAAGGAGATGTTTTCTGCCTCTTCAACGGATACACACATGGCGTTGGGAACCAGTGTTTGCAAAACGGGCATGATCTCATCCGGACAGGCGATGGTCACCAAGCCTGCACCTGCTTTCAAGGCGCCCAGTGCGCACATGGCGGCTGCGCCGGCTTTGCCTTTGCTGCCGGCATAAATCAGTACCCGACCGCAGGAGCCTTTGTGCGCATTGATGGAACGAGGCGGAAGAAGCGCAGGCAGATCTTCGCGTGTATAATAGGGGATTCCAATGGGTTCATGCTGAAGACCGATATCTGCTACCGTGACTTTTCCGGTATATGGAAGGTTGGCAGTGAGATACAGCCCCAATTTGACGGCATGGAAGGTAATGGTTTCGGTTGCATGAATGCATACACCGGGAACGGCGCCGGAATTGGCGTCCATGCCGCTGGGCATATCAACGGAAAGAATCGGCAAATGGGCTGTGTTGGCCCAATCAATGGCGCTGAGAATTTCATCTTCCGGGGCACGGGTAAAGCCGATTCCCAGTAATGCATCCACAATCAGGTCAAACAGCACTGGGGAGGGCAGTGTATGCAGAATGGGAATGCCCAGATAACGTGCGTAAGCAAAGTTTTCGATGGCATTGGGGGTTTGAGGCTCTGCGGGCAGATAGACGGCAGCTTTGCCGCCGGCTTGCTGAAACAGCCTTGCAGCAGCCAGGCCGTCGCCGCCGTTGTTGCCGGGGCCGCACAGGAACAGTGCGCGTTTGTTTTCCTTTTCGGAAAGCATGCGAAGCGCGGCGTTTGCTGTTTCACGGGCGGCATTTTCCATAACAAGAAGCGGCGGAACGCCCTGATCAAAGGCTTTGCGCTCTATCAGGCGCATTTCCCATGCGGCTACAGCGTATCTACTCATTTTTCTGCCCTTTCTGCAATTGCTACGGCGGCAGCGATGCCGCTGTCGTGGGTGATGGTCAGATGCAGAGAGGTAATGGAACGCTGGGCGGCATGGAGGGCATAGGAGCCCCGCAGGTCATAGTACGGTGCGCCGAATTTATCGTGGAGCACCACAATGTCGCACAGTTTTGTATCCTGAAAGCCAGTACCCAGACATTTCACCAGTGCTTCCTTGGCAGCAAAAAGCCCGGCCATGGTATCAGCTGCCATGGTGCCTTTCTGGGAAATGTAATCTCTTTCTTCGGCTGCAAAGCAGCGTTCAAGGAAATGCTCGTTATTCAGTTGTTCTTCCATGCGTGTGATCTGGCACACGTCCATTCCGATTCCTGTAATCATAATGCTGCGTAAAGGAGCGCGTTGGCAATGGCACGGGCGGTAACCTCGGCCGCTGCGGCGCAAAGTTTCATAAAGTTCACATCGCTGTCCAGTCTGCCTGTGGCGAGGGCAAACATGGTGTCTCCGTCCATTTGCGTATGCACAGGACGAATGGTTCTGGCAAGTCCGTCATGGCTTACGTCTGCCAGCCGGTTTGCCTGTTCCTTGGTCAGTTTGCAGTCTACGGCTACTACGCCGATTGTGGTATTGCTGCCGGGAGCGGGAATGCGCATTTTCAGTGCTGTGGGCGCTTGTCCGTACAGCAATCCTTCTGCGGGGACGGGCGTTCCGTCCGGCAGGTGGGCGCAGCCCAGAATCTCACCTGTTGTTGGATGAAATACATCGCCGCAGGCATTGACAGCAACTAATGCACCTACGGTAACACCCTCCGGCAGCGTGATGGAAGCTGAACCGATGCCGCCGTCCTGGGGCACTGCGCCGGGAATCAGCTTGCCTACCGTACATCCGGTGCCTGCACCTACTTTGCCCTGCACGATCCCTTTAGCGGCATTCATGCAGGCCTGCGTTCCCATGGCGGCATCGGGACGGATTGCAGCATCGCCGACGGCAAGATCATACAGTACGGCAGCGGGCACAATGGGAACCCGGGCGACGCCCATATCCAGCCCCACACCGGTTTGTTCCAGATGGTGCATCACGCCGGAAGCGGCATCCAGTCCATAGGCACTGCCGCCTGAAAGGACCACGGCGTGAGCGTGTTCAACGAAGTTTCCGGGGCGGAGCAGATCGGTTTCTCTTGTGCCGGGAGCAGCGCCGCGCACGGATACGCCGCCCACAGCGCCTTCTTTACGGCAAAGTACCACGGATACCCCGGTACGAGCCTGCAGATTCTGCGCGTGACCTACGCGAATGCCATGTACCTGTGTAATGTCGCCGGGGAAACACAGATTCCTATCAGTCATGAAAATCGCCTTCCTTTACAGGTGGGGGTCCATAGAATGATCCAGCCAGGAGATCAGATCGTTCCAAACTTCCGGACGGTTGATCTCGTGGAACAGTTCATGGCGTGCTCCGGGGTAAAGTTTCACCGTGACGCGGGCTTGACCGATTGACTGCATGTCCTGTGCGATGCGCCTGACACCCTTGCCCATTTGTCCTACCGGATCCTGAGCGCCTGAAAGAAAGTACACAGGCAGCGTGATGGGGATATCATGCAGACGGTCCGTGCCAGCAATGGCATACAAACCTTTGAAGAAAGCTTTATAGGATGCTCCGGTAAACACAAAGCCGCAGCGCGGATCGGAAATGTACCGGTCTACTTCCGTTGTGTCCCGGCTCAGCCAGTCAAAAGGGGTGCGGGATGGGGAAAAGGCATTGTTGTTTGATGCAAATGCCAGTTTGTTCAGGAAGGGGGCGGCTTTTTTGCCGGGAAAGAGCGAAGAGAGAAGCATACCGGCAAAGCACAATGCCTTGGGGTAGTATCCTGTGCCGGAAAGCACAAGTGCGTTTAATTCCTTGCCGTAGCGCAATGTAAACTCCCGTGCGGCAAAACTGCCCATGGAATGCCCAAGAAGGATATACGGAATACCCGGATGATCATTCTTCATCCGGGTCATAATGGTATGCATATCAAGGATCACTTTATCCCAACCGTTACGGTCTGCAAAGTGTCCCAGTCTGTTTTCAGGCCATTCTCTTCCGTGCCCGCGGTGATTGTGCAATGCGACCATATAGCCGTGACTGCACAGCATGCGGGCGGTTTCGTCATAACGTTCCATATGCTCTGCCATGCCGTGGGCAATCTGCACGATGGCACGGACAGGCATATCGGGGGTATACACGCAAAGATAGAGGGGAACCTGTTCGTCTGTACGGGGAAGACGAAGGAATTCTTTCTTCATGTGCTTTACCCTCCTTGCACATCAGGGCTGGTAGAGACCTACCTTCTTATATACCTTGCGCAGGGTCTTGAGCGCCATATACTGGGCGCGGGCAGCATTTTCCTTGAGGATGTTGGGCAGGTAGGTTTTGTCTGCCAGAATTTCCTTATACCGGCTCTGGATGGGTGCGAATTCGGTGACGATGGTTTCGGCAGCGGCTTCCTTCAGAGCGCCATAGCCCAGGCCGGACAATTCTTTTTCCACTTCTTCGATCGTGGTATTTTTCAATGCGGAAAGAATGGTGAGCAGGTTGGAAACGCCGGGCTTGTTTTCGGGATCAAAGCGGATTTCGGCTTCGCTGTCCGTCACTGCGCGCTTGATCTTGCGGCGAATTACATCGGGTTCATCAAAAAGAGAAACAAAGCTTTCGTCGGGATCGCTCTTGCTCATCTTTTTGGTGGGTTCGCTCAAACTCATGATCTTGGCAGTGGTTTTGCGGATGTAGGGTTCGGGAATCTGGAACACATCGCCGTACACGCCGTTAAAGCGCTGGGCAATATCGCGGCAGATTTCTACATGCTGCTTCTGGTCCAGACCTACAGGAACAATGTTGGTCTGGTACAGCAGAATATCCGCAGCCATCAGAACAGGGTAGGTGAAGAGGCCTGCGTTGATGTTGTCCGCATGCTTCTGGCTCTTGTCCTTGAACTGAGTCATACGGTTCAGTTCGCCCATATAGGTATAGCAGTTCAAAATCCAGGCCAGTTCGGCGTGCTGGGGAACATGGCTCTGGCAGTAAATGACATTCTTTTCGGGGTCCAGACCGCAGGCGATGTACAGTGCTGCCAGGGACTGGGAACGCTTGCGCAGCTGTGCAGGATCCTGACGGACGGTGAGGGAGTGCAAATCGGCTACGCAGAAAAGGCTTTCTTTGTCTTCAAACAGAGAAAAATTGCGCAGTGCGCCAATATAGTTGCCCAACGTGATGTTGCCGGAGGGCTGAATGGCAGAATAAATCACCTGCTTTTTGTCAGGTGCCTTGTTTTCGGTGAGAATCTCAGTCATATTGATCATATCCCTTCTCAAATTCGACCTGAATTATACCACATATTGCAAAGGGTGTAAAGTGCGCTGGAAATGAAGTGAACAAAAGCCGTCCCGCTGAATGCAGCAGGACGGCTTGATCATACAAAAGCAAAGATTATTTTTCAAGAAGTGCAGTCAGTGCCTGTGCAGTGCGGGAGGGTATATCCTTGAGCTGCTCGCGAATGGATGCGGCATGAACCATTTCTTCCGGTGTGAGCAGCAGTTCGTCGTGCCGTGTTGCTGCGCGATGAGCATTCACACAGGGAATCATGTGCTTTTCACCGGGGATTCGTTCCAGAGAAAGTTCCATGTTGGCAGTGCCGCGGAATTCCTGCAGGATGGCTTCGTCCAATGTGCTCTGGGTATCCGTTTCAAACAGGGCGATGACGGTTAAAGAACCGCCTTCACGGGTATTGCGGGCAGCGCCGAAAAGCTTCTTTGCCTTGCTCAGTCCGCCAAGAGCCAGACCGCTCGGAAGCGTACGGCTGCTCTGGGGAGCCAGCGCGTTGCAGGCGCGGCACAGGCGGGTCATGCTGTCAATAAAGACGACCACATGCTGCTTTTGTTCCACCAGGCGCTGTGCGCGTTCCATGGTCAGTTCGCTGACCCGGATATGGCTTTCCAAAGAAGAATCAAATGCGGAATGCAGCACGTCGCCGGGGAGGGATTCTTTCATGTCCACCACATCTTCCGGGCGTTCGTCAATGAGCAGCGTCATGATATGCGCATCGGGATGGTGCTTTTTGACGGCGGCTGCCATCTTTTTGATGAGGGTGGTACGGCCTGCACGGGGTGGAACCTGAATCAATGCCCGCTGACCAAAGCCGATGGGGCAGAGGGTATCCACGGCGCGGAGGAAAAGATCCGTTTCCTTACCAAATGCCATGCGCTTTTTGGGGTAGAGCGCCGTCAATTGGTCAAAGGCGGGACGGACGGCGGTTTCTTCGGGTTGCTGACCGTTGATTTCGGTAATGTAGAGCAGCGCAGAATAGCGGCTGCCGGGCTGCTGAGGACGGGTCTTGCCAGCAACATAATCACCGGAGCGGAGATTGAAGCGCCGGATTTGGGCGTTGGAAACATAGACGTCGTTTCTGCCGGGCAGAAGGCTGTCTCCCCGGAGGAAACCATAGCCTTCGGGATGCACATCCAGCACGCCTGCGCCGTCTCCGCATTCGCCGGCCATCAATACATCCTGCATGCCGGGGGCACCGGCGGGAATGTTTTCGCGGGCAGCGGCGGCGTAAGGATCGCGGCGGTTGTATTCAGGGGCAGTGGGAGGGATAAAGTCCTGCTGAGCGCGGGCAGGATATTCTGTGCGGTAGGCACCGGAAGCAGGTTGTTGTTCGACGGGCTGATACTCGTTCTGAACGGGGGGCTCCTGTGCGGAAAGATCCGGCCCGAAGCGGCCGGGAACCTGATAGGACGACTGTTGATAAGCGCTTTGCGGACGCTGATAACGCGCGTCGGGCCGCTGCATGGAGCGGGTGTTATAGCGGCTGTCGGGCTGCGGGCGCTGCTCGGCGCCGTAGCGTTCGCCTGCAGCGTAGGAAGGCCGGCTTTGCGGTCTGCTCTGGTATGCAGGCTGGGTTTGATAAGAGGAAGGGTTATGCCATGCGCGGCTGCCTTCCATGGTGAAGGCGGGCGCTTTGCTGCTGATGGAAGAAAGGGAAGAGGTTCCGCTCTGGGGAGCGGGAGCTGCGGGGCGGGTAATGGGTTTGCGAGGTATGAGGTTTGCGGAAGGATTGGGCGTCAGTACGGGAATATCGTCCGATTCTTCATCGGTAATGATGGATGCGCTGTAGCGGCTGGCAGGGGCGGCGGGCTGCGGAGCGGAAAAGGAAACGGGGGCGCTTTCAGCAGCGGGCACATCCTGCGCTTCCGTGCCCATCAGTTTGTCAATAATGCCCTGTTTGCTGATGCCGGCGCCCAGTTTAACGCCTTTGTCCTTGGCAACCTTGCGCAATTCAAGTACTGTCATTTCTTCATATGCTTCACGCATGATAAAAAACCTCCGGGATCTGAAAAGAATAGGAAAAAGCGGATGCTGTTACATTCAAAAAAGCAATGTGACCATTGCATCTTTTGCCATGTATCTATCCATATCGTTTGTCATCACGTAAAAACCTGTTATGATACAGGTCATCTCTTTGACGCTACGGAAATTATAGCAGAGCGCAGTCGTTTTTTCAATGCGTTTTGAGAAAAAATAAAAGCACGAACAGGAAAAAATACATTTGTTAATCGGTGCTTATTTGCCTACGCAGAAGCGGGAGAAAATGTCATCCAGCAGCCGTTCGTCCACCCGTTCTCCGGTAACGCGGGAGAGCGCGTCAATAGCTGCATGCAGGTCAATGGCAGCCAGGTCCACTTCATCACCGCGTGCGCATACATCGGCTGCATTGCGCAGGTGGCGCGCAGCTTCCCGGGCCAGGTTCATATGGCGGCTTTCGCTCAGTTCGCTCTGACCGGCATGGGCCGCAAAGGCAGCAATGGCCTTTTGCAGATTCTGCATACCTTCGCCGGTGCGTGCGGAAACATACAGCGCATCTTTGAGCGGCTGCAGCATGTTGACCGGCATACGGTCGATCTTGTTGAGCACGATGATGCGGGGACTGTTTTCGGTTTCGCGGAGCAGATCGAGATCTTCTTCGGTGAGCGGCATGGCAGCGTCCAGCACCACCACGGTAACATCTGCATGGGCGATGGCTTGGCGGGCTCGGTCGATACCGATTTTTTCCACTTCATCGCTGCCGTTTCGCAGACCTGCCGTATCGCTCAGGTTGATCTTTACGCCGTCCAACTGGATGGAACCCTGCACAATATCTCTTGTGGTGCCGGGAATGTTGGTAACAATGGCTCTTTCCTGCCCCAGCAAGGCGTTGAGAATGGAAGATTTGCCTACATTGGGCCGGCCGCAGAGCACTACATCAAGGCCGCTTTCCAGAATGCGGGCGCCCCGTTCATCGCAGGCGCTGTCCAGACGGTCAGCCAGAATGCGGGCGCTTTCTTCCAATGCGGTATAGGCTTCTTCATCGCTGATTTCTTCGGGATAATCCAATGCGGCTTCCACGCCTGCCAGCAGGGAGAGCAGTTCATCCTGTGCGGATTTGATAAAGCTGTTCACGCCGCCGGAAAGCTGGCGCATGGCGGCGCGGGCGGCTCTGTCGCTTTCGGAGGAGATGACACCCATCACGGCTTCAGCACGGCTTAAGTCAATGCGGCCGTTCAAAAAAGCGCGGCGGGTAAATTCGCCGGGCTCTGCAGCGCGTGCCCCCAGCGCATACAGCGCAGAAAGCACCTTGCGGCTGGCATAGCTGCCGCCGTGCAGATGGAGTTCGGCGACATCTTCCCGGGTATAGGTGCGGGGGGCGCGCATGAGCACGGCCATGCATTCGTCCAGCACATCATTTTCCCATACGATGTGACCGTAGTACAGTTTGTGGCTTTCAAAAGGAACATCCGCACTGAAAAGGGCGCGGAGCATGGATTCTGCCTGGGGGCCGCTGATGCGGATAATGGCAATACCGCCCTGTCCGGGGGCTGTGGCGGGAGCCGCAATGGTATCGTTGGAATACAGCAAAGGGATCGTCCTTTCTGTGAAAAAGTCTTGTTTGTTCTGAATTATAACACAATGTTTGTGAAAATGGTATCTTTTGGTATCTTTGTTTCTTGCAAAGCGGAGAAAACGGCGTTACAATATATAATGGAAATATTCGGCAAAGGAGAAAGACAATATGGATTTTCGTGCAATTGACCGGATGATTGAAGAAGCGATTGAAAACGGTGCGTTTCCTTCTGCCTGTGTGGCTATCGGCCGCGGAGATCGGGTGTATCACACGGTGTGCCGCGGTGTGACGCACATGGAAAACGGGATTCCTGTAAATGAAGATACGCTGTATGATATGGCATCCCTGACCAAAGTGATGGGCCCCACCATGGTGCTGCTTCAGGCCATTGAGCAGGGGAAGATCACCCTGGAAGATACACTGAAGGACTATTTTGAAAATGTGCCGGAAGACAAGAAGGATATCACTGTCCGCCGCCTGATGACCCATACGGCGGCACTGAATCCTTCCATTCCTCTGTATGAATGCTGCAAGGAACCGGAAGATGCCGTGCGCGTCATTCTGGATGCGCCTCTGGAAGGCGAAATCGGCAAGGCGCCCCGTTACTCCTGCATGAGCTATGTGCTTCTGGCCGGTATTCTGGAAAAGGCTTACGGCAAGAAGCTGGATGTGCTGTGCAAGGAAATGGTATTTGATAAGCTGGGCATGACCTCTACCGGCTATTGCCCTGAATACTCTGAAAATATCGCTGCCACCGAAGTGGATAAAGAAACGGGCAAAGCCTGGCAGGGCATTGTGCATGATGAGAATGCCCGGTATCTGCGCGGAGTCAGCGGCAATGCCGGCATTTTCTCCACTCTGAAGGACTGTGAGAAGTTTGCCATGATGCTTGCGCAGATGGGCAAGGGTCTGCTTGGCAGGGCGATGATGGAAAAAGCCATCCGCAATTACACGCCCGGTTATGACGCAAACCGTGGTCTGGGCTTCCACCTTTCCGGCCTGGAAGGCTCCTATTTCGGAGATGTGTTCCCGGATGAATCTTTCGGTCATACCGGCTTTACCGGTACTTCCATGGCAGTGGATCCCCATACGGGCATCTTTGTTGTCATTCTGGCAAACCGTGTCCATCCCACCCGCGAAAACTTCGGCATGTTCCGCGTGCGCCGCGCACTGCATAACCTGGCGTACACCATCATGAACGGGGAAAATGCATAAGCGGGAATGGATAAGCAGTATTGGACAAGCAAACCGCTGAATGCTCTGATTCGTCTGCTGCGTTTTGTTTATCCCCACCGTGTGCTGGGGGCAGACACAGTGCAGCCGGGCGATGGAGAAGCGCTGGTATTTATATGCAATCATGGGGAAATTTACGGCCCTGTAGCGACAGTGCTGTATGTGCCGTTTTCCTTTCGTCCCTGGGTCACCTGTGAAATGACGGACGGGGAAATGATGTCCCGCTATATCTATGAGAATAATATTACCCGCATGAAGTGGCTGCCCAATGGATTGGGGAAATGGCTGGTGGATCATATCGCCGTACCCTTTGTGACCTGGGTGATGCGAACACTGCGGGCGATTCCGGTTTATCATGGTGATACGCGGGGATTGATGCGTACATTCAGAGAAACGATACGCGCTATGGAAAATGGGGAACACATTCTCCTTTTTCCGGAAAACTCTGCCACATCAGAAACGGGAAAGTTTGTCCGGGAAGGCGCCAGCGAATTCTTTACCGGTTTTGTTGCAATCGGTTCCCTGTACTATAACCGGACGGGCAAATGCGCCCGTTTTGTGCCGGTATATGCGGACCGGAAGCGCCGTTTGGTGCAGTTTGGACACAGTGCAGTTTATGATCCGGAAGGGATTGATGAGAAAACGCGTCTGTGCACTGAACTGCGTGCGGAAATGCTCCGCATGGCAAATCAGGTCTGAAAAACCTGCCGATATGTGCATGATACAGCAAAAATACAAAAATGACGAAAATTTAACAATTTACAACTTGCCTTCTTTGGTAAGGTTTGTGCCAAAGGTGACATGGATTGTGTTTTTGCATGAAAAAATGGCAATTATCAGGCAAAATAGACCTGAAAAGAAGTTGACAATTTTAATTGACAATGTTACTATGATATAGTTGCTTGTATTATGCGGGCAACTGCGTTTGGGCTGATTGCCTGAGGGAGAGCAAAATGAGGGAAAACCTTGAAAAAAGCACGCTTCGCGTGGTGGGGCTGAGACAGGTTCTCAGAGCCATTCGGGAAGAAAAAGCGTTGAAAGTTTACCTGGCGGATGACGCTGAGGAGAACATGCGCATGCAGCTGCTTGAAGCAGCGGAACAGAAACAGGTGCCGCTTTGCAAGGTAAACTCCATGCGCGCACTTGCGCATCTGTGCAACGTGGACGTGCCTGCCTCCTGCGCGGCAGTGCTGACGGACGCAAAAAATACTTGAGACTATATATCCACGAGGGTTGCGTGGATTTTATAGGAGGAGACCGGCGAATCCGGCTCCGATCATATTAGGGAGGTGCTTCCATGCCCACGATCAATCAGTTGATCCGCAAGGGAAGAGAAAAGGTTGCCAACAAGTCAACCGCGCCTATTCTTCAGGGCTGCCCGCAGAAGCGTGGCGTGTGCCTGAGCGTGAAGACTACGACGCCCAAAAAGCCGAACTCTGCGCTTCGTAAGATCGCCAGAATTCGTCTGACCAACCAGATCGAAGGTACTTGCTACATTCCTGGTATCGGCCATAACCTGCAGGAGCACTCTGTTGTGCTGATCCGCGGCGGCCGTGTACGCGATCTGCCCGGCGTTCGTTACCACATCATCCGCGGCGCGCTTGATACTGCCGGCGTTGCAAAACGCATGCAGAGCCGTTCGCTCTACGGCGCCAAGCGCCCCAAGAAGTAAGTCGAACAGCGTTTCCTCGAACGTAAGGCTGCTGCCAGGATGAAAAGCATGCGATATGCGCTCCGACGGTTGGAACGCCGCCGCAAGCGAACGTGTGCTCTTGTCCCCGCACCGATCATAGGAGCAGCGCGATGCTGACGCGCCGCCGACAGCCGGTTCATGAGGAAAAGAAAAAGACTTTCAAAATTCTGAGGAGGGAATACTATGCCCCGTCGTGGATTTATCCCCAAGCGCGAAGTGCTTCCGGATCCCGTGTATGGGACTACGGTTGTCACCAAGCTGATTAACCAGATTATGCTCGATGGCAAGCGCGGCGTTGCACAGCAGGTGTGCTACGAAGCGTTTGACATGATTAAGGAAAAGACCGGTAAGGAAGCCAACGAAGTGTTCCAGGCTGCTCTGGGCAACGTGATGCCCCAGCTGGAAGTCAAGGCTCGCCGCGTCGGCGGTGCCACCTATCAGGTGCCCGTTGAAATCCGTCCCGAGCGTCGTCAGACCCTGGCCCTGCGCTGGCTGGTGGACTTCTCCCGCAACCGCGGCGAAAAGACCATGGCCGAACGTCTGGCCAACGAGCTGATGGAAGCTGCCAACAATGCCGGCAACTCCGTCAAGCGTAAGGAAGAAATGCACCGCATGGCCGAAGCCAACAAGGCTTTCGCGCACTATCGCTGGTAATTTAAGTTAGAAGTTAACCCTATTGGATAAGGAGAACGCATCGCATGCCCAGAAGTCATCCCCTTAACAAGGTTCGTAACATTGGTATCATGGCGCATATCGACGCCGGCAAGACCACCACGTCCGAACGCATTTTGTTCTATACCGGCAAGGTGCATCGTCTGGGTGAAACCCATGACGGTTCTGCTACGATGGACTGGATGGAGCAGGAACAGGAGCGCGGCATTACCATTACTTCCGCTGCTACCACTTGCTTCTGGAAGGAACATCGCATCAACATTATCGACACCCCCGGCCACGTTGACTTCACTGTGGAAGTTGAGCGTTCTCTGCGCGTGCTGGACGGCGCTGTCGCTGTGTTCTGCGCAAAGGGCGGCGTTGAGCCCCAGTCCGAAACGGTCTGGCGCCAGGCTACCAAGTATCACGTGCCCCGCATCGCTTATGTCAACAAGATGGACATCCTCGGTGCGGACTTCTACCGCGTTGTGGACATGATGAACAATCGTCTCCACACCAAGGCTGTGCCTCTCCAGTTGCCCATCGGCAAGGAAAACACTTTCCGCGGCATCGTTGACCTGATCAAGATGAAGGCTGAAGTGTACTACGACGATGAAGGCAAGGATGTCCGCGAAGAAGAAATTCCCGCCGACATGCTGGACGATGCCAAGAGCGCCCGTGAATTTCTGGTGGAAGCCGCTGCTGAAAGCAACGACGAACTGATGGAAAAATTCCTGATGGGTGAAGAGCTGACCACTGAAGAAGTGGTTGAGGCTGTCCGTGCTGCCACTCTGGCCTGCACCATGACCCCCGTCCTGTGCGGCACTTCTTACCGCAATAAGGGCGTACAGCTGCTGCTGGATGCCATCATTGCTTACATGCCCTCCCCTCTGGATATTCCTCCGGTGGAAGGCACCCTGCCCGGCGACCCCGACACCAAGGTGCAGCGCCTGGCGGACGACAAGGAACCCTTCTCTGCACTGGCCTTCAAGATCGCCGCCGACCCCTTCGTTGGTAAGCTGGCCTTCTTCCGTGTGTACTCCGGTACCACCCAGAGCGGCAGCTACGTGTACAACTCCACCAAGGGCAAGCGCGAACGCTTCAGCCGTATCGTGCGTATGCACGCCAACCGTCGTGAAGACGTTGAAGAATTGTACGCCGGCGATATCGCCGCGGCCGTAGGTCTGAAGGACACCACCACCGGTGATACCCTGTGCGACGAAAAGGCTCCTGTCATTCTTGAATCCATGGAATTCCCCGAGCCCGTTATCCAGGTCGCTATCGAGCCCAAGACCAAGGCTGGTCTGGACAAGATGGGTCTGGCTCTGGCCCGATTGGCTGAAGAGGATCCCACCTTCAAGACTTACACTGACAAGGAAACTGGTCAGACCATCATCGCCGGTATGGGCGAACTCCATCTGGAAATCATCGTGGATCGTCTGATGCGCGAATTCAAGGTGGAAGCCACCGTGGGTAACCCCCAGGTGTCCTACAAGGAAACGATCAAGCGTACCGTGCAGGCTGAAGGCCGCTATGTCCGTCAGACGGGCGGTCACGGTCAGTATGGTCACTGCGTGATCGAACTGGCTCCTCTCGAACCCGGTCAGGGCTACGTCTTTGAAAACAAAATCGTTGGCGGCGTCATTCCCAAGGAATACATCCCCGCTATCGACAACGGTATCAAGGAAGCATCCAAGAGCGGTCTGCTGGGCGGTTTCGAAGTCGTAGACTTCAAGGCTACTCTGCTGGACGGCTCCTACCACGATGTGGACTCCTCCGAAATGGCGTACAAGATCGCCGGCTCCATGGCTTTCAAGGAAGCTCTGGCCAAGGCGGACGAACGCCTCCTGGAGCCCATGATGAAGGTCGAAACCATCGTTCCCGATCAGTATCTTGGCGACGTGGTGGGCGATATCAACTCCCGCCGCGGCCGCATCGACAACATCGAGCCCCGCGTTTCCGAACAGGCTGTGGACTCCTTCGTGCCCCTCAGTGAAATGTTCGGCTATGCAACCGACCTGCGCAGCCGTACTCAGGGCCGTGGTAACTACTCCATGCAGTTTGACCACTACGAAGAAGTGCCCAAGAACGTGGCCGAAAAGGTTGTCGGCAAGAAAGCCCAGTAATTCAATCTGAATCGTTCATTATGAACTATATTTAGGAGGGTATACCCAAATGGCAAAGGAACATTTTGAAAGAAATAAGCCCCATGTCAACATCGGTACCATCGGCCACGTTGACCACGGCAAGACCACTCTGACCGCTGCTATCACCATGGTGCTGTCTGCAATGGGCGGCGCTCAGGCCATGAAGTACGACGAAATCGACAAGGCCCCCGAAGAGAAGGCCCGCGGAATCACGATCAACAC
>JAFYLS010000051.1 GCA_017550035.1 Clostridia bacterium
ATGATGCAGCCGTTGTCCTTTCCGTTTTCCCGGGCAGAAAGCAGATACAGACCGTAGGTGATATTGTATAAAGCTTTGGGATCCATCTTTTTTTCTCCTGTTCTCCGGCATCAAAGCGCCTGCAAATTCGTCATGATCGGGCATGCGGTGCATCTGCATCCCCTTTAACAAGATTATACCCGTTTCCCGCCCGCAGAATCCAAAGAAAAGGAAAATCGCAAAAAGAATATCCGTCCGTATCGCTTTTCATTTCAACGGCCGCTGCCGCACAGTTTGCTTGCCGGGCGGCAATTCCCTGTGGTATACTGACAAAAGAAAAAACCATTGATCTTACGGAGGTGCACCCTGTGACTGCTTTGGAAGCTATTTTTCAGCGCCGCTGCTACAGAGGCAAATACAAGCCTGTGCCCGTGCCCCGGGAACACCTGAAAATCATCCTGGAAGCCGGCCTTGCCGCCCCTTCCGGCTGCAATTTGCAGACCACGTCCCTCATCGCCGTGGACGACCCCGCACTGCTGAACCAATTGCAGGCCCTGTCCCACTCCCCTGCGGTGAAAACGGCGCCTGCCCTCCTTTTCGTATTGACTCGGCGCGTGATTGCCTATGAGGATAAGTGCTTTGCCGTACAGGATTATGCCGCCGCCATCGAAAACATGCTGCTGGCGCTGACCGAGCTGGGTTACCGCAGCTGCTGGTACGAAGGCCACGTCACCGGCCCCAACCGGCTGGGATACCGGATGGCGCAGCTCCTTTCCGTGCCGGATGAATACGAACTGGTGTGCATGCTGCCCGTGGGCGTGGCGGAGGATGCTGTCCCCGCGCCGGAAAAAAAGCCCTTTGAGAAGCGGGCCTGCTTCAACGGTTTCAGCCTCTGATCCTTATTTTCACGCTCCGCTCCATCCCCTCAAAAAAATCCATATTTCTGTGCACAACAAAGCCGGTCCCATGCCTGAGGACCGGCTTCGTTTCATCAGTTTTTTACACGCAGGGATGGTCTTTATTCCGAACCGATTTCTTTGGCTGAAAAATCGGATGCAGACACGTATGTATCACGCGGAAGATGTTTGTATTTTCAAACTGTTCCTTCGCGGATAGGAAGCGGGCACTGCCCGCCGCGAAAGGTTGCGGGCACCGCCCGCGGTCGGCTTACTTGCCGAAGTAGCGTGCGAGCAGGCCTTCGAAAGCCTTGCCATGGCGGGCTTCGTCGCGGGCCATTTCATGCACGGTGTCATGGATGGCGTCCAGGTTCAGTTCCTTCGCCAGCTTGGCCAGTTCGAACTTGCCCGCGGTGGCGCCGTTTTCGGCATCCACGCGCATTTCCAGGTTCTTCTTGGTGGAAGCGGTCACCACTTCGCCCAGCAGTTCGGCGAACTTGGCGGCGTGTTCGGCTTCTTCATAAGCAGCCTTTTCCCAGTACAGGCCGATTTCGGGATAGCCTTCGCGATGGGCCACGCGGGCCATGGCCAGGTACATGCCCACTTCGGAGCATTCGCCGTTGAAGTTTTCACGCAGACCGTCGATGATGCGCTGGTCCACACCCTGAGCTACGCCCACAACATGTTCGGCCGCCCAGACCTTTTCGCCTTCCTGCTTGGCAAACTTTTCGGCAGGAGCCTTGCAGATGGGGCACTTTTCGGGAGCCTCGGGACCTTCATGTACATAACCGCAAATTTTGCAAACCCACTTCATAATTGTTGACCCTCCATTTAATTCATTGAATGTTTTTTGATTTCTTCTGTCGTTTTTTGTTCCTTTCACTTGGAACATGATCTATATACACATATCCGGACAATTTGAAACAGGGAAGAAAAAACTTTTTTCTTCCCTGTCAAACTGTTTTGTCTTCCTTATGCCTGCACCAGGTACTTCTGGATGAAAGAAGGCACCTTTTCTTCATCGATGGAAGCGCTGATGATCACGTCCACATTATGACGCTGGGCCAGTTCTTCCAGACGGGCAAAGAAATCTTCGGTAGCTTCGGGCTCAACCTTCACCAGCTTGAGGAAAGCATCCACAAAAATGACGCTGATGTCAAAGTTCTGGCTCAGCATGCCGCACAGGAAACCAAAGAACATTTCGGGGCTGTCGCAGCCATATTCGCCGGCGTTCACAAAACGGACTTCATGCTTCAGATCGAACATATAACGGTTATCATCATCCACAAAAATGATGCTGCCGGAATACTGCTTCACCGCAGCATTGGTCATATCCAAAAGTTTTTTGGTCTTACCGGAACCCTTTTTGCCGTGAATAACTTGAATCATGGGTCAAAACCCCTTTCAACTATGGTTTTTTGTTTATTATAACCTAAAAGATTGTATTTTTCAAGTTTTATTCTACGACATTTACCTGAAGCAGATTGGTATTGCCCGTGAGGCCCAGCGGCATGCCCGCCACGATCACGCATACATCCCCTTTGTCCACCATGTCGATCTGCTTGGCGCAGTCCACCGCATGGGTCAACAGATCCTGATATTCCCGCTGTTCCAGAGAAACGACGGGATACACGCCCCAGGACAGGGCCAATTGATGATAGGTCTTGCGGTCGGGCGTAGCTGCCACGATGGGCTGCTGGGGACGGAACTTGCTCATGTTGCGGGCCGTGCTGCCGGACTTGGTCAGCGCCACGATGGCCTTGGCGTCCAGGTCGCGGGCCGCGCGGCAGGCCGCGTCGCACACGGCGTTGGTAATGTTGCCGTCGGGGGTATCGTAGGAAACCACGTTGCGCACAGGCAGATCCTTGGAATCCCTTTCGGCCTGCTCGGCGATATAGGCCATGGTGCGCACGGCCTGCACGGGGTACTTGCCCGCAGCCGTTTCGCCGGACAGCATGACGGCGGAGGTGCCGTCAAACACGGCGTTTGCCACGTCGGTGATTTCCGCACGGGTGGGGGTGGGATTCTGGCTCATGCTCTCCAGCATCTGGGTGGCGGTGATGACCATTTTGCCCGCCTTATAACAGGTGGAGATCAGCCTCTTCTGGATGCCGGGCAGCAGCGTGTACTCCACTTCCACACCCATGTCGCCGCGGGCCACCATGATGCCGTCGCTCTTTTCCAGAATTTCCGCAAAATTGTCGATGCCTTCGGCGTTTTCGATCTTGGAGATGATGGCAATGTGATGACCGCCGTAGTAGTTCAGGTACTTGCGGATGTCCACCACGTCCTGCGCGGAGCGGATGAAGGAAGCAGCCACATAGTCCACGTCCATCTGCACGCCAAAGAGCAGGTCTTCCTTGTCCGTATTGCTCAGCGCCGGAATATCCAGATGCACGTTGGGCACGTTGATGCCCTTGTGGTTGCTGACCTTGCCGCTGTTAAGCACGCGGCACACGGCGTCTTCCTCGGTGGTTTCTTCGACGGTCATGTGGATTTTACCGTCGTCAATCAGCACGGTATCGCCCTTTTTCAAGCCCTTAGCCAGATCGTGGTAGGACACCTGGCAGATGTTTTTGTCGCCCTCCACTTCGCGGCTGGTGAGGGTAAACAACTGGCCCTCTTCCAGTTCTTCATGGCCGTTCTTAAAGCTGCGCAGGCGAATTTCCGGGCCCTTGGTATCCAGCAGAATAGCCAGCGGCACGCCCATTTCCTCGCGCACCTGACGCAGCATTTCAATGGTGCCGCGGTGATATTCGTGATCGCCGTGGGAGAAATTGAGACGGGCAACGCTCATGCCGGCCTTCACCATTTCACGCAGGGTGTTGATGTTGCGGCAGGCAGGGCCCATCGTGCATACAATTTTGGTTTTACGCATAACAAACGACCTCCAAAACAATCTCTGAAAACTTCCATTGCAAGCAATGCATATCTTTCATACAGTATACAACAAAACCGCCGGGATTGCAAGGCGGGCGCACGGCCAAACGCCCGCGCCCCTCAGGCGGGGAGCGCCGGACCCGATCCCGGAAAAAGCAGGAAAAATCAAGAAAAAGAAGCAAAAAAGCCGGGAAAAACCTTGACAAATCTCCCATTATCGTGTATCATTTTACGGCAAGCCGCACGGGAG
>JAFYLS010000052.1 GCA_017550035.1 Clostridia bacterium
ACTCAAGAGAATGCAGGACGCCCGTGTGCCGGTGCTCTGGCGGCCTTTCCATGAACTGGACGGGCACTGGTTCTGGTGGAGCAAGGGCGGGAAAGAGAACTTTGTGAAGTTGTGGCGGCTGATGTACGACCGCTATACTTATGAATTCGGTCTCAACAACCTGATCTGGCTCTTTGGCTACAGCCATATGCTGAACGATCTTGCAGCCTGGTATCCCGGCGACCGGTATGTGGACCTGGTGGGCGGCGACAGCTATAACCCCGGCGCCAACGGGCAACTGTTTCGGGAGGTTGAGGCGATCGCGCCCAAGGGCATGCCCATTCCCTTCCATGAGTGCGGCACCGTTCCCACCGAGGAACAGATGAAGGCGGAAAACGCCCTCTGGCTGATGTTCATGGTGTGGCATACCCGGTGGCTGACGGATACGGAATTCAATACCCCCGAATCGCTGCATGCCATCTACAACGGCAATTACTTTGTGACGCTGGATCAGCTGCCGCCCTTTACGGCAGAATAAAGGGTGCGCGCAGGAAAACGGTATAGAAGAATAAAGGAATAAAAGAATAAAAAGAATAAAGAGAAAACCCTCCGGCATGGCCGGAGGGCTTTTTTAGGGGTTGGTTGCACTTGCTTTTCGATCAATGGTTTCTCGTTCTAAACCAAGGATATTTCTTTCTTTAAACAGGGTTTTCTACTTTTTCAATCATCAGTTGTTTTTTTGAAAATAACCTTTTATTCTCGTTTTCTGGACGATTTTATGCATTCCTGTTTTTCGTGTCTGCGGCAATCTGCTTTAAACCTTCACTGACAGACTTTTTATATTCCGCAGTGCACGGATAGACGGCTCTTGGGCAGGCATCGTGATTCTTCGTTCATTTCAGGTGCTGTTTGTTTCCGGTTTACCGGGTGAAGTGCCTGCGTATTCTCTCGTTCATACGCATATCTTTTTTCACCCCCGCGCTTTCCGCTGTCCGCTTCCGTTTCTGTTATTGGGGAAGGGACTGCGCCAAGGAAGCGCCGTTTTGCATGGCCTGCGTACCGTCTTCAATAGCCTGTGCAATAACGGATCGTCGAATTCTTTTCCCATCGGCTGATCCTGTAATGTGCTTTTCTTTATGGGTCCTGTGCCGGTGGGGTCCGGTCACGGCCCGGGTTTTTATTATCTGTTTGCGGCCGGGGCTTCCTGCGCCTGTCTTTCCCGCTTTTTCCGATCTCTGTTTTCCGGCGGTTTGGGTTTCGGGTGTTTCTTTACACATCCCGCTCCCTGCGCACCTTTTTGCCGTGCCTGCATGCCGGTATTCCCGATCCTTTACGGGTTGGCCTTTTCCGGGGCTTCATGCTTTTCCCCGCCGCCTTTGAAATGCTCTGTGTTCAAGGGAATCACATCCTCTTTAGATGGTCATCATGGGGTGTTTCTCATCTTGGTACATGGGAATCCCCTCCTTTTCAATCAACAGGAAACGGCTTTTCCTGATGTCCGGGCCCTGCAGATTTGACCCGGGGTCTTCTTTATCACGAACCGTACCTTTCCGCATTTTTTTGCGTTTTTTTGCGGCCTGTACGCTGTGATTCATGGTTTACATCCCCTTACTTTGGGGATTCATTTCATTTCCCGTTCACGGGAATCTCCTCCAGTCAGCGTTTTACTCTGTGGCAATTCGCTTCGTGGTACATGGGAATCGCCTCCCTTTCGGATGCTGTTTGTTCTTTCTTTCTCCTTTTCGGATCCCGTCTGTCTGGTGGTTGTTTGTACGCACTCTCCGTTTTTTCGGTGTTTTGTGAAAACACAACAGGACCTTACGAAAACCTTGGTTTTTGTCGGTCCGGGAAAGGTTGCGCAGCGTCGGTCGGTCCGGATGGGGAGATCGCGTCACGTCGTTTGTTTATCCATCTGTCTCTTGCACCCTTAATATAGCACACCTTTGCGCGGATGTCAACAGAAAAATGCATTTTATGGGAAAATAATTTCCTAAACATACATACAATGCCGTAAATTGCAGGGTGAATGTTCGGATTTATTCCGATCGATCATCTTTCAAAATGGCGGAATGTTCGCAGACGAGAAAAGTTTGCTTTTTTCTTTTTTACATGTTAAAATAAAAGATGGCGTTTTGTACGCTCTTTTGCAGACCCTGTTTATGGGTTTTGCCTTCATTTATTTGTGTATTTTCGGAGGAATCATCATGGCAAAGGCCCCTGTTCCCGCTCCCATTGCCCCGGATATTGTGCAGTCTTCTCTGGAAGATGTGATGCATCGGAGCATGATGCCCTATGCGGAATACGTCATCCTCGAGCGCGCCATTCCCCGTGTGGAGGATGGCTTAAAGCCCGTGCAGCGGCGTATTCTTTTTACCATGCACGAACTGGGCCTTTCGCCGGACAAGCCGCACCGCAAGTGCGCCCGTATCGTAGGTGACTGTCTGGGTAAATATCATCCCCATGGAGATAGTTCGGTGTACGATGCCCTGACCCGACTGGCGCAGAATTATTCCATGCGCGGCGTGCTGGTGGACGGCCACGGCAACTTCGGATCCATCGACGGCGACAGCGCTGCCGCCATGCGTTATACTGAAGCCCGCATGGCGCCCCTTGCATTGGAAATGCTCAGGGACATTGAAAAAGATACCGTGCCTTTCCGCTTCAACTTTGATGATACCCTGAAGGAGCCTGATCTTTTGCCCGCCCGTTTTCCGCATTTGCTGGTCAACGGCGCATCCGGTATTGCGGTAGGTCTTGCCACCAACATTCCTCCCCATAATATTAAAGAAGTAACGCAGGCCGTCTGCATGCAGATGGACGATCCGGATGTGAGCCTTTCCGACCTGATGAAGGTGATGCCCGCGCCGGATTTCCCCACCGGCGGCGTGCTGATCAATACCCCCGAAATCCGGGCGGCTTACGAAACGGGCCGCGGCAAATTGACGCTCCGGGCCAAGGTGCACGTGGAAAGCGGCAATGCGGGAAGAACGCTTTTGTGCATTACCGAAGTGCCTTACGGCGTGCCTAAAGCCGCCATGCTGGAAAAGATCCTCAAGCTTTCCGAAGAAAAGAAGAGCGTGCTGGGCTGCATTCACGATATCCGCGATGAGAGCGACCGCACCGGTCTTCGTGCCGTGATCGAGCTGAAAAAAGATGCCGATCCCAAGCGCGTGCTGAAATACCTCTATAAATACAGCGATCTGCAGGTCACCTTCGGTGTGAACATGGTGGCTGTTGCGGGCGGAAAGCCGCTGCAGATGGGCCTGAAAACGGTGATCGACCACTACATCCGTCATCAGAAGGAAGTGGTGAGTCGCCGTACCCGTTACGAACTGGATCAGGCAAAAGCCCGTGCCCATATTTTGGAAGGCCTCATCGTGGCGGTGGACAACCTGGACGAAGTGATCGCCCTGATCCGCGCCAGCAAAAACGGCAAGGAAGCCAAGCAGAAACTGATGGCGCGCTTCGGCTTTGACGATGTGCAGGCCCAGGCCATTCTGGATCTGCGTCTGCAGCGTTTGACAGGCCTTGAAATTGAAACGCTGCGCAAGGAATATCAGGATATTCTGAAACTCATCACCCATCTGGAAAGCATTCTCAAGAGCGAAAAGAAACTGCTGCAGGTCATCAAGAAGGAAATGTGCGATATTGCCGAAAAGTTCGGCGATGACAGGCGCACCCAGATTCTGGATGAGGATGAGGACGAAAAGAACGAGCCTCTGGAAGATGCGCCTCAGCCGGAGGACGCCGTGGTGGTATATACCCGCGGAGGCCTCTTGCGCCGCTACGCCGTGCGCACCTTTGAAAAACTGGAACTGCCCGAAAACGAGCAGGAATGGGCGAAATACACCTTCCATACCCGCACGGACCATACCTTGCTCTTCTTTACCGATCAGGGCAACTGCTATCCCCTCAGCGTGGGCAGCCTGAACGAAATTACCCGTCCCAAGGAGCGCGGTGTGTCTCTGAACGGCGTTTTGCAGGGCCTTGAAAAGGGCGAAAACTGCATCCGCATCATGGACCTTACGCCCGGCGCTTTGCAGAACATGCAGGACTTTGTGTTCTTTACCAAAGGCGGTATGGTCAAGCGCACTCCCGCCAATGAGTATGATGTGCGCCGCAGCCGCTTTGCCGCTGTGAATCTGAAAGACGGCGATACGCTGCTGGATGTGCAGGTGCTTTCTGAGGATGGCGATATTCTGCTTATTACCCGGGAAGGCATGTGCATTCGCTTCAGGCAGGATACCGTACCCGCTCAGGGCCGTACGTCCGCAGGCGTGCGCGGCATCAAGCTGGAGGAAGGCGATCAGATCGTGCTGGCCAGCGTGATGAACAATGCCTGCCAGGTGCTGCTCTTCTCCGACCGGGGCTATGCCAAGCGTCTGATGGGCGCCATGTTTGATGCGCAGGGCCGTGCCGGCAAAGGCGTCAAGTGTTTTGCTTTTAATAAGAATGGCTCTAATGGCACCTGTGTGGCCGCTGCCCAGTGCGTAAGCGGCACTCGCTTTATGACCGTGGTGCAGTATGGCGGATTGCTCACTCCCATGAGCACGGAGGATATTCCCTGCCAGAACCTGCCCGATAAGGGCAAGCCCTGCGTGATGGCGGTGCTGGATGATGTGGTCACCGAGCTGATCCTGTCTTAATCCTTTTTGTTATTCTTTCCATAATAGATATACGTCGTTTTCTTTGAAAGGCGAGATTATGAAGATTTCCTATTCGCCCCTTGCCCGCACCACCGACAGGGAGATTATGCGCCTGGCGCTGCCCTGCATTGCGGAAAGCCTGTTTGCCACGCTGGTCGGCTTTATCGATACCGCCATGGTGGGGTCTCTGGGCGCCCATGCTACGGCGTCCATCGGTGCGGTGGCGGCCTTTACCTGGTTCAACCACAGCCTGCTCAGTATGATCAGCGTGGGCGGTACAGCCATTGTGGCCCGTCTCATCGGTGCCCGGGAGCAGCAGGAAGCGGAAAAGGTGGCCAGCCAGGTGTTCTGGATGGCGCTGTTGCTGAGCATAGCGCAGTTTGGTTTTGTGCAGCTGTGCGCGCCCTTTGTGCCCGCGCTTTTGCAGGCTGATGCTTCCCTCCATGCTGACAGTGCGCTGTACCTGCGCTGTTTGTCCTTCGGTTTCCTGATCAACCATACGGGCCAGTGTCTGGGCGGTTTGCTTCGCGGCGCGGGGGATACCAAGACTTCCATGGTTTCCGGCATGATCGCCAACATTGCCAACATGGTGCTGAATTTCCTGATGATCTACGAAAGCCGCACCATCACGGTGCTGGGTCTTTCCTTTCCCATGTTCGGTTTCGGCTGGGGCGTGGCGGGCGCTGCCATTGCCAGCGCCGCGGCCAATTCTCTGGCAGGCATTTTCGTGTTCCTGCGTATGCTCAAGAAAAATGCCGCTGTGCATCTGCGCATCTGCAAACTGACCGAGCTTAAGATGGACGTGTGGAAGCGCATTCTGCGCATCGGTGCGCCGGCTGCGGTGGAACGCTGTGCTGTGAACGTAGGACAGATGGTGTTTTCCGCCATGATCTCCTCTGTGGGCGTGACCGCCATTGCCGCCCATACCCTGGCCATCCAGATCGAAGGGCTGGGTTACATGCCGGCTTACGGTTTTTCCGTGGCGGCTACCGCCATGGTGGGTCAACGCCTGGGCGCCAAAGACCCCGAAGGCGCCAAGTACGCCGGCAAGCGCGCTGCTTTCATTTCTCTTGCCTTGCTGACGCTGGTGGGCGTTGGGACCTTCGTGTTCTCCTATCCGCTCATTTCCCTGTTCACGCCGGATCTGGACGTGCGCATGGTGGGCGCCATGCTGGTGCGTATCTGCTCTTTCGAGCAGCCCTTCAACGCGCTCAACTCTGTGTTTTCCGGCGCCTTGCAGGGTGCGGGCGATACCCGCCGTCCCATGGTGTATTCCTTTGTGAGCATGTGGTGCGTGCGTATCCTCTTTGCGTGGATCTTCGGCGTGATGCTGAACATGGGCGTTGCCGCCATCTGGTGGTGCATGGTGGCGGATCTGGGCTGCCGCGCCGTGCTGTTTGCCCGCCGCTATTTCCAGGGCAAGTGGACCGAAATTCAGGTGTAACGTTTTATACTTAAAGGAGTTTCCATGATCGGAACATTGATCAATTCGGCGGCGATTATCATCGGTTCGCTGCTGGGGCTGTTGTTTGGCAAAAAGATCACCGGGCAGATGCGCAATGCGCTGTCTTTGGGCGTAGGGCTCTGCGTGGTGGTCATCGGTCTGCAAAGTGCATTGCAGACGGGCAATGTGTGTCTGGTGATCGTGGCCATTGTGCTGGGCGGCGTAGCGGGCTGCCTTTGCAACATTGAACTGCGTCTGGACCGGATGGGGGAAAATCTGCAAAAGAAGTTTGCTTCCCAGGGCGGCAAGGTGGGCGAGGGCTTTGTAACGGCTACGCTGATTTTCTGCATCGGGGCTATGGCGGTGACAGGGTCTCTGGACAGCGGCCTCAGGGGAGATCACTCGACTTTGGTAGCCAAGTCCATTCTGGACGGCGTAACCAGCATGGTGCTGGCAAGCACGTTGGGCTGGGGCGTTATGCTGTCTGCCGTTTCGGTGTTTTTGTATCAGGGTTCCATTGCCATGGCATCGTCGCTTCTGGCACCGCTGCTCTCTTCCGGGCGCACGGTCACCGAAATGAGCGCCGTGGGCGGCGTTTTGATTATGGGCATCGGCTTCAACATGCTGGGTATGAAGGAGCGGATTCCCGTGGGCAACCTTCTGCCTGCCATCTTTATGCCCCTGTTTCTCATCTTGATCATGTAATTTTTTAGTTGCTTACTTTCTGTATTCTGTAGAACATCAATTCCGAGGAGGATACCGGTTTGGATAAACAGAGACTTGATAAGATCCGTAATTTCTGCATCATTGCCCATATCGACCATGGCAAGAGCACCCTGGCTGACCGCATTCTGGAGCGCACGGGTGTGTTTGAGCAGCGGCAGATGATGGACCAGATTCTGGACTCCATGGAATTGGAGCGTGAACGCGGCATTACCATCAAGAGCAAGGCCGTGAACATGAACTATACCGCCAAGGACGGGGAAACCTATACCCTGAACCTGATTGACACCCCCGGCCACGTGGACTTTGCCTATGAAGTGAGCCGCGCGCTGGCTGCCTGCGAAGGCGCCATTCTGGTGGTGGACGCCACGCAGGGCGTGGAAGCCCAGACGCTGGCCAACGTGTACATGGCTTTGGAGCACGATCTGGAAATCGTGCCTGTCATCAACAAAATTGACCTGCCCAGCGCACAGGTGGAAGAAACCAAGAACGATATCGAGGAAGAAATCGGTCTGGACGCGCAGGACGCCCCTGCCGTATCCGCCAAGCAGGGCATTGGCATTGACGATGTGCTGGAGGCCATTGTCAAGCATATGCCGCCGCCTGTGGGCGATAAAGATAAGCCTTTGCGCGCGCTGGTGTTTGACGCCACGTACGATAACTACCGCGGCGCCATCTGCTTTATCCGCGTGATGGAAGGCCGTGTGTATCCCGGCATGAAGATGCGCCTGATGCAGTCCGGCGCAGAATTTGACGTGGTGGAAGTGGGTACCTTCCGTCCCGGCTATTCTCCCAAGGCCGAACTTTTGCCCGGCGACGTAGGCTACATTGCCGCTTCCATCAAGGACGTGCGCGATACCCGCGTGGGCGATACCGTGACCGATGCCGCATACCCCGCTGCCGAGCCTCTGCCCGGTTACCGCGAGGTGCAGCCCGTGGTGTTCTGCGGTATCTATCCCGCTGACGGCGCCGACTACGAAAACCTGAAGGATGCTCTGGAAAAGCTGCGCATGAACGATGCATCCCTGACCTTTGAACCCGAAACCAGCGTGGCGCTGGGCTATGGTTTCCGCTGCGGCTTCCTGGGTCTGCTGCATATGGAAATCATTCAGGAACGTTTGGAACGCGAATTTGATCTGGGTCTGGTGACCACGGCTCCCAGCGTTATTTACGAAGTGGAAAAGACCGATGGCACCCATATGACCATCGACAATCCTTCCAATCTGCCTGCCATTACCGAGATTGCTTCCATGAGCGAACCCTATGTTCGCGCCACCATCTACACCCCCAAGGACAGCGTGGGCACATTGATGGACCTGTGCAAGGAAAAGCGCGGCACCTTCATTGACATGCAGTATGAAGGCAAGCGTGTGAAGCTGGTGTTTGATATGCCGCTGAACGAAATTATTTACGATTTCTTTGATCAGCTCAAGTCCCGCAGCCGCGGCTATGCATCCTACGACTATGAACTGACCGGCTATCAGCAGAGCGAACTGGTGAAGATGGATATTCTGCTCAACGGCGAAATCTGCGATGCTTTTACCATGATCGTTCATAAGGACCGCGCCTACGGCCGCGGCCGCGCCATTGCGGAAAAGCTGAAGGACGTTATTCCGCGTCAGCAGTTTGAAATTCCCATTCAGGCTGCCATCGGCGGCAAGATCATTGCCCGCGAAACGGTCAAGGCTGTGCGCAAGGACGTGCTTGCCAAGTGCTACGGCGGCGACATTACCCGTAAGAAGAAGCTGCTGGAAAAGCAGAAGGAAGGTAAGAAGCGCATGCGCCAGTTCGGCAGTGTGGAACTGCCCGGCGAAGCCTTCATGGCCGTGCTGCGCATGAATGACGACTGATGCGCAGGCAAGAAACCGTGCCTTTCTCCCGTTTATATTGTGAATGAAGGAGGGTGCCTATGAATATCGTGGATATCGTGATTCTGGCTGTTGTGGCAATCAGCGTGATTTACGGGTTTTACCATGGTTTTGTGCACACGGTTTTGTCCGTGGGCTGCTGCCTTATATCCGTTGTGCTGGCGATGCACTTTGCGCCCCAACTGTCCGCCATTCTCCGTTCCAATGAGGGCGTTACCCAGACCCTTGCCAATTATACGGATGCCGTGGCCCGCGTGGGCGATTATGAACTGGCGTCCACTCAGGTACAGGGCATGGAAACAGGATTGATTCAGCAGGTGCTCAGCAGTGTGGAACTGCCTTCATCGATCGCTGTGATTCTGGAAAACAACCTGAGGAACGCATCCTTTTCCGGCACGTTCATGACCACAGTGAATGACTATGTAAGCAATACTGTGGTGGCTGTGGCTATTAATGTGCTGTGTTTTGTGCTGTGCTTTGCGGTGATTTATCTCCTGCTTTCCATGGTGGTCAGCCTGATTAAGCACGTGTTCAAATTCCCGCTGCTGAAGATGCTGGACTGGCTGGCAGGCGGCGCATTTGGTTTGGTGCGCGGCGCGGTGCTGGTGTATATGCTGTTTTTGCTGGTGCCCATTCTGAGCACTGTGCTGCCGGTGGACGGGTTTGATGCATTGCTTCAGGAAAGCCGCCTGGCTTCTCTGTTTATGAGCGATGGTTTCTTTGCCGGTGTGATTGCCGGCAGGTTCTGAAAGGTGCATTGAAAAGGAGGGGGAAACAGATGGAAGCCCATGTGTATCAGTGTCCCTGCTGCGGCTCCAATTTGCAGTATGACGGACAAAGCGGAGAAATGAAGTGTCAAAGCTGCGACAACACTTTTCCCGTGGACGCCATTCGTGAACTGGAAGAAGCAGAACATATTGAAGCGGGCGAAGCGGTATCCGAATGGGATATGGGTGACAGCTTTGAAGCGGGTGCCGAAGAAGGTCTTCGCGCCTATCGCTGCCCTTCCTGCGGCAGCCAGATGGTGGTGTCCGAAACGGAAGCCGCCACGTCCTGTCCCTACTGCGAAAATCCTTCCGTGCTGCCCGGCGTGCTGACGGGTGCTTTCCGTCCCGAAGGTATTATTCCCTTTAAGAAGACCAAAGAGGACGCAAAAGCGGCCTTCAAAAAACTGTGCAAAGGTAAAAAGCTGCTGCCTGGCGGCTTTGCATCCCAGGCACGCATGGAAAAGATCTCGGGGATTTACGTGCCCTTCTGGCTCTTTGACTGCGACGCCGATGCGGATATGACCTACCGCGCCACCAAGGTGCATACCCGCCGTCAGGGTGATTGGGAGATCACCCGTACGGAGCACTACCATGTGCGCCGCGCCGGCGAGTTCCGCTTTCAGAAGGTGCCGGTCAACTCCTCCACCAAGCTGGACGATACCCTGATGGAAGCGGTGGAGCCTTTTGACGCCCAGGATGAAACGGCTTTTGCCGCCGCCTATCTCAGCGGCAGCCAGGCCGAACGCTACGATGAAGACCGGGATACCTGCGTGGTTCGTGCCAATAAGCGCATTCAAACCAGTGTGGAACAGTGCTGCCGCGCATCCGTAATGGGTTATGCCACGGTAACGCCTGTGCGCAGCCATGTGAACATGCGCCACGGCAAGGCTCGCAATGTGATGATGCCTGTGTGGCTGCTGAATACCGTGTACAAGGGAAAGACCTACACCTTCTGCATGAACGGCCAGACCGGCCGCATTGTGGGCAATTTGCCGGTGGATATGAAAAAGGCCGCTTTCTGGGCGGCAGGACTGTTTGTGGGCATTGGCGCTGCGGCCTTCGGAATGCTGCAGCTGCTGCTGTGAGAGGGGGTGCCGGGATGATGAAAAAGTTTGTTTTGTCTTTTGCGGCGGTCCTTCTTGCTTTCGTGATGGTCACGGCCTCTGCACTGGCCTATAACGCCAAAGGCGTTGTGGATGATGCGGAACTGCTGACCTACGGCGAAGAAAAGTGGCTGCAGGAAAAACTGGACGCCGTGTATCAGAACCATCAGTTCCAGGTGGTCTTTCACACGGTGGACGGCATTCAGGGCCAGCCCATCCACCTGTACGCCGCGGATTTTTACGATTACAACGGTTACGGCGAAGGCAGCACCTGCGACGGCATGATCTTCGTGATCGATATGGACGAAAGAGAGTACGTCACTGTGACCACCGGCATGGGCATTCTCTATTTCAGCGACAGAGCCATTGCCTCCATGGAAGAAAACATCGTGGAGGATCTTTCCGCCGGGAATTACTACGAAGCCTTCTGTGCCTACCTGGATCAGGTGGAGCAGCAGCTGAACTATGTCAAAACCCAGCCTGTGGTGTATTTTCAGGAACCGCTTGGCGACTTTGACTATGTGGACGCCTATGATTACTACGGCGATGAGGTGACGCAGGAGACCCGTCTGGCCATTGCAGCCGGCTTTTCCGGTATTGTGACCTCCATTGTGCTCAGCGTGATGGTGGGCAGCATGAAGACGGCGCGGAAAAAGGCTGCTGCCTCGGATTACGTGCAGGGCGCGCGCTTCACCCGCGAAACGGATACCTACCTGTATTCCACCACCCGCAAGCGCCGGGTGCAAAGCTCCTCCTCCTCCTCTTCGGGCGGCGGCAGCAGCACCTTCCGCTCCTCTTCCGGACGCAGTCACGGCGGCGGACGCTCCGGCAGGTTCTGATTCGGACAAAAACAAAAGAAGCTCCCGATGTTGGAGCTTCCAATAAGACAGCAGGAGTGCGACAAGAAAAAAGGCGACACTTGGTTTTCACAGCCAGGTATCGCCTTTTTCTATCTTTAACAAAATGGTTAGACTATTGGAGCAAGTTTATTCCTGTGCGCCTTTCTTCAAATTGCAGTCACGGCAAAGCATCTGGCAGTTCTCCGGCGTAGTTTTACCGCCTTTAGACCAAGGTTTGATGTGATCTGCGTGCATCTGCTCAAACTCGAATGTTTCACCGCAGATAGGACATTTATGTCCCTGCTTTTCGTACGCAGCCAGTGCATCACGTCGGTCAAAAGCACGAATAGATAATTTCTTTTCCTCACCCGTCAGCAGATACTCATAGATACCATATTTCTTTGTAACATCTTCGTCACCCATAAGACGTTGAATTTCAACTTCCAGCTTCTTAGGATCAAGGTCTGTTCGCTTGCCATGTACATTGTATAGCAATCCCCAAGGCAACCCCTTCATTTCTTTACGTTTTTTAGGAAAGATTGCTTGTACCCAGTCAATCACAGAACGGAAGTAGTTCCAGAGGATAACCGCACTCGGGTCATTCTGGTGCTGTGCCATGTATGCTTCTATCGTTTTACCCTCTGCACTTGCCGCCCACAGAATTGCAGTTTCCAGATACTCCTGACGAATGGAAGCTCCCTTTAAGTAATCGCCGGCAAGCGTATCAGCAGCACATCCGGTCTTTGAAAAATATCTCTTTGCATCAGAAACCCAAGAGCCGGCATACACCGCATTTCGCAGTTCCTGATCTGTGAGCTGTTCGCCAGCAATATTGATAATTCTGAACCAATCCAGTTTCTCGGAATCAGTCCCATCGCACACATAAACGAACAGAGGGTAATCCAGAATCTGCCTTTTCTTATCCGCAGTCAGATTATAGAAATACTTATCATCAACGGAGAAAGAGCCATCCACATATTCGCATACAGAAATGGTACGCTGCTGACCATCAAGCACTTCAAATCCGTCTGTTCCGTCCTCTTTCTTGACCTTACACCAATAAATAACATTCAACGGCAAGCCTTTCATTACGGTGCGGATTACCTCATCGCGCTGCTTGTCCTTATAAACAAATTCTCTCTGATATTTAGGACGAATATCAAGGCGTTCATCATAACCTACGACACCTTCTTCGGAATCATTAAAGTACCCCTCATATACTTCGCCTATCGTAACTTTTAATTCTTTTATTTCCATTACAGTTCTCCTCTGCCGCTCTTTTCTGGGTGTTTGTTTCGAATCAAAACACGAGCATATGGGACGACGCCCTTTCCGTCTTTAACATAGTATAATGTTCCATCACGGGAAGCCGGTGTCTTATACTTTCTATCATAGTCACCTACACCGATGGATTTCCCCAAATCTGTAATTCCCAAGCCAATAATTTTAAACTGATCGGGACTATATTTATCCATGAATGTAATTGGAACACCCATAATTCCGTCATAGTCACAAGGAATATCTACAACTCGATCTACATTGATTGCATCAAAATTCTCGTATTTAGGATAATTTTCGACAGAATAACGATTAACCAAAATTAGTTCTTCATGTCTCTGCTTGATGTCCAAATTGGTATACCAACGCACACCCTTAACTCGAATAAAACGGCGCCCATTTTCATCTATACCACATCCGGAAGCATTCATTGGATAGTCATCTGGCACATAAAATGCCCTATCACCAGAATGAATACTGGCTCCGATCCACATCTGGTCATCCTTAAGCAAAGGGAATATTTCTTTGTAGGCAATGGCATTAACATTACCAATAATAATAAACTTTTTGCCGTATTCCATCAGCGTACCAATATATTCTCTGAATTTACTGAAGGGCGGGTTTGTGACAACAATATCAGCTTCTTTCAGAAGTTCCAAACATTCTGCAGAACGATAATCACCATCGCCTTTAAGTTCTGTTAGTTTGTTTGCACCTATACGAAACAATTCAGCCACATCAAGCATATCTACTCCGCCATCACCTGTAGCATCATATACAGTTGTGACAACGGCTTTATATGGACGCTTTGCATTATCATCTGCAACAGGTTCTTCATCAAACGAAAAGCACATCTGACCAGTACCGTCCATATGATATTTCAGTTGGCTTCCCATAATTGGTGAAGTAGCATAGCAGGTAGCAATCAATTTGCTCAAGCCAAGGCGGTTAAAATTCAAAACAAAGTATTTGAAAAAGTTGCTTTCAAACGGATCATCGCAGTTACATAAAACGGTTTTTCCTTTGAAATGCTTGCGATAGTAGCGCATTTCTTTTTCTATGTCGGTAAGCTGAGTATAAAACTCGTCTTTTTTATCGAGCTTCGCCGCAGCCAAATCTCGTTTCTTAATCATTCGCATCCACCTCATCTTTACGCTGTTCCTGTAACCACAAACGGATTAACGCAGAAACTGTAATATCTTTATCAAGGGCAATCTGCTTTAGAGCCTTGCGCTCTTCTTTTGTCATTGTAATCGTAAGATTTACCATATTTCTTTCAGCCATAATATTAATACCTCATAACACATTTACTTGTGTATCTGTGTAATAGTGTAGCATATATAGGGTTAAAAATCAATCCGGTTATTACAGAGCAAGATTCTTCCATGGGTCCAAGTTTAGCCATCACGGAATCTTGCTGGGGAGTGCCTTCCCCAAACCCTGCTACAAAAAAACAGGACGCAATATGATTTGCTTCCTGTTTTTGCTATGCTGTCTTATTGGAGCACTCTATGTTGAAGCTTCTTTTTTGTTTTGCAACGTTTGATGAAACAGCGTTATTCCGTTTTCAGCGTGAGCACGGTGAGGCTGTTGGTGCTTTGGAAGGTGATGAGCACGGTGGAGGTTGCTTCGTCCCACTGGAAGGCGGCGGGCAGCAGCGTGCCGCTTTCGTCAATGGCGGAAAGGGACTGCACCTTTGCGGGCAGCTTCAAACGCATGTGCACGGGAATGTCGGCTGCGGCCTTGCAGCGAATGACGTAGCCGCGGGTGGTTTCGTCCAGCGAATAGATGCGGGCGGAGGTGCCGATGATGCGCGTCTTTTCGCCTGCGATTTTGTCAAGGTCAAACAGCAGGGCGTTGTCGCCGGGAAGCAGCGTTTTTTCACGGATGATGGGAAAATCATTTTCCAGCATGTCCGCAAAGCAGCCCTTTAGCGTAAGGGGTTCGCAGCTGACGCTTTCCTCCATCACGCAGACAATTTTGTACACGCCGCGCTGCATCAGCAGGTAATTGCGGGGCGTAAAGCCGGGCGCAGCTACCGCCAGTACCCCGGCAAGGAAGCTTTCGGCGCTTTCTTTTGTCAGGGTGATGCGGGCGGGGGACAGGGGAATGAAGGTGACAAAGCCTTTGCCCAGCGGTTGGGTGCCTGCTTCCATGGGCATTTGTAGGGTCTCAAACAGGTGCTGCGCCGGGTGTTCATAGGCCATAGCGCCCGTGTTCCACCAGCTGTGGGCCTTGTGGTAAGGATCGGTGTGGTCGCCTACATAGATCAGCTTGCCGCCCTTTTGCACCCACTGCGCCAGAATTTCATGGGTATGGCTGTCCCGAGGCTTCATGAATTCGTAGCTGAGCAGCAGGGTATCGTAGGCGTCCAGATAGTCGTGATAACGGCTCACGTTTTCCAACTGCACGGGGCGCAGGGGAATGCCGCTCTTGATCAGGGGCATGGCCATGCCGAAAAAGTGGGGGAAGGGGCCGGAGGTGACGTAATCGTTGTACAGCGCTTCGTCCCGGGC
>JAFYLS010000053.1 GCA_017550035.1 Clostridia bacterium
ATGCCTGAAGATGGCAGGTCTGCGCGGCGATGGCAAGACCATCCTGTACGACGGCCGTACCGGCGACGCCTTCGAAAACCCCGTTACCGTGGGTTACATGTACTTCCTCAAACTGCACCATCTGGTTGATGACAAGATGCACGCCCGTTCCACCGGTCCCTACTCCCTGGTTACCCAGCAGCCTCTGGGCGGCAAGGCTCAGTTCGGCGGTCAGCGCTTTGGTGAAATGGAAGTTTGGGCTCTGGAAGCTTACGGTGCTGCCAATACTCTGCAGGAAATTCTGACTGTCAAGTCTGACGACGTGGTGGGCCGCGTGAAGACCTATGAAGCCATCGTCAAGGGTCAGAACATTCCCACTCCCGGCGTTCCCGAATCCTTCAAGGTTCTGATTAAGGAACTGCAGTCCCTGGCTCTGGACATCAAGGTTCTGGGCGAGGACAAGCAGGAAATCGAAATCCGCGAACTGGATGACGAGGACGACGATATGGAAGATACGCTGCCCGCCGGCCGCGATCTGGAAGATGATCTGGGCGGTGAGCTGGAAGGCGATGCCCTGCTGGATGATCAGGCGGACATCGACCTTACCGATGACGATATCTCCCTGGATGATGATCTGGACAACCTGGATCTGGACGATCATCTGGATGACATCAAGCTGGACGACGACGACGACCTTGAATAATCGGCCGCTGAAGGGAGCATATACATGCTGGAACTGACCAATCTTGATTCCATTCAAATCGGCATGGCCTCGCCGGAGAAAATTCTCGAATGGTCGCATGGCGAGGTTTCCAAGCCCGAAACCATCAACTACCGCACCCTGAAGCCCGAGAGGGACGGTCTCTTCTGCGAACGTATCTTTGGACCGCAGAAGGACTGGGAATGCAACTGCGGTAAATATAAGCGCATTAAGTTCAAGGACAAGGAAAAGGTGTGCGACAAGTGCGGCGTGCAGATCACCCGCGCCAAGGTACGCCGTGAGCGCATGGGCCATATCGCCCTGGCCGCCCCTGTCAGCCATATCTGGTACTTCAAGGGCATTCCATCCCGTATGGGTATGCTGCTGGACGTGAGCCCCCGTATGCTGGAGAAAGTTCTGTACTTTGCCTCCTACATCGTGCTCAACGCCGGCAATGAAGCTGTTACCAAGGTGGCCAAGCATGAACTGATCACCGACTCCAAGTACCGTACCATCATGGCCATGCCCGCCGAAGAACGCGGTGAATTCAAGGCCGGCATCGGTGCCGAAGCCGTGAAGGAAATGCTGCTGGAACTGGATCTGGAAGCGCTCTCTGTTTCTCTGAAGAAGGAGATCGCCGACCTGATCGAAAAGGAACGCGACCGCGATACCGAAGGCCAGAAGCGCACCCACGCCATCAAGCGTCTGGAAGTGGTGGAAGCCTTCCGTCTGAGCAACAACAAGCCTGAGTGGATGATCATGGATGTGATCCCTGTCATTCCTCCGGATCTGCGTCCCATGGTGCAGCTGGACGGCGGCCGCTTCGCCACCAGCGACCTGAATGACCTGTATCGCCGCGTCATCAACCGCAACAACCGCCTCAAGCGCATGCTGGAACTGGGTACTCCCGACATCATCGTGCGCAACGAAAAGCGTATGCTGCAGGAAGCTGTTGACGCTCTGATCGATAACGGCCGCCGCGGCCGCCCCGTAACGGGCCCCGGCAACCGTCCCCTCAAGTCCCTGTCTGACCTGCTGCGCGGTAAGCAGGGCCGCTTCCGTCAGAACCTGCTGGGTAAGCGCGTCGACTATTCCGGCCGAAGCGTTATCGTTGTAGGTCCCGAACTGAAGCTGTACCAGTGCGGTCTGCCCAAGGACATGGCGCTTGAACTGTTCAAGCCCTTCGTCATGGAAAAGCTGGTGACCCGCAAGCTGGCTCACAATGTGAAGTCCGCCAAGCGCATGGTCGAAAAGGTGAAGCCCGAAGTGTGGGATATCCTGGAAGAAGTGATCAAGGAACATCCCGTGCTGCTGAACCGTGCTCCCACGCTGCACCGTCTGGGTATCCAGGCCTTTGAACCCGTGCTGGTGGAAGGCAAAGCCATCAAGCTTCACCCCCTGTCCTGTACTGCTTACAACGCCGACTTTGACGGCGACCAGATGGCTGTGCACGTACCGCTGTCCATGGAAGCTCAGGCTGAAGCCCGTTTCCTGATGCTGTGCGCCAACAACATCATGAAGCCCCAGGATGGTCAGCCCGTTATTTCTCCCTCTCAGGACATGGTTATCGGTTGTCACTACCTGACCATTTCCCGCGAGGATGCACAGGGTGCCGGCCGCATCTTTGAATCTCCTGATGAAGCGATGATGGCGTACCAGTGCCAGCAGATCACCCTGCAGGCTCCCATCAAGGTACGTATCGCCCGCGAATGGGAAGGCCAGACCTACCGCAAGGTTATCGATACCACGCTGGGTCTCTTGATCTTCAACGATATCATTCCTCAGGATCTGGGCTATAAGTCCCGCGAAACGCTGGATGACCAGTTCGTGCTGGAAATCGACCATAAGGTGGTTAAGAAGGACCTGACTTCGATCGTGGAACGCTGCTTCCGCATCCACGGTTCCACCGAAACCGCCAAGGTTCTGGACGATATCAAGCGTCTGGGCTACAAGTATTCCACCCGCGGCGCCGTGACCGTGTCCGTCAGCGACATCATCATCCCCGCCGAAAAGGAAATCTGGCTGAAGGAAGCCGATGAACAGGTGGAAGCGATCACCAAGAAGTACCGTCGCGGTCTGATGACCGACCAGGAACGTTACGAACGCATTATCACCCTGTGGAACGATACCACCGCCCGTCTGCGTAGCCAGGTTATGAAGGTGCTTCCGCCCTTCAACCCCATCAGCATGATGACGGGTTCCGGTGCCCGTGGTAGCGCCGGTCAGGTGGCTCAGCTGGCCGGTATGCGCGGTCTGATGGCTTCTCCTTCCGGTAAGCCTCTGGAACTGCCCATTCGTGCTAACTTCCGCGAAGGTTTGAACGTTCTGGAATTCTTCATGTCTTCCCACGGTTCCCGTAAGTCTCTGGCTGATACCGCTCTGCGTACTGCCGACTCTGGTTATCTGACCCGTCGTCTGGTAGACGTTGCGCAGGAAGTTATCGTCCGCGAAACGGACTGCTTTGAATCCCGCAGCGAAAAGGTGCGCGGCATTCTGGTGGAACCCATTGGCGAGATCGAACAGATGGACGACCGTACCCGCGGCCGCTACGCTGCTGAGGATGTATACCATCCCATCACGGGCGAACTGCTGGTGCACGTCAACGAAATGATCGACTACAACAAGGCTCGGGAGATCAAGAAGTCCGGCATCACCAAGATGTCCGTCCGCAGTCCCCTGACCTGCCGCTCTCAGAATGGCGTGTGCGCCCGCTGCTACGGTATGAACCTGGCTCACGGCGGCGTGGTGGATATCGGCGAAGCTGTCGGTATCATCGCTGCTCAGGCTATCGGTGAACCCGGTACCCAGCTGACCATGCGTACCTTCCATACCGGCGGTGTTGCCAGCGCTGAGGACATCACCCAGGGTCTTCCCCGAGTTGAAGAACTCTTCGAAGCCCGTAAGCCCAAGCACGACGCCGTGCTGGCTGAAATTGCCGGCCGTGTGTCCATTGCGGAAAACAAGAAGAAGCGCGAAATCATCGTGACCAGCGAAGAAGACGCCAACGAAAAGAAGACCTACCAGGTGCACTACGGTGCCCGCCTGCGTGTGCAGGACGGTCAGACTGTGGCTGCCGGCGATACCCTGATCGAAGGTTCTGTGAACCCCCACGATCTCTTGCGTATCCTGGGCGTCAAGTCCGTGCAGGAATACCTGCTGCGTGAAGTTCTGTCTGTTTACCACTCTCAGGGTGTTAAGATTGCCGACAAGCACATTGAAATCATCGTTCGTCAGATGCTGCGCAAGGTGCGCGTGGAAGACAGCGGCGATACCAACCTGCTGCCCGGCTCTCTGGTGGACATCTTCAACTTCGAAAGCGAGAACGAGCGCGTGATCGTGGAAGGCGGCCGTCCCGCCATCGCCAAGCGTATCCTGCTTGGTATCACCAAGGCTTCTCTGGCTACCGAAAGCTTCCTGTCTGCCGCTTCCTTCCAGGAAACTACCCGCGTGCTGACCGAAGCCGCTATCAAGGGTAAGATCGACCCCCTGCTGGGCCTGAAGGAAAACGTTATTATCGGCAAGCTGATTCCTGCCGGTACCGGTCTGAAGCGTTACAAGAACATCGAACTGCAGCAGACCTACTAATAGAATCAATCAAAGGCGTCGGAGTAATCCGGCGCCTTTTTTCTGTGTTATTTGTATTCTCTGTATCAAAAAAGACAGGCAGGCTGCCTGTCTTACGTAATCCGGTGATTAGTTTGTGCGTGTTTTGCCGCTGAACGCCAAAAGCCGGAAAGGGTATTTGCGGTGCAGTTCTTTGCCAGTAAAAAGGTTTTTTAGTGCCTGGCGCAGTTTTTGTCTTGTTTGCCGGCTGAAACGCTGCTGTATGGCGGGGGTATTGCGCACAATCTCCTGTGTGACGCCGATGCGGGCGACGTATTCCAGATACTGCATGTTGAATACGAAATCGCCTGCCTGTCCCAGTGCGGGGTCAAAGAAAAGGCCGTTCAGGAAGATGATGTCACTGCGGTAGAGTTTGTTTGCCACGGAAGCGAAGAAAAGGCTGCCCGGCTTGCGGATGAGCGCACCCAGATAAGCCTTGTCATCCAAAGAGCCGCCGGGGGAAGGCGTTTTTGCGGTTTTCCCCTGACCGTTTTTCACCACATTCAAACCGCCGCTCGCCAGATCATGGCGATAGATGGCTTCCGTCAGATTGTTGAGGGCATCTTTGGGAAGGGTATCCTGGCAGCTGACGAACATGAGGTAATACCCTTTTGCCTGCCGAATGCCGTCGTTCCAGGCATGCGCTACGCCTTTGGGGGCACTGGGGTAGACCTGCACAAAATCATATTGATGGCTGTATTTCAGGCAGATTTTCACGCTGTTGTCGGAGGATGAATCCTCAAACAGCAGGATCTCCAGATTCGGATATTCCTGTGCGAGAATGCTTTCCATGCAGGCATCCAGCGTGGCAGCGGCATTATGCACGTGCACGATGATGCTGATGGGCGGGAGAAAATCCTTGGGCTTCATGCTGTATGCCTCCTGATTTGGGATCTTTTCATCATTATAGCACAGAATCTGCCAAAAGGGAATGTCGCTGCTTGACAGGATGGGGGATGGTGAGTATAATAACCACATGGCTTTGACGGGACCAAGTAAGTTGGATTTGTCGCCTCAAGAGAGCTTCCGGATGGTGCGAGGAAGCGGCGCGGTCTTACCCAATACCTCCCTGAGCCCGGAACCGAAGGCACATGAAATAAGGGTGCTGCGTAGGCTTTTGCCGGTGCGCCGGATACAGCGCATGAAAGGATGCATGTTTTCGTTTGTTTTACATGCGTTAAACGGAAGTGGTACCGCGATGACGTCGCCTTCCCGATAGGGGAGGCGGCTTTTTTATCGCCGCACAAGAATAAGGAGGAATATTCCCATGGCACACGTTCTGGATACGCTGCGCGAAAGAGGATTTCTGGCGCAGATCACCTTTGAAGACGAACTTTACAAGCAGTTGGAAAAAGAACCTACTACTTTCTATGTAGGTTTTGACCCCACGGCTACCAGTCTGCACTTTGGCCACTTTATTCCGATCATCGCCATGGCCCACATGCAGCGTGCCGGCCATATCCCGATCGCCCTGGTGGGCGGCGGTACGGCCATGATCGGCGACCCCAGCGGCAAAACCGACATGCGCAAGATGATGACCGTTGAAACCATCGACCATAACGTTTCCTGCATCAAAAAGCAGATGGAACGCTTCATCGAATTCGGTGAAGGCAAGGCCATGATCGTCAACAACGCCGACTGGATCCGCAAGCTGAGCTACATGGACTTCCTGCGCGACGTGGGTTCCATGTTCTCTGTCAACCGCATGCTGGCTGCCGAATGCTACAAACAGCGCATGGAACGCGGTCTGACGCTGCTGGAGTTCAACTACATGGTGATGCAGGCCTACGACTTCCTGCAGCTGTTCAAGAACCATGGCTGCCGTCTGCAGATGGGCGGCGATGACCAGTGGAGCAACATGCTGGCCGGCGCCGACCTGATTCGCCGCAAGGAACAGGAAGCCGCTTTTGCCTGCACCTTTAAGCTGCTGATGAACCACGAAGGCAAGAAGATGGGCAAGACCGAAAAGGGCGCCCTGTGGCTGGATCCCAACCTCTGCTCTCCCTACGATTTCTACCAGTACTGGCGCAATATCGCCGATGCCGACGTGGAGAAGTGTCTGGCGCTGCTCACCTTCCTGCCCATGGACGAAGTGCGCCGCCTTGCCAAGCTGGAAGGCAGCCAGATCAATGAAGCCAAGAAGGTTCTGGCCTTTGAATGCACCAAGCTGGTCCACGGCGAAGAAGAAGCCCAGAAGGCCATGCTGGCTGCTGCTGCCCTCTTTGGCGGCGGTGCTGCTGCCGAAGTGCCCACCTTTGAACTGAGCCGCGCTCAGCTGGAAGAAGACAACCGTCTGACTACCGTGCTGCATCTGTGCGGCCTGTGCCAGAGCCGCGGCGATGCTCGCAAGCAGGTACAGCAGGGCGCCGTGCTCATGGGCGACAGCAAGGTGGATTCTATCGACAAAACGCTGTCTGCCGACGAATTCGGCACGGACGGCATTCTGCTGCGCAAGGGCAAGAAGAACTACTGCCGCGTGGTGCTGAAGTAATATGGCGGATGCACCCTATAAAACGCTGAAACAGCGGGCGGATGACCAGTTCATTGTGAACAAAAGCCGCTTTATCGGCTATGCCGCGCCCTGCCAAAGCGAAGTGGAAGCGCTGGCTTTTCTTAAGCAGATCCGCGAAAAGCACAAGGATGCCACGCATAACTGCTACGCCTATATCATCGGACGGAATATGGGCATCATGCGTTATAGTGATGACGGTGAGCCCGGCGGCACAGCCGGTATGCCTATCATTGAAACGATGAAAAAAGTGGGCGTAACCGATTGCTGTGTGGTGGTTACCCGCTATTTCGGAGGGATATTGCTGGGTGCAGGCGGTCTGGTGCGTGCGTACCGGAAAGGCTGCGTGGTGGCGCTGAATGCGGCGCAGGTGGTGAACATGATTCCCAGCACCCGCTTCCTGATGGAAGTGCCGTATCCTGTGTGGGATAAAGTGCGCTATGCCATGAAGGATATGCCGCTGCAGCTTGAAGATACGGCTTTTTCCACAGCTGTGGAAGCGACCATTCTGGTGCGGACGGAAGATCTGGAAAATGTACAGACCAAGCTGACCCAAGTGACGGACGCCAAGGCGGAGTTTCTCACCGTGGACGAAAGCTTCTATCCCTGGCCGGAAGAAAACCCGGTGGCGGACGAAGAATAAAATAGTAAATGAACGGATGGACGAATGTGTCCATCCGTTTTTTGATGCAACAAAATGCAAAAACATGGGCATACTGCTGTTGAGGTGAAAGCATGCTGTATGTACAGTTGAAGGAAAGGCTCTTTATTTTCCCCGGTCAAAAAATAGTACTTCAGGATGTGGCAGATGTCTTGGGCGATGACCCTTCAAAGGCGCATGCCGCGCTGCAGACCGAAATGGATGTTCAGTCTTCTGAAGGGGTGTGGCGTATTCCGGCTGCAGCCATTGTGGAAGCCCTTTTGCCCATGGGGGAGGAAATTTCGCTGTTGGGTGCGGATGAAGTGTTTATCCATGTGACGGGAGACAAAAAGTACAAGCTTCATAAAGTACGCGCGGTGCTGGCCTTTTTGATCCTCTTCTTTGGCAGCATGCTGGCTATTTCCTGGTTTCATTCGGATGTGGGGATGGAAGATGCGCAGAGAACTTTTGTCCGTTTGGTATCCGGCAGGGAAACGGTCCATCCGGCACTGATTGCCATCCCATACGCATTGGGTGTTGCTGCAGGCGTAGGAGGATATTATGCACTGATCGGAAAACGGAAAACTGTATCGCCGCTGGATATCAAACTGAATGAATACCGCACTAAGGCGGAGAAAACGGCGGGAAAAGTGCCGTGATTGCCGTGATGGGCGCATTTTTAGGCATGGTTGCAGGGGTATGCGCAGCCCCGGTATGGATTATGCTTTCGCTGCCGATGCGCATTACAGATATTGTACATGGCGGCAGCATGAAAATGTGCGCATTGGCTTTGACTGCCGGTGCAGCTTTCGCGGGCATGGCGCCTATTCACTTTCACGGCGGAATGGCTCTGGCAGTCATCGGTTTGCTGTTTGCCGGGATATTTGTGGGCATGCTGGCATCTGCCTTGACGGAAGCGCTGGAAGTGATTCCTGTGCTGTACGAACGGCTGCAGATCGCATCTGACCTGCGTTATGCTGCAGTAGCGCTGATGCTGGGGAAGGGAATCGGCGCTTTGTGTGCATCGCTTCTGATATAAAACATACTGAGGTATGGAAAGGGATGGAATGAAATGAAGAAACAGGATCAGCAAAACAGTGCAAAAGAACTGCTGAGAAAGCAGTACGCCCGGATGGTGGAAAAGGTTACGCCTTCGTCCAAACTACTGGAAGGCTGTTTGCGCTCTTTCTGGGTGGGCGGATTGATTTGCACGCTGGGACAGGCATTTTCAGACCTGGGATACCGTTATTTGTCGCTGAACAGCACGGAGGCATCCACCTTTGGCAGCATGGTGCTGGTGTTTATCACGGCGCTGCTGACCGGCATTGGCATTTTTGACCGTATCGGGAAATATGCAGGTGCGGGAACGGTGGTCCCGATTACAGGGTTTGCCAATGCCATGGTATCGCCTGCCATGGAATACCGTCCGGAAGGATGGGTGCTGGGAACGGGCGCCAAACTGTTTACCATTGCAGGGCCTGTGCTGGTTTACGGTATTACGGCGTCTGTGGCAGTGGGGCTGATCTATTGCCTGATCGGAGGTTGAAAAATGCTGAAAACAGTGAAGCATATCGGAGAACAGACCGTATTGCTGGAAAGTATGCCGGGTATCATTGCATCGGCAGCCGTGGTAGGCCCCAAGGAAGGCAAGGGGCCGCTGGGAATCAATTTTGATGAAGTGGTGGATGATCCCCTTTGCGGCCAGGAAAGCTTTGAAATGGCGGAACACATGATTTTCCGCCGGGCGTGCGAAAAATGCATTGCCAACGCCGGGATGGAAAAAGGGCAGGTACAGGCGCTGCTGGGCGGTGATTTGCTCAATCAGATCATGGCGGCGTCCTTATCCGCTCGGGAACTGGGCATTCCTTTTTTCGGGCTGTACGGTGCCTGTTCCACTATGACGGAAAGCCTTTTGCTGGGTGCCATGCTGTGCGATGGGGGCTATTTTGATCCGGTTCTGTGCGCAGCGGGCAGCCATTTTTGTACGGCGGAAAGGCAGTACCGTTTTCCATTGGAATACGGATGTCAGCGCACGCCCAGCGCACAATGGACGGTAACCGGCGCCGGGGCGCATATGCTGGCGCGGGGGAGGGGCAAGGTGCGCATCCCCATGGGAACGGTAGGCAGGGTGATTGATCTTGGGGTAACGGATGCCAACAATATGGGGGCGGCCATGGCTCCGGCGGCCGCGGATACCATACTGCATCATCTACTGGATACCGGCAGGACGCTTGCAGACTACGATCAGTTTGTTACAGGAGACCTTGGGGCCGTGGGAAGCCGTTTATTGTATGACCTGCTGGGGAAAAATGGTGTGGAACTGAGCGGTAAAAAGCATACGGACTGCGGACTGATGATTTTTGACAAGGATCAGGATGTACATGCGGGCGGCAGCGGATGCGGGTGTGCAGCTTCCGTACTGCGGGGATATATTCTGCCTAATCTTGAAATGGGGCATTGGAAGCGTGTGGCGTTTATGGCGACAGGTGCGCTGCTCAGCACCACGTCCAGCCAGCAGGGAGAAACCATACCGGGTGTTGCGCATCTGGTGGTATTGGAGAGAGAAGCATGATGTTGTGGACATATATCAAAGTATTCCTCTGCGGAGGCATGCTGTGCCTGATGGGTGAATGGATCATTTTGAAAACCAAGCTGACGCCTGCCCGAATACTGGTAGCCTACATTACGGCAGGGGTAATTCTCAGCGCCGTGGGTTTGTACGGTCCTTTTGTATCCTTTGCACAGGCAGGCGCAACCGTCCCCTTAACGGGATTTGGCCATATACTGGCCCAGGGCGCCATTGCGGCTGTACAGGAAAAGGGCTGGATCGGCGCTTTTACAGGCGGACTCACGGCAGCGGCGGGCGGTATTACGGCAGCGGTATTCTTCGGGTTTCTTACGGCAGTTTTGTTTAAACCCAAAGCTAAACAATAATTGTTTGTATGATGGCAAAATTTGGATGAAAAGGATGCTTCGTACAAGCATCCTTTATTTTTTATTGACAAAATGTGACACGAAATAAGTCGATATGTGCATAATACCATCAATTTGTGCCGAATTATACTGTGAAACACTGGTGAAAAGAAATGCAAAAAAATGCACACGGACAGCGCGATATGCAGGAAAATTGGGCAATATTGATAAAAAACAAAAAAAATATGGATATAGTGAACAAAAAAGCTATTTACAAGGCCCGGAAACTGTGCTATACTCATTTCATCATCAGTGATGTTTATGGCAGAAAGCGAAGGACACTTCGGCTTTCTTTCGTTCGTGCTTTTTCTGCATAACATCCATTACCATTGCACGCGAAAGGGGTTGGCCTCTAATGAGTACGACAGCGGTCAAGGGCAAGAAGAAAACGGGCAGCAACGGCTCCTCGTTTGACAATCTTGAGATCTTCCTGCTCCATCTTCCTACCACCATTTGGTATCTGATCTTCTGCTACGCTCCCATGTTCGGTGTGGTTATCGCATTCAAGAACTACAAGGTAAAGCCCGGTAAGAGCTTCCTGTACAGCTTGTTTGTGAACTCCAAGTGGAGTGGCTTCAAGAACTTTGAAGTTCTGTTCAAGTCCAGCTACTTCAGTGACATGCTTCGCAACACCCTGGTGTACAACTTCATCTTCATTGTTCTGGGCGTTGTGATTCCTGTTACTCTGGCTATCCTGATCAACAATATGTGGTCTCAGAAGCTGGCTAAGGTCTGCCAGACCATGATGTTCCTGCCCCACTTCCTGTCCTGGGTTGTTATCAGCTACTTCGTTTACGCCTTCCTGGCCACCGATGCCGGTCTGGTAAACCGCGTGCTGCTTGCCTTGGGTCTCAGAGAGACAAAGAACATGTGGTACACAGACGTTGGCTTCTGGACATGGTTCCTGGTCTTCCTGAATGTGTGGAAGGGCATGGGTTACAACATGGTTGTGTACCTGTCCTCCATCAGCGGTATTGACCAGGAAATGTACGAAGCCGCTCTGATCGACGGCGCTACCAAGTGGCAGCAGACCAAGTACATCACCCTGCCTACCCTGCGTCCCATCATCTCCATCATGTTCATCATGGCTGTTGGTTCCATCTTCCGCAGCGACTTCGGTCTGTTCTATCAGGCCACCCGTAACGCTGGCGGTCTGGTGGAAATCACCCAGACTTTCGACGTGTACATCTACAAGGCACTGCTCGAACGTCCCAACATCAACATGTCTTCCGCCACCTCCCTTCTGCAGTCCGTTTGCGGCTGTATCACCATTATCATCGCCAACATCGTGGTCAAGAAGATTGACCCCAATGCCGGTCTGTTCTAATGGCTGATAAACTGATGAAAGGAGAATGGCAAAATGTCTACTGTGAATGCTAACAAGAAAAAGATGAAGGCGCCCATCGAAGGCCTGAAGAAATTCAACAGTGTAAAGCCCACGACCAACGTCTTTATCAGTGCTCTGTTTATTGCTCTGGCTCTGCTGTGCTTCATGCCTGCTCTGCTGGTGCTGATCGTATCCTTCTCCAGTGAAGCTTCTGTTCTTCAGAAGGGTTACAGCTATGTTCCCAGCGGCTGGAGCGTCGCTTCTTATGTTTACCTGCTGCGTCAGTGGCGCTACATCGGCGGCGCTTTCCTGAACTCCATCCTGGTTACCGTGATCGGTACCAGCATCGGTCTGGTTATGTGCTCCACCATGGGCTATGCCCTGAGCCGTCCCAACTACCGTCTGCGTGGGTTCTTCTCCATCTTCATTCTGATCCCCATGCTGTTCAGCGGCGGTCTGGTTGCCAGCTACATGATCAACACCAACATCCTGGGCCTGAAGAACTCCTTCTGGGCGCTGATCCTGCCCATCTGCTGCTCCAGCTTCTACATCGTTATCATGCGTACGTTCTTCCAGACCACGGTGCCTGAAGCCATCATCGAATCTGCCAAGATCGACGGTGCCCGTCAGATCCGTATCTTCCTGCAGATCGTGCTGCCCATCTCCCTGCCTTCCATCGCGACCATCGGTCTGTTCTTCACCTTCGCGTACTGGAACGACTGGATGATGGCCAAGTACTACCTGAACTCCAATGCTCAGAATCTGTACCCCCTGCAGTACGTGCTGATCTCTCTGGAAAGCAACATCGACTTCCTGAGCCGCAACGCCCAGTTCATGACCCCCGGCGAAGCTCAGAACGTGCCTTCCGAAACCGTGCGTATGGCAATGGTTATGATCTCCGTGATCCCGATTGCCTGCTCTTACCCCTTCTTCCAGAAGTACTTTATCGGCGGTCTGACCATCGGCGCCGTGAAGGGCTAATGAAAGAAAACCGTATCTTCCACAAGGTTATTGCAGCTTACGGGCTGTGGTAATAAATATTAAAGGAGGGTTTCTATTATGAAGAAGCTCGTATCTCTCGTGCTGGCTCTCATCATGGTCCTCTCTATGGCTTCCTTCGCCGGCGCTGAAGAAATCGCGCTGACCTGGGCCATGGGTTGCGGCGCTACCGGCCCCATCGATAACGCGATGGTTCTGGAAGAACTGAACAAGATGTCCAGCGAAAAGATCGGCGTTACCTGCCAGATCGAGTACATGACCAATGACCAGATGCTGAACTCCATCCAGAACGGCGAAGTGTATGACATTTACTACACTTGCTCCTGGCTGAACAACACCACCGACCG
>JAFYLS010000054.1 GCA_017550035.1 Clostridia bacterium
GGCGCGGTAGGCCACGGCGTGCTTGCTCAAATCGTCATAAATGACCAGCACATCCTTGCCCTGGTACATGAAATGCTCGCCCATGGCGCAGCCTGCGTAGGGGGCAATATACTGCATGGGAGCCAGTTCGGATGCAGTTGCGGAAACCACGATGGTGTAGTTCATGGCGCCGCCGCGGCTGAGGTTTTCCACCACCTGGGCTACGGTAGAACGCTTCTGACCGATCGCCACATAGATACAGATAACATCCTTGCCCTTCTGGTTGAGGATGGTATCGGTAGCAATGGTGGTTTTACCCGTCTGACGGTCGCCGATGATCAATTCGCGCTGACCGCGGCCGATGGGAATCATGGAGTCGATCGCCTTGATACCCGTCTGCAGAGGCGTATCTACGTGCTGGCGTTCGATAATGCCGGGGGCGTTCTTTTCGATGGGTTCATAGCCTGCGGCTTCAATGGGGCCCTTGCCGTCAATGGGTTCGCCCAGCGCGTTCACCACGCGGCCGATGAGCTGTTCGCCAACGGGCACGGACACAACGCGGCCCGTACGCTTAACGGTATCGCCTTCCTTGATGCCCTGGTCGGTACCCAGAATAACGATGGACACCGTATCTTCTTCCAGGTTCTGAGCCATACCGTAGGAGCCGTTGGGGAACTCAATCAGTTCGCCGGCCATGCACTGATCCAGACCGGAGGCACGGGCAATACCGTCGCCCACCAGAATGACCACGCCGGTCTGACTGGTTTCCAGTTTATTTTCGTAATTCTTGATTTGATTGCGAATAATTTTCGTAATCTCTTCAGGTCTCAGTTCCATATCCTATCCCTGCTTTCTGCCATCAGAGCATGGTGTTTTTCAGCAGCGCAGCCACTGCGTCAAGGCGGTGCTGCACGGTATCTTCCACGCGCATCCCTTCATAATCCAGGCGTACGCCGCCAAGACACCCGGGATCCACCTGATTTTCAATTTCAATGGTCTTTCCGGTCATTTCCTTCAGTTTTGCACAGAGTTTCTGCTGCTGCGCATCCGTCAGCGGTACAGCCGTGACCGCTTTAACGGGCAGAATGCCGTGTTCCTGGTTATACAGTTCCCTGTACGCATCACAGCATTCCGCAAACTGGCGGATATACCCCTTTTCGGTCAGGATTTTGAGAAAGTTCAGCACATAGGGCTGCACTTTGCCCCGCAGAGTCTCATCCAGAATCCCGCAGCGCTCATCCTTTTGCAGATTGGGCGTAGACAGAAGACGCAGATAATCTTCGTTTTCCGCAAACACGCCCTTGAGCGTTTTAAGTTCCTGAAGAATCTCCCCGGTCAGATTCTCATCCCGGCCAAGATCATACAGTGCCTGAGCATAAACACTTGCAGTCTGTGTCATGCCTTATCACCCAATTCATCAATGAAATGATCCACCAGCGCCTGCTGGTCTTCCCCGTTCAGCTCGCGGCCCACCACTTTTTCAGCAATGGCCAGCGCCAGACCGGAGATTTCGTTCTTGGCGTCGTTGACAGCCTTTTTCTTTTCCAGAAGCGCATCATTGGCCGCCTTGTCCAGAATCGCAGAAGCTTCGGCATTCGCCTGGCGAATGATTTCTTCTTCACGGTTCTGACCGCGCTGCACAGCTTCCTTGACCATGCGTTCGCTGGTCAATTGCGCCTGAGAAAGCTTTTCCTGGTATTCCGCCTTCATATCTTTGGCGTCCTGCTGGGCTTTCCCGGCGTTTTCGTACATATCGTCAATTTCTTTCTGCCGGTCGGTGATCATTTTATGCACCGGGCCCACCAGAAACTTTTTCGCCACGAAGAAGATGAGCAGCGTATTGAGAAGTACGAAGAGCGCCGTCCAGAAATTGACGCCGATAAAACTCTCAAAATATCCCACTTTGTTCACTCCTGTCGCATTATTGATACACGCACAAGATTACAGCGTGAACAGAATGAGGAACGCGATGAGCAGAGAGTAAATACCCGTGGTTTCGGTGATGGCGCAACCCAGAATCATGGTAGTGCGCAGATTACCGCTGGCTTCGGGCTGACGGGCCATACCTTCCAAAGCCTTACCTACTGCGTTACCTTCACCAACGCCGGGGCCGATAGCGCCCAGACCCATGCACAAACCTGCGCCGATAGCCTGACCCAGTACCTTGATTGCATCTGCCAATGCCGTGAAATCCATGTTGTTTTCCTCCTGAATTTGTATTGTATTTTGGATATTTGTTAGCGATATCGTTCTTCTTACAGGGTAAACAGAATGAGGAATGCGATGAGCAGAGAGTAAATACCCGTGGTTTCGGTGATGGCGCAGCCCAGAATCATGGTAGTGCGCAGATTGCCGCTGGCTTCAGGCTGACGGGCCATACCTTCCAGAGCCTTACCTACCGCGTTACCTTCACCAACGCCGGGGCCAATAGCGCCCAGGCCCATGCACAAACCTGCGCCGATAGCCTGACCCAGTACCTTGATTGCATCTGCCAATGCCGTGAAATCCATAAAACACCCTCCTGTTAATAGATACTTATTGATTTTTTATTCCTTTCAGGCCGCCGCTTCCTCGGGAGGAGGACACGCGCCGGCAATATAGGTCATGGTAAGAAGCGTAAATACATACGCCTGCACGAAACCGGAGAACAGGTCAAAGTAGCAGCTGAGCACAGCTGGAACGCCAAGCGCCAGTACCGGAACACCTGCCAGCACGCCGGCGGCCTGAAGCAGACCAAAGATACCCAGCGCAGCGCTCACAAGACCCAGAATCAGCACGATCAGCTTGCGCTTCTTCGTTTTCCACAGCACAAGCAGTGCAGCACCGACAACCAGAAGCACCGCACCCACGGCAATGCCGCTTGCAGAGATCAGGTTCAGAATCAGCGACGATACCATGGTAAACGCCGTGTAAATAATGCTGGTGATCACGCCGCCGCCGGCTACGTTGCCAAAGTGACGGAAAGCCATGGAGGCAGGCTGCGCAATTTCACCAATGATGTTCATGGGCGTCATGACAGCAATGGGTTCTGCAAAACCCTTGAGCCAGTTGATAAGACCGTTGCGCTTGATATTGATATACCAAATGATGACAGAGATCATCACCGACCATACCATAGTGCAGCTCAGGTCCGCAGTTACAGAGCGGAAAAAGCCGGTCAGACCAATGAAAGTGCCGCAGATACTGCAGGCAAAAATGGTCCCGATAAAAGGCGCCCAGTGCAGATTATGCTGGCCCATGGAATCGCCCACCATGTTATAAAGCATGGTAATCGCTTTTTCCACCATCACCTGCACACCGTCAGGACGCTTTTTCAAATTCTTCCCCAGTTTGATTGCAGCCAAACACAGCAGCAACGTTACCACGAACATAGATACCGTGGTCTGAGAAATGGGAATACCGCCCAGAATCGGAATGGTAAAGTATACAAATGCGCCTTCTACATTTACATTCATGCCTGTTTTACATCTCCTTTTCTGAAAAATTCCGCAATCGTGATAATAGGCCGTACGAACACCAAAGGCAGCACGCTGCTCAGCACATGACACAGTCCGCTCTTTATGCCTGCAAAGAGAATCAGAAAAATCAGCGCCAGACGCAGAAAGTAAGATCCTTTCATGAGCGACTTTCCGCCTTTTACATCCTGATTGATCGCCTTATCGGATGCCAGCGTGGCGCTCACTGCCATAAAGAAGAAGTTTGCGATCGAGAGCACCGTTCCCAGCAGCCCTCCCAGCAATACCGACTGGTCAAACCGGTTTAGCAGTGCAAATACCACATACATCAGCGCAAGGCCTATTACCTGCCCCAGCGCCACAATTCCCGTTTCGCGATATACAATTTTTCGGGATTCCATGATTCTTACATCCTTTTCCTTATTCGTGATCATTAAAGGAAACACCGGGCGGGTCCGCTTTTTTTCGTGTCATATTATCTTCCATCAGCGTCATGGCCTTTAAGGTGTAGCGCAGGCTTTGAAAAGCGCTGGCAAAACCAATCAGACACCCAGCCAGAACGACCCAGACACCCAGTTCAAAGCGGTTTCTAAGCCACAATCCCAGCATTACAAAACCGCCCAACGGCATTGCAATACTTAAACCAAGCTGAGTCAGCCATACCAGCATGTTCAATTCTTTCATATTAATATAACACCTCAACCGCATACATTATACACAAAGCACCCTTACATTTCAAGCGCTACACAAGCCTAAAATAAAACTTAGTCAAAATGTCATATATTCCAGAAAAGAAAAGAACAAAAAAACGGCAGCCGGACAAGCCGTTCTGCCGTAAATAAACCATCAGAAAACATCAATCTCCGGTAAAGAATCGCACCACATTCCAGGGTTCCAGCGCAATGTTCAGACAAAGTTCACCCTTGTCATCTGCCTGCACGTCCCACGTTTTCGTTGCAAGTGCAAGTTTGCAAAGCTGCTCCGTCTGCGCCCTGTCAGGCGGTTCTGGACAGCCCATTTCCTGCCAGTGACGATAGCCCCATCCGTGATTGCGGTCCAACTGCTCCAGATGAATGATCTGCCCCGGCATGAAGCCTGTAAAATGCAAAGCCGCATCATATATTTCACCCTGAGAGAGGTCCTTTTCCGCCTTGGAGGCATCCGGGTAGCGGGATAGCGCAATGCTTTCCCGGATGGGGTAATGATACAGTATGCCGCATATATCCTTATCCTTTTTCGTCACAAAGGCATGTTCATCCCGGTAGATGCATTCATCGCCCAGAGAAGCCAGCATGCGGTATGCATGGAAAGCCGGCTTCACAATCCCCTGATAATTGACCATACCGAATCCGCCGTGGAATATACTGTCTCCTGCCCCTTGTTCTTCAAACACATCGGTAAACACCCAGTAGGAAAGGGAATCCGCAAGACCAATACAATCCAGATTGGTCTTGATGATAAAGGCCGCTTCCTGCAGATAATCATGGGTGTAATCCCGTGGCGACGGGCTGGACGACCACTCCGTCAGATGGATTTCCGCCTGCGGATATGCGCTGTTCTTCACCGTTTCTTTCAGCCATGTCATATCTTTATGCAGCGCATTCACATTGCGGGAACGTTCAGTTACCCTGCCATGCCCGTCCAAAGCAAAATCCGTAGGATAGGGATGGGTAGAAACAAAATCCACCGGCAGCTTGTTTTCCTGACAAAAAGTCAGGAATTCTTCAATCCACACACCGTGCCATTGCAAACTGTCCAAATCTTCCACTTTATGGGTAAGCGCTGCTTCTTCATCCTCTTTTTCCCCGTCAAAGCGGCTGTCGGGCACAAAATTGCTGGTAGCCGGACCGCCTACGCGCAATGCGCCATCCACCTGCTTAATCGTTTCGGCAACCATCTTATACAGTTCAAAATACTGCGTGCGCGTCCCATCCCAGAAACCGTAAAGGTTGGGTTCGTTCCATACTTCAAAGTACCAGGTGCGCACTTCATCCGCGCCGTAACGCGCCAGCAGATGCTTCACCAACCTCTCAATCAGTTCGCAAAAGGGAGCAAAATCATCCGGCGGCGTCACATAGCCTTTCCACCAGCACTGGGTGCTGTCTCCGCCCCGAAGACAATCCGGAAAAAAGCTCAATTCCACAAAAGGACGAATATTTTTCTCCAACATCATATCAAACACATCGTCGATATACTGGAAGTTGTAGATCATTTTCCCGGTTTCATCGCGGCGCAGCACAAACATATCATCATGCAAAAGGGCATGAAACCTGAGATAGCGAAACCCGATCTTACTTTGCACCAACGCAAGATGGCGCTGAAACGCTGCACGCAGCGCTTCGTTGGCTCTGCCTGCTCCCACGCAGGTACGCAAATAAGGTACATATTTTTCTCCCTGCCGGCAAATGGATACGGTATGCACAGTTGACCTCCTGAAATCCACATGGTATATTCAGCTTCTTTATTTCATCATAGCGTTGTTTATGCCATTTGTCAATGTTATGACCCCGAATCCGTTGACCCGCTCTGACCGTTTGTAGTATACTGAATATGAAGAAAAATGATGAGCAGTATCCCGTAACCTTATGCTGTATCTGCCTGTAATCCGTCGACCATTTTGTCAATAACGCAAAGGAAAAGTGTATGCTGACAAATAATGAAATTGCCACTCTTCGCGAGCTGGCCGGCCTTTATGCCGAATGTGCATCCAATCCAATAAATGCAGAAAAAAGAGCGCTCTGGCTAAAGCTCAACACACTGGGCATGGAGCGTCCTATGCTGCTTATTGATCAGATCCCGTGGAACGAAATGGATGTGGATGGTTCCCTGGTCTGCCAGGTCAAGGACCCTTACTGGCGCAATGTGGAAGAAAGCATCCGGCAGCAGATCTACAAATTCAGGCACATGCCTGCCGACATGGTACTCAATCCTTATATTTCCCTTCCACGCCCCATCCATAACACCGGCTGGGGCATCCAAACCCAAACCAGCCGCCACATCATTCTGGAAGAAGGTGCCACTTCCTCCAGCAGTTCCTATATCAACCAGTTTGAATCCATGGAAGACGTGAGAAAAATCCGCATGCCCCGCTTGACTCTGGATGTTCAGCGGGAAAAACAAATCCGCGAAGAAGCGGACATGCTCTTTGACGGCATCATTCCCTACCGCATGCAGGGGCTTTGCATGCATCTGGGCCTTTGGGATGTGATTGCCCAGTGGATGGGTGTGGAAAACTGCTATTTTGCCCTGATGGACGATCCGGACATGATCCACGCCATTATGGAAAAAATGACGCAGGGCGTTCTGGACATGATTGAGCAGATGAATGAGCAGCAGCTGTTTGATATCGACAGCAATCTGTGTCACTGCTCCCACACCTTCCTGCCGGATTTGCCAAAGGCAGATCTGCCTGCCGTCTCCCAGAATGCATGGTCCTTTGGTCTGGCGCAGCTGTTTACCGCCGTTTCTCCCGCTGTAACAGATGAGTTTGAAGTAGCCTACATGCAGCGGATTTTCCCCCATTTCGGCGCCATTTACTATGGCTGCTGCGACCGTCTGGATGATCGTATGGACGTGATCCGCAAGCTGCCCAATGTGCGTAAACTGTCCTGCAGTCCCTGGAACGACAGAGAGCACTTTGCCCAAGTCATGCCGGATACTGTGGTCATGAGCAGCAAACCCAACCCTGCATATTTGGCAAGCGGCACGCTGGATGAAGCGCAGATCCGCAGTGATCTGAGAAAGACCATCGATGCCGCCCGGAAATACAACCGCAATCTGGAGCTGATTCTGAAAGATATCAGCACAGTCAGCCACAATCCGCAGTGCCTGTGGCGCTGGCAGGAAATTGCTATGGAAGAAATCTGCAGATAACACAAGCATACAGAAAGTGAGGATTTGCTCCAATGACCGATTATTTGAAAGCCATCACCTATAATTATCCCGAACGTATTCCCGTGCATGTAGGCTTGCTGCCCGCCACCTGGGCAAAATACGGCAAAGAACTGCAGGAACTGTGCCTGCGCCATCCGGACATTTTCCAGAATGTGCAGAAAACGGATGAAGTGAAGTACTTCACCCCCCCTTCCTATCACGCCGGCAAGTTCACCGATGCCTGGGGCTGCGTGTGGGAAAATATCCGGGAGGGCTATGAATCCATCGTTACCGGTCATCCGCTGCCCGAACGCGAAGACATCTGGAATCTGAAAGCCCCGGAAGCAGACGTGGGACTTCCCCACGGCTTCATGTTCCTGCGGCTTATGGACCTGCGCGGTTTTGAGGAACTGATGATTGACTTTGCCGAAGAGCCGGAAGAGCTGCAGCACATGATCAACATCGTCCGGGATTACAACATCCGACAGACCCGCATTGCCGTAGAAAGCGATCCCAACCAGGAAGTCATCGTCTTTGGCGATGACAACGGCATGCAGCACAGTTTGCCTATCAGCCCCGATACCTGGCGCAAATATATGAAGCCGGCTTACAAGGCCATTTACGATGTGGTGCACGAAGCAGGCAAACTGGTCTACATGCACACCGACGGCTGCATCTGGCAGGTCATTCCGGATATGAAGGAAGCCGGCGTCAACATCCTCAATCCGCAGATCCGCGCCAATGGCCTTCAGCATCTGGTGGATACCTGCAAGGGCAAGATCTGCATTGATCTGGACCTGGACCGGCAGCTTTTCCCCTTTGCTTCTCCCAAGGATATCGAAGCGCATATTGAAGAATGCACCCGCGCCATGTATATGCCCGAAGGCGGCCTGATGCTGGCTGCAGAATGCGCTGCCGATGTACCCCTAGAAAACATCGAAGCCATCTGCTGTACGCTGGAACGCATGCAGTTCTTTAAGGGCTGATACGGAGCATGAAATGTCTGTCCATTTCAGCAAAGAACGAATGCTTGAAACCCTGAGCCGCCATGAACAATGGTGGCAGGGCACTTTGGGACGGCCGCTGATCAACGGTCTGGTTTATAATGCCTACGCTCCGTCTCATCAGGCAAAAGCCCCCCGCATCACGCAGGCCAACTGCCATGATTTTTCATGGTCAGCCGAAGAAGTGGTCGATGCAGTGGATGCCGAACTTTCACAATGCGAATTCTTTCTGGACGGTTATCCCCGGCTTGATCTGGCCTGTTTCGGTCCCGGCGTACTGGCCGCATTCTGCGGTGCCCGGGCAGACAACGCTTCCGGCGGCATGTGGTTTTTCCCTTGCGAAGAGAATGTAACGAAGCTGCATGTGGCTTATGATCCCGAAAACCCGTGGGCTAAGCGCATTCGTGCCATTTGCCGGGCAGGTGTGGAAAAATGGCAGGGCAGCGTCATGGTCGGCATGCCGGACCTCGGCGGTGTCATGGATGTAATTGCATCTCTCTGCGGCACGGAAAACCTGCTCTTTGCCCTGATGGATGAACCGGACGAAGTGCACCGATTGATTCTGGAAACCGAAACCGCATGGCGCTCTGCCTATGATGATTTCGCTGCAATTCTGGCTCCGCAGGGCGCATATACGGACTGGAACGGCATCCTGAGCCGTGAAACTTCCTATATTCCGCAATGCGATTTCAGCTACATGCTCAGTCCGCAGATGTTTCGGGAGTTTGTCCTGCCGACCCTGGAAAGGGATACACAAAGATTCTCTCACACCATCTATCACCTGGACGGCATTGGGCAGCTCGCCCATCTGGATATGCTGTTATCGCTGCCCAGACTCCATGCCATTCAGTGGGTATACGGCACCGGTCAACCGGGACCCAAACACTGGATGGAAACATACCAAAAAATCCTGCAGGCAGGCAAGCACATCATGATCATCGATGATCCGCTGGTCAACGGCTTTCGGGAAATCCGGCAGCAGCTGCACTGCAACCCCTATACAGCCTTATGGATATCTAAAGAAGATCTGCCAAAGGCATTGCTTCTGGCAGAATAACCCATTCAAAAAGCAGCCAAACAGGCTGCTTTTTATTTTTGGATATTTCCTTTCAAATCACTCACTTTTGCCTTTGGGCGGAAGCAATACAGCATCCATAGCCGGTACAGCAGCATTCCCCGCCGCATAAGGCTCGTTTCCGTAATTGACCAGCACCCGGAAGCCATCGGAATAAGTGGTGCAGTACACCTGATCCGTCAGTTGTTCATGGCGCTCCATGGTGGCAAGCTGCCGGGAAACAAAGGGCTCATATCCTTTCAGATACTCCTTCAGCAGCCGAACACTGTTTTTCAACTCCTGATCGGTGGAAAACCGCATATCGGTATTCCCCATCCAGTTTTGCCGGTTTCCTCCCACAAAACGGGAATAATAGTACACTGCAGGGATACTTCCGTACTCCAATGCCTTCAAGCGATGCTGCGCAGGCTTCACCATGCAGTTCACCGTTTCTGCAGACGCATTGTGCAGTACATATCCATGATATACCAATTGCCAGAGCGGAATCGGTTCATCGGCAATAGACGGCGTACCGCTCAGCAGATTGAAGGAAATATAAAGTGCAAAATCCAGCAGATCCGCAGCAAAATCCATTCCGCCTTCGGAAGCTACCCCACCCATGCGTTGTTTTGCATCCATCAGAATCTCTCTTGCCTTTTCTACATACGTCCCAGCGTTCATGGGATGATCAGGATGATAACAGGTGCGCGGCGCGACGATGGACAGCACATCCACATAATGGAACCCCTGCGTTCCCAATTCCTTCAGGCTGTCCAATACTTTTGCATGGATAGGCCGTGAAGGCATCAGGCACAGGTCATACATGCGGCCGCCGCCCCAACCTGCACTGTCAAAGCAAAGTCCTCCCTGTTTATTGCGGATCAGTTTTTCTTCGTCCCAGCAGTCTGCAATTCGATAGGCATCGTTGGCATTGGTATGGCACACCAGCCGATATCCGGCCTTCTTCACATGCTGTATCAGATGCAACAGCCCCGCTTCCCCGCCCATTTTTTCTTCCACCGGAAAAGCCTGTGGCCAACGTCCGTCGTGACCGCCAACATTCCAGCCTACCAGCACAATTTCCGCTTTTTCGATGTCCTGGCGTTTCATTTCATCCACCAGGCGCTCCACATCCTGAAAAGAAGCCGCCACGAACAGCTCCGGTTCGGTTTCAAGCGTCTGCTCCAGCACCGGACTGGGCACAGGCTTCCACCCCATACGGATGCGCACCACCGGCATCCCATCCAGTGCATAAGCCACGGCAGGATGGGTAAGCGCCCGTTCCTTCAACGGAACCAGATTCCGCGACTCCAACTGTATTTCCCGATATAGACGGGCCATTCCACTATAATCGGCATCCGCGCCAGTCAATGTATAAATGCGCACAGAGGGCGTTTCATACAGCGTAATCCGGTCAAGGTCGTATGTACAGGACAAGGTATAACGCCCATTTTCCACCCGAACCCGGATGCGGGCATCATGTTTCATTCCCTCAAACACAGCAAGATATGCCTGATCCCCTTTTTTCATCCCAGCCATGGGAAGAATCAAGCTGGGCGTGGTGTAGTCTTCGTCCTCCCGGGACAAAAAGCGCGTCAGAAAACACACTTCCCGATAGGGAACAACAAAATATCCCTCATCACCTGCTTCGGCTGTGAACAACGGCAGTTCAACACTTCCCTGCTCAGGCAAATCTTCCATCAGAAGCACATGCAGCACGCCATTTTTGAACCGCGTATTTTTCATTCTTCACACCTCCGCCTTTCCTCTGCCATCAGTGTACCGCGCTCGTCTTATATTGGCAAGATGCAAATAAAAACAGCGCAGGTTTAAAAAACCCCACCGAGCAGCCGCCCGATGGGGTTTTCTTTTTGAACAGTGAAATACAAGCGTTCATTCTTTTACGCCGCCCAGAGCGACACCGGCAATAATGTACTTACTAAGCATGAAGTAGATTGCCAGCAAGGGAATCACAGACATGGTCAGCGCCAGATAGACGGTGCCGTATTCCGTTTTGTAAATGTCACCCTTGAGCAAACTGACCATGATAGGCATGGTATAGTTTTCTTTCCGGGTCAGAAGGATCATGGGTTCCAGAAGGCGGTTCCAGCTGGTTACAAAGGCGAAGATAGCCTGTGTCGCCATAGCAGGTTTCATGATAGGCAGTACAATCGTATTAAACGTGCGGAATTCACCGGCACCGTCAATACGGGCAGAAGCCACAATATCCATACTCAGAGAAGGCAGCATGTACTGACGCATGAAAAACACGGTACCGGGTGCCGCAATGGCAGGCAGGATCAGTGCCAGCAGGTTATTGGTCATCCCCAGTTTGTACATGAACTGATAGAAACCAATGGACACCACCTGACCGGGAATCATCATGACACCCAGAATGAAACCAAACAGGGCATTGCGCAGTTTCCAGTTGTACGCCACCAGCGCATAAGCCGTCAGTGTAGAGAAATATACCGTCAATGCAGTGGAACAGGTGGAAATGATCATGGAGTTTTTGAAACCGACCAGCGGATCAAAAGCCTTTTCACCAAACACTGCATAGTTTTGCATCAATGCATTGGAGGGAATCAGGGAAATGGCGCTTTGCTGAATGGAATAGGTATCACGGGTGGCATTGACGATCATGATGTAAAACGGCATGATGCAGAGGATAGCCAGGATGATGCATACAGCATATTTGATGAACATACCCAGAAAGCCGGTGCCTTCCAGTTTCACCTTATTGCGTTTTTTGCTCATACTGTCATCCCCTTTCTCGCCTGCCGCTTCATCCTGCGGATTTGACGTTTTTCCTTTGCGTCATACTGGTCACGCATCAGGAAGAACACAAAGACAGAGAGAACAGCAATCAGCAGGAACATGACCATACTGGCAGCGGCTGCGCGGTTGTACTGGTAGGTGCCCGTAAATGCCTGCGTGTAAATGAACAGCGAGGATGTCATGGTTGCATTGGCAGGCGCGCCGTTATTGAACACCTTGGGAATATCAAACATGTTCAAACCGCCGATCAGGCTGGTAATGAGCGAATAAATCAGTATCGTACGCATACAGGGCAGCGTAACGCGCCAGAACACCTGTGATGGTGTTGCGCCGTCAATCTCCGCCGATTCAAACAGCGTGGGATTAATGCCCAGCACACCCGAAATGAGCACAATGGCGGTATAGCCAAACCATTGCCAGAACTGAATGAAAGCAACAATGATTCTGGACGCCCATGCATCATTCAGGAAATAGAACGACTCTTTCCCAAACATTTTCAATACAGCATTTGCCGGACTGATAGGATACCCAAAGAACGTGGAAAACAGAATACCTACCGTGGCAGCTGTGATGATGTTGGGCAAATAAAAGATCACCTTGAACGCGCCCTGACCCTTGATGGTCACCTTGCGGCGGGTGAACCAGGCAGTCAGAAGCAGCGCCAGCAGCATCTGGGGAATGAAGTTCATAATCCAGATGATGCAGGTGGTTTTAATCGAACCGATGAATGTTTTATTGGTCAGGATTTTCTGGAAATTCTTGAAGGGCTCGTCCAGAAACTGCCATGTGTTGGTGGCAACGCCCTTCAGATCGGTGAAACCGATAATCAGCGTATAGATGGTGGGATACAGCATGAAAATGGCGTACGCCAACACAAAGGGCAGGCTGAACAGGTAACCGTACTTTGCATAGCTCACGCTTTTGCGTTTCAGCGAGTTACGCATGGGCCATTCCTCCCTCGGGAAGTGAATACATGGAAAATGTGGACGGACGGTAACCCGTCCGTCCACAAAAGGAGCTTTAGACTTATTCGGCAGCTTCAATGCCCAGCTTATCTTCAACGTCAGTCTTGAAGAATTCAATCGCTTCTTCGCGGGTCATCGTGCCGGCGGTGTACTGGCGGACAGCGTCACGCCAGATGCCGTTGATGGTTTCGTCATACTGAGTCAGGTTCTTGCCGTTTGCATACTGGTTGGCAGGCACAAACACGTCAAACATGTTCTGGCCGCCCAGGAAGTCCAGCTTACCATCGCTCATAGCCATAACAGTACCGGAGCCTACGCAGTCCTTGGTGCCGCCATCACCGTAGATGTTGCCGTTGGCCCAGCCATACTGCAGACCGTTTTCGGTGCAGTCCAGGGTGACCCAGTTGATGAGTTCAGCAACAGCTTCCTTCTTTTCGGTGTCCTTGTTGGCCAGCAGCCAGGTGCCGCCCCAGAAGAAGCCGATGTTGGGTTCGCAGATAGCCCAGTCGCCGGCAGTGTCGCCGCAGTTCTGGCCAATGGTGTAGTTGATCAGCCAAGCAGGACCATAGAAGCCGAAGATCTGCTTTTCGCCAATGCCGGCCATGTCAGCATACCAGGCGTCGGTCCAGTCCTGAGTGTCATTGTGATAGCCGTTGTCCTTCAGCTTTTTGGACAGGTCCAGGAAAGCTTCACGGGCAGGGTCGATGTAGAGTTCGCCGTCCACGATCCAGCCCTTTTCGGAGCTGTTTTCAATGGGATGCCAGATATCGCCGTCGCCGGAAACGATGCCGTAGCCCTTGGCCTTCAGTTCTTCAGCAGCTTCGAAGAACTTATCCCAGCCGGGACCGATCTTGGCAGCAATTTCCTTGGGATCGTCAGTGCCCCAAACGTCCATAGCGATGGAGCGACGATAGATGAAGGCACCGCCGGTGGCCTGATAGCCCAGACCGACAACCTTGCCGTCCGCGGGACGGGTACCGATATCCACGGTGTACTGAGCAATGTCAGCAGCTTCAATAGCAGCGGCAGTGTCAATGCCCAGATCATCGTAAGCAGCAGCGTAGGAAGCCATGTCACCCTGCGCATACTTCAGAATGAAGGCAGCCTCAGCGCAGTAGATGTCGGGAGCATCAGCGCCGCCGGCAGTCAGAGCCTGGTCCAATGCAGGCTGATAGAGACCGTCGGTGGTGGCAATGATAGTGGTGTTCAGCGTATAGCCGAATTCCGGATGGGTGTCAATGTAATGCTGCAGCATCTTCGGCACTTCGTCCGTAAATGCATACAGGTTGATGACACCCTTCTCGCCTTCTGCGGAAGCAAAGCTCGCACAGCTCAGCACCATCAAGAGCGCCAGTACCAGAGAGAGAACTTTCTTCATAACGGGGTCCTCCTTATTTTATTTTGCGGTTATACCGCTATTTTAACAGCACCACAGCGCTGTTAAGGAACAAGGGGAGGAAATATTCTGCTTTTGTTTGTTTAAGCATACACCCGTTTCACCCATTTGACAACCCCCTTTTTTCAATTTCTCAAATATTTCTGTGTTTTTTCAATGCTTTTACCACCACTTTCCACATGCTTGTGTCTCAAGACGGGTATTCGAGCCATCCGCCCCGTTCAGTAAATGATCATTCGTAAATTTTCTTACAGTGCGGTTCCTCTATCTCTTGTATATAGAAAAATACCAACCCCTTCCATCGGCACATTCTTACCGTACACTTTATGCACAGAGAGACGCTGTCAATACAAGGAGCCGGTATTTTATTATTTGTACTGTATTGCAATGCGCAAAATAAGCGCGAACAATAATTTTCAGATTATTGCATCCCCGTTGAACCCGGCAAATGCACCATTCGCTGCAAATCAATCCACAATGGCATAGAATGCAGGTTTAGGCTGGCTCATGGCATCAAACAGCAGCGGGTACGAATCTGCACGCCAGCTCAGATTGTCCACCGTACCCCAAACCTGCACCGCTTCCAGCTGCTCGGCATACTGCATATACAGCTGCATCAGTTCGTCATAGAAAAGGGCCTGTGCCTGCCAGTTGGCATCGGTATTGGCAGCAATACCGGCATCCAGTTCGGACACACGCAGCCGGATGGGACTTCCATCCTTCAAAAGCAGTTTTGCAATTTCCTTCCATGCGATTTTCACATAGAACATATTGGTGTTGTTCACAGTATAGTGACTCTGGAAGCCGTAACCGTCCACCGTACCCTCAGCAATCAGGCTTTCCAGCAAACGGCGGATCCCCAGATTCTTCATGGTGTTTTCGCTGTTGTAATCATTGTAATACAAAAGCGTACCGGGCGCCGCATATTTGCGGGCATATTCAAAGGCGCGATTGACAAAATCTTCGCCCACCACCTGCGTCCAGAGAGAATCGCGCAGTTTGGAAGAGCCATCTGCCACAGCTTCATTCACCACATCCCAGGAAACAATCACGCCGGGATAGTTTTGGTTCGTCCATGTAAGCACCTGCTGGATATAACTTTCCATACGCGCCAGCATCACCTCGCGGGAAACAAGCGGATTTTTGATGGAATAGCCTTCATGGAAAAACATTTCAGGCGTCTGTGAATGCCATACCAGCGTATGACCATGGATCTTCACGCCGTTTTCCTGCGCCCAGTCCAACAGAGGAATACAGCTTTCAAACTTGACTTTGACCACCGTCTGGTCTCCGCCCTGCCTGACGGCCTTGATACATTCGCCCACATTCAGCAGGGAATCCGGTTTCATTTCGTTGCCGGCAGTAAAAATATTGAACTGGCTCTCATAAAACGCCATACGGTCCGCATCCAGCACTTCATTGCCGGTCACCGCAGTACCAAAGTCAAAATATTCCGCATACACGTCCTTCAAACTGGGAATGCCTGCCTTGCCATACTTCAAAGTCTGTTCGGTGCAGACAAAATCCTTGATCTGAAACTCGGTATCTGCATGACCGCCCTCCACATAGAAAACATGGGTATCATAACGGCCTGCCACATACGTTGCCTGCATCAGCGTCCATTCACCCTTCCTTGCGGTGCAGGTAGCCAGGTTTTCGTAGGATTCGGAACCGTCGCGGCTGTGTGCGATGGACAGAATAAAGCCGACAGAATCCAACTGATCCTGCTTCACCAGCACGGACAGCTGATAGGTTTTGCCCGTCACCAGCGGGAAATCGCGTCCGGGAGAATTCCAGGTATCGGTGCGGCCGACGATCAAAAGCCCCTGTTCGTCCGTCACAGACACAGATGCAGTACCGGCGGAACGGGCATACCAGCCATCAGTGCCGGCAGAAAAATCAGATGCATAATCCAGCGGCGGCTCGGTGGATTCCACCGTTTCAGGCGCCTCACCCACTGTGATAACCATATCATCCAGATAGTATTCGGCATGGTTCCAGTTTTCCGAGAGATTCTGGAAACGGATGTTCACCGGCTGATCCAGATTGAATTCGGCAGTGATCTCCGTCCACTCTCTTCCGGGGCAGGTAACTGAACCCAGGGTTGCATAATCCCCGCCGGCTTTCGCGATCACGAAAGTGCCTTCTTCTTCGCTGTCCACCCACACCCACGCGCTGATCTTCGTCGGTACACCCACATCGATCCCAAGCGCTTTGGCATTCAGATCCACCGCATCCCAGTTGTTTCCGGAGCGGTTCTTCACATGCAGTGCAGATGAGCCGCCATGAGCAACCGCATTGCTCACCGCAGGCGCAGCAGAGCCGCTCTGTATAAACTGGGCAGGTACGCCTGTTTCAAAATCGCAGGCTGTCACGGTATCTTCCGCCGCTGCACAGGACAAAGCAACAAACATTGCCAGCAAAACGATCAGGAATTTCTTCATGCTGCAAAACCCCTCTCAGATACAAAATGTGCACTTATATGTTATTACCAATATACATGACGCACCCTGCAGTGTCAAGCACAGAGCTTCAAAGTCTGTTCATACGCCGCTATCGTCTTCTCCCGCAGTTTCTTCGCCTGACAATAGACCACAAAAGCCTCTACCATTTGCTGTAAAACAAAAGCAACCGCCCCCTTTCGTTGACACATTTTGTTCCTCTTTTCCCCTATGGAAAGGACGATGCCAATGAAAAAAGTTGGTTGCATTTTGTTTTAGAGTTTATCGGTTTTTTTCACCGTTTTTATTGGTGTTTTCAAACCTTTATCGGTATGACGTAACCCCGCACCCCTTGATTTTCCTGCCTTTTCACGCACTTTTATCCATCTTCAGTTTGTCCGCAATCAGGGCGATGAACTCGCCATTGGTGGGCTTCACGTCCTGATACACCACCCGGCAGCCGAAAGCCTGATTCAGGGCGTCAACACGTCCGCGGCCCCACGCTACCTCGATGGCATGGCGGATGGCGCGCTCCACTTTGCTGGACGTGGTGCCGAATCGTCTGGCGATGGTAGGATACAGTTCCTTGGTGATGCCGCCGATCATGTCCGGTTTATCCAGCACCAGGCGGATAGCCTCGCGCAGGAACTGGTAGCCTTTGATATGAGCCGGAATGCCCAAGGTCAGGAACAGGTTGGAAAGTTTGTCTTCCAGGGTAGTGCCGGGAAGCACTCTATGCGTTTCTTCTTTTTCTGCAGGCAAAAGAAACTCCGCTTCTCCCCGAACTGCATCATATATTTGCTGGACAAGGGTACTCATTTCTACAGGCTTTATCATGTAATAGTCTACGCCCAAAGCTACGGCACGGCGAACAAAATCATCACGCCCCAGTGCTGTTACTGCGATCACTTTGGGACGCTTCAGCAAAGGCATGCTCTGCATCAGTTTTAGTACACCAAAGCCATCTGTATTGGGCATAATCATATCCAACAGCAGTACATCCGCTTCATGTTCCACCATCGCGCGGAGAGCTTCCACGCCGGTACCCGCCTGTGCAATGATTTCCATTCCCTCCTGGTTGTGCAGATAGTCAGCCATCGCCTGCCGCAGTTCTTCATTATCCTCTGCCAAAATGAGCCGAATTTTCTCTGTATTTCTTTCCATGCCCTTTTCCTCCCGATGATATTGTCTTTTTCAACGCATATTTCCGTCACTTAGGAAAATTGCTGTCGGAATCGTTGATCCTTAGCGATTATAGGCTAATCATGAAAGGGTGGCAAATAATCTGCTTTCAGCATACTTCAGCATCAATTATAACCATTCACGTAACATATTATTACGATTTTATGTCATTTTATGTCATAATTTTCAAATTCATGTCAGTACCTTGCATCAAATATGGTTCACCTTCGGCGTTCGGCATATAGAAATAATACAAAAACATACAGAAATCATCTGTTTTCAGAGTTTTTCCGCTCCGCAGTCCGTATACATCCATCACTCACTGTTCAGGCAACAAAAAAACGCCATGACATAAGTCATGACGTCTTTTTTCCGATACTTAGCGACGGCCGGCTTCCTTGATCTTAGCGGCCTTGCCCTGCAGGTTGCGCAGGTAGTACAGCTTCGCACGACGCACCTTACCACGACGCACAACAGTCACGCTGTCTACGCGGGGGGAGTGCAGGGGGAAGGTACGTTCTACGCCAACGCCGTAGGAGACGCGACGCACCGTGAAGGTTTCACGGTTGGAACCATTGCGCTTTGCGATCACAACGCCTTCGAACGCCTGGAGACGTTCGCGGCTGCCTTCAACGACCTTGACCTGAACACGCACGGTGTCGCCAACTTCGAAAGAGGGCAGATCGGAACGGAGCTGCGCCTGCTCAATGGAGCGGATGATTTCACTCATTGTAGTGTCCTCCTTTCCTCATAGACGTTCATGGTGCTGTCTGCATCCAGCGGACCGTCCGTATGACACAGCTGATAGTATACCATATCCCGCACCCGTTTTGCAATACCTTTTTTCTTTGTTTTGCACAGAATTTCATGAACTTTTTGACATAAAAACAGGCAGCAGCTGCTGCCTGTAGATTGTTGATCAACCAGCTTTTTTCTTGCTCTGGGGATGGAAAGTATCCACCGTTTCTTCCAGTTTTTCCACGATATCCTTGGAATTTTCCTCGCACATCACTTCCAGATCGCCCAGCTGCTTGAGGAACTTGTTTTCATCCAGCTGGATGGGAGGCGCCACAAAGATCAGGTTATGAGCGGTACGGGTCATCTTATCCGCTTCTGCATCCATCAGCAATTCTTCGTACATCTTTTCGCCGGGACGCAGACCGGTCACCCGGATTTCCATATCCACATTGGGTTCGTAGCCGTAGAAGCGCACCAGACGCACGGCCAGGTCCATAATCTTCACAGGAGAGCCCATATCCAGCACATAAATGGCGCCATCCTGCGCCAGGCCGCCTGCCTGCAGTACCAGCTGCGCTGCTTCCGGAATGGTCATGAAATAACGGGTGATATCCTGATGAGTCACCGTAACGGGGCCGCCGGCACGGATCTGGCCTTCCATCAGAGGAATGACGCTGCCGTGAGAACCCAGCACGTTGCCAAAGCGCACAGCCATGCAC
>JAFYLS010000055.1 GCA_017550035.1 Clostridia bacterium
ACTGAGCTACCAAGGCGAATATGGCGACCCGGAAGGGGCTCGAACCCTCGACCTCCAGCGTGACAGGCTGGCATTCTAAACCGACTGAACTACCGGGCCGTGTAATGGTGGGCCTTCAGGGACTTGAACCCGGGACCAACCGGTTATGAGCCGGCCGCTCTAACCAACTGAGCTAAAGGCCCGTGGTGAAGTGGGGGGCGAGGCCCGCGCCGCTTGCTGAGTAAAAAAATGGTGACCCCATCGGGACTCGAACCCGAGTTACCGCCGTGAAAGGGCGATGTCTTAACCGCTTGACCATGGGGCCATGTAAGATGAACTTTGCTGTCGAACACCCGGAAGGAAATGGTCGGGGTGAAGGGATTCGAACCCCCGGCCCCATGCTCCCAAAGCACGTGCGCTACCAGACTGCGCTACACCCCGAGGTTTCGTCGACTGCGCTGTTCACAAGCGACGAAATGTATAATAAACCATCCGGACTGATTTGTCAATAGGTTTTTTGAAAAAAATTGAAAAAAAGTGAAAAGTTTTTCGAATGCCTTTTCTGGACGAATATTTCTTCATATGCTATACTGAAAATAGATCATGACTCGGCAGGGAAAAAAGCTAGTTTTAACATCGTTTATCTTTCGGAAAATATTGCTTCGGAAGAAAGGAGGCGGCCCTGTGGCAGGAACAGGATATGAAATTTTCGCGCTGTTTATGCGTTATGTGTTTGTGCTTCTGGGGGCGCTGATTTTGCTGCGCGGGCTTTTCTGGCTGCGCAAGGACGCCAGGATTTGGCGGAAGGAAATTAAGAATCTTCCGGATGCCGGGCTGGTAGGTGAACTGAGGGATATGGCTACGGATAAAAGTTATCCTTTGCCCCGTGAGGGGGTGCTGGGCGCCCGGCGAAGCTGCGATATCCGGATCAAAGGCCCTATGATGCCGAAGAAAGCGTTCACCTTCCTGTTTGTGGAAGGAAAGGGGTTGGCTGTCACGCCCATCGGCGGGCAGAATGTGTATCTGGACGGTGAAGCGGTGCGTGGCAGCAAGGGCTATGCGCTGCACGGTACTCAATTGGAAGTAGGCGGCACGGTGATGCGTGTGCGGCTTTTTGCCGGGCTGAATGTGCCCAAGCGTGTTTTGTTCCGCCCCGGTGAAGATGAAAACGAAGCAGCGTTTGACGGCCCCTCTCCCTTTGAGGAAGTGGCGGGAATGTTTGCACCGGCGGAAAACGGCTGGATGAGAATGCCCGGACAGCTTGCTCAGAATCCTTTTATGGATGAAACTGCGGAAGATGAAACCAGCAGCGGAATATCCTATGCGCCTGTTTATGCGCCGTATGCGGAAAATGTGTACGCTGCGCCTGAATACGGCACGCAACGGGATCAGGCCTATGCTCCGCGTAATGTGTATGATTCATTTGGCGGCAATGTACAGCAGAATGTGCCTGTAAATGATGATAATCTGCCGTTGAACGATGATGAGGATGTCAATCCCTTTGCCGAGGCGGCAGGTTTTGTACCTGACAGGATGCAGCCGATGTATCCGCAACAAAATGATGCGGAAATGCCAGCTGAAGTGCCTGCGCGCAGACGCCGCAGCGACCGGTATCTCTGATTCTTGATGTTGGCTTTTTTGCAGGAAAGGAGGAGGAATGAACATGGCAGACCGTAAAAAACGGCGTAAGGACCCGGCAAGGGGACTTCTTTCTGTGGTCATGCTGTTTTATTTTCTGGCTTTCCTGATGCTCTTTATCAAAGACGGCGATTTCAGGAGCATCTTGCTGGCCCTTTGCGTGCCTGCGCTGACTTTTGCCGGTGTGATGGGCATTCCGCGCCTGTTTCCTGCGGATAAGCTGCTTTTGTCGCTTACCAATTTCCTGTGTGCTTTAGGCGTATTGGTTTTATACCGGCTTAACCCTGAAAGAGGATTGACGCAGGCAGCCAACTATTTTGTGGGCGTTGTGTGCATGCTGGTGTGTACGCTGCTGGTGCGCTACTGGAAAAACTGGAAGGTGCTCACCTTCCTGATGGTGCCTGCCTCTTTTGCGCTGCTGCTGCTTCCGCTCATCATTGGCACGGAAAAGAACGGCGCCAAAAACTGGATCATGCTGGGCGGCATGTCCATGCAGCCCAGTGAAGTGGTGAAGCTGGCTGTTCTGTGCGTGACGGCCTACCTTCTTTCCAAACGCCGCACGGTGCTGACCGTAATGTTTGTGGGAATCTGCCTGGCCATCCTGATGCTGCAGAAGGATTTGGGCACGGCGCTTTTGTATTACTTTGTAACGCTGCTGCTCGTTTATGTGTCCACTGGCAGTCTGCCCCTCATCGGCGTAGGTCTTTTGGGCGGCGCGGGCGCTGCGGTCATGGGATATAATATGTTTGCTCATGTGCGCAGGCGTGTGAGCATCTGGCTGGATCCCTGGGCGGATGTGGATAACGCCGGTTACCAGATCGTGCAGGCGCTGATCGCCATGGTAAACGGCGGCACCTGGGGCGTGGGACTGGGTCTTGGCAATGCGTCCGTCATTCCCGAATACTACAATGACTTTATTTTCTCGGTCATTCTCCATGAGTTTGGGGTGGTGTTCGGCGTCATTGTGCTGGGGATATATGTGATGATCGCCATTCGCGGCGTGATGATTGCCATGCGTGCCCGTACAGCCTTTGAAGCGCTGCTTGCCATTGGCTGCGCGGCAATGATTGCTCTGCAGACCTTTGTGATTGTGGGCGGCAACATCAAACTGATTCCGCTGACGGGCGTGACACTGCCTTTTATCAGCTACGGCGGTACGTCGATGGTGGCAAGTCTCTGCGTGATTGGTCTTTTGCAGGGTGTGCAGAGCCGTATTCAGGCCGGCGTCAGTGAGGATAAATGGCTGGCAGGGCAGGAGGAGGGCGTCCGATGAAAGCGATCAGACGGCATATCAAGCGCATCGCCGGCGTATTGCTGTGCTTGTTTGCGCTGCTGGTCGCCTATGGCGCCTACAGCCTGACAACGCACGGAAACCGGTGGTTTGCGTCCAATGTGAATACCTACGTTCGCCAGCAGAAGCAGCATGTCGAGGCGGGCAGCGTGTATGACCGAAACGGGTACCTTCTGGCATCCACCGGCGGAAATGGCAGACTGTATGCAGAGGATGTGCGTGTCCGAAATGCTATGGTCCATGTACTGGGCGATGAAAAGAATAATGTGTCAAACGGCGTGGAAAGCTTTATGTCGGTACACCTGTATGGATTCCGCGCTTCTTTCCGGGACCGGGCAAAGGCCTATTTTGCCGGAGAGAGGCTGCGGGGCGACGACGTGGTTTTGACGGTGGACGCCGATTTGTCAGCTTATATTTCTTCTGTGTTCCCCGAGGGAGAAGCCGGCGCCGTGGTGGTCATGAACTACAAAACCGGCGAAGTGCTGGGCGAACTTTCCTTCCCTCAGTTTGATCCCATGCAGGTGACTCAGTCCACAAAGGATGATCCGCAGAAACCTTTCTTTAACCGCGCCGTGCAGGGGTTGTACGCGCCCGGTTCTACCTACAAGATCGTTACGGCGGCTTCTGCGTTGAACAATCTGACCTCTGCTCAGACCCGGTCCTTCCAGTGCACCGGTCTTTACCAGATTGGCGAACACTTTATTACGGATGCCGGCACCGTGCTGGCAGAAAATAAGGTGACCAGCCACGGGCAACTGAACTTGAAGAGGGCTTTTCAGGTCAGCTGCAACAATTCTTTTGCCCAGATTGCGCTGGAAATCGGCGATGAAAACCTGAAGCTGACCTCCGAAGCCATGGGCTTTAACGATAACTTCCTTTTCCGGGACCTGGTGGTGGAGAATTCCTCCTATCCTCTGAAAAACCGTACGACCAAGGAAATCGCCTGGACGGGCGCCGGGCAGAGCGAACTGCTGGTCACGCCCATGCACATGTGCATGATCACATCCGCTGTGGCAAACGGCGGCGTGATGATGGAGCCTATGCTGCTCAAAAGCGTTGCTGCGCCGGATGGCGAAGTGCGCGCTTCCTATGCCCCCCGCGCCTATGAAACGGTGATGACCGCAGAAACGTCTGCCGTTTTGAAGGATTACATGCGCAGCGTGGTCACCGGCGGCACGGGTACAAGGGCAGATATCCCGGGAATTGCGGTGTGCGGAAAAACCGGCTCTGCCGAAAAGGACGGGCAGGAAGATACGGACGCCTGGTTTGTGGGTTTTCTGGACCGTCAGGATACGCCCTATGCGCTTTCTATCGTGGTGGAAAATGCGGGCGGCGGCGGCAGCGTGGCAGCGCCCGTTGCCAGGCAGATTTTTGAATATATGCTTTCCGGCAGATGATGCAAAGGATTGCATTGAAATTACCGGAGCAATATGGTATACTTTTTGCAGGGAAACCCATGCCCGTGACGGGCATACATCCATAAAAATCAATCAATAAGGAGATTTTCATCATGAGCGAATTTGAAAAGGATATCGTGGAAATGGAAGGCGAAGACGGCGCGGTACTGAAGCTGTGCGTGGAACGCTATTTCTACTACAACGGCGAAGAGTATGTGCTGCTCAGCGACGATGTGGAAGACAACAATGTGGAAGAAGTGAGCCACTATGTCATGAAGGTCGTGCCCGATGAGGAAGAAGAAGGCATGGAAGATTTCGTGCCCGTGGACGATGACCTGATGGACAAACTGGTGGACGCCGCCATGGCCGTGTTTGAAGACGAGGACGAAGACGAGGAATAATCTGATTCCCGTCCGGTATTTTCCGTGAACGAAACATTAAAGCAAAAACTCGCCCTGCTGCCGGACAGCCCCGGCTGCTACCTGATGAAGGAGCAGGGAAAAATCATCTACGTGGGCAAAGCTGTGAACCTGAAAAACCGGGTTCGCAGTTATTTCCATGGCCGCGACCACACCCCGAAGGTCCGCGCCATGGTGGCCCATGTGGATGATTTTGATATTTATCTGGCCCGCAGCAATCTGGAGGCGCTGATTCTGGAGTGCAACCTGATCAAGCTGCACAAGCCCTATTACAATATTCTTCTCAAGGACGACAAGCACTACCCCTATGTGCGCATCGACCTGAGGGAACCCTTTCCCCGGGTGGATATGGCGCGGCGCATGGAAAAGGACGGGGCGAAGTATTTTGGCCCCTATATTGGTGCCACGGCCGTAAAGGACGTATTGGAAACATTGAAAAAAGTGTTTCCGCTGCGCACCTGCAAACTGCCGCTGCCGTTGGAAAAGAAACACAGGCCGTGCCTCAATTATGAGATCGGCCGCTGTCTTGCGCCCTGTGCAGGCAAATGCACGAAGGAAGAATATGATGCGCTGATCCGCCGGGTCATGCGCTTTCTGGGCGGCGATTATCAGGGCGTTATCCGCGATCTGCAAAAGGATATGCAGGCGCTGGCTATGCAGTTCCAGTATGAGCGGGCGGCCCTTGTCCGGGACAAGATTCGCGATATCGAGGGGCTCATGCAGCGGCAGCAGGCCATCCAGACCAGCGAGGCCGAGCAGGACGTGATCGCTCTGTGGCAGGACCATATGGACGCCATGGCTCAGGTGCTGCTTATCCGCGGCGGCAAAATGGTGGGCGGCGACAGCTTTGCCCTGCCCGGAGAAGGCCGCGAAAACCGGGATGAGGTGCTCTTTGACTTTATCACCCAGTATTATGACGAACGCAGACCTGCCCGAGAAGTGCTTGTGGAAGAAATGCCCGAGGAGATCCTGCGGGATCTTGGCGAGTGGCTGCGCGAAAAGCGGGGCGGCGCCTGTCAGGTCACCGTTCCCCAGCGGGGCGATAAGAAGGCTCTGGTGCTGCTTTCGCAGAAAAACGCCCGGGACGCACTGGAAAAGCGCAATGCCAGGCAGCAGGTGCAGCATGACCGCACGGTGGGCGCCTGCGAATCGCTGCAGAAGGTGCTGGAGTTGAGCCAGTATCCCCGCCGCATCGAAGGCTTTGATATTTCCAATACCCAGGGCATGCTGTCGGTTGCCAGTATGGTGGTATTTGAGGACGGCGAGCCGGCGAAGAAGGAATACCGTCATTACCGCATCAAGACGGTGGAGGGCGCCAACGACTTTGCCTCCATGCATGAAGTGCTTTCCCGCCGTTTCAGGCGTGCCATGAGCGAAGATCCAAATGAAAAATGGGTCATGCCCGATCTGGTGCTTATCGACGGCGGTCCCCAGCAATTGCGCTTTGCCCGGGAAGCCATGCTTCAAATGGGCGCCGATGTGCCCATGTTCGGCCTGGCGGAGCGGCTGGAGGAGATTTTTCTGCCCGACCGGGAGGAAAGCATTCTGCTGGATAAGACCGACCCTGCGCTGCACCTGATTCAGCGCATCCGCGACGAAGCGCACCGCTTCGCCATCACCCACCACCGCACACTGCGCAACAGCACCATGGGCAAAAGCCAGTTGGAGGATATTCCCGGTATCGGGCCCAGCCGCAGAAGGGCGCTGATCGCCCATTTCAGGTCCGTCAAAAAAATGCGGGAAGCCACCGAGGAAGAATTGCTTTCCGTGCAGGGCATGAATGCTTCCGCAGCCCGGAATCTGTACATGGCTTTGCATAAAGATGACAAAAATTGATGGATTCTTTTTGGCATTCCTGCTGTTTGCTTGCTTGACTTTTTGTATTCGGTGGTTTACAATGTTTATGATCGGCTAATAGGGTCGTGCATGGCTATACATGCGGCCCGGCTGTTTTACGGATACATCTTTCCTGTTTTCATTTGGCTTTGGCCATTTGTTTGATTATGAAAATGACGAAGCTTTGTTTTACTGCCTCGTCCGCTTTTTGATATGACC
>JAFYLS010000056.1 GCA_017550035.1 Clostridia bacterium
AGCGGATGGGGACACCCCGGAGCCTCCTGCATCAGCAGGCGTTTTCCGCGTTAAGGAGCAAAGCGGCATTTCTTCATTGAAATGCAAGCTGGGTGGCACCGCGAAGTAATTTCGTCCCATGCATTTGCGTGGGACGTATTTATTTTGGGCCTTGGATATCCGCCGATCAGGCGGCAAAGATTTTTGCTTGGCAAAACATGTGCTGAGCGCACAGGAGGATCAATGAAAATGGAAAGACATCTGATTGCCAATGCTGTCCGCGGCGAAGTGAACAAGCTGCAGGGCTTCGTTGAAAACATCCGCAACAAGCGCACCATGGCGTTCCTGGTGCTGCGCGACTATTCCGGCCGCATCCAGCTGACGGTGGAAAAGGAAAAGTATCCCGAAATCGCCGAACAGGTGGACAAGCTGACGGTGGAATCCGTCATCACGGTGGAAGGTATGGTGGTGGAAAACAGCTTCGTCAAGATGGGCGGCGTGGAAATGCTGCCTGAAAAGATGCATATCGAATCCATCGCAGAACCTCTGCCCATTTCCAAGGACGCCGCCATCGATTCCCGTCTGGACTACCGCTGGGTGGACCTGCGTTCTGACCGCAACACGCTGATCTTCAAGGCGCAGACCTGCATGGTGGGCGCCATGCGCGAATTCTGCCTGCAGAAGAATTTCATGGAAATCCACACCCCCAAGCTGATCGGCGCTGCCAGCGAATCCGGCTCCGACGTGTTCGAACTGAAGTATTTCGACCGTAAGGCTTACCTGAGCCAGAGCCCCCAGTTCTACAAGCAGATGGCCATGGCTGCCGGCTTTGACCGCATTTTCGAAGTGGGCCCCGTGTTCCGTGCAGAAAAGAGCTTCACCAACAAGCATGCCACCGAATTCACCGGCTTCGATATCGAAATGAGCTACATCACCTCCTTCCGCGAAGTAATGGAAATGGAAGCCGAAATCCTGCAGTATGCTCTGCAGAAGGTGAAGGATCAGTACGGCGAGCAGATCAAGGAAATCTTTGGTCTGGAAGTGGTCGTGCCCACGCTGCCCTTCCCCGAGATGAAGCTGCAGGACGTGTACAAGGAACTGGAAGAACGCTACGGCTACACCTGCCCCGAAGAAGAAAAGAACGACCTGACCACCGAAGCCGAGCACCTGTGCGCCAAACTGTCCATGGACAAGTTCGGCCATGAATTCCTCTTCGTGACCGATTACGGCCCCGAAAAGCGCGCCTTCTACCATATGCGCGACGAACGCGGTATGCCTCTGGGCTATGACCTGATCTGGCGCGGTACCGAAATCACCACCGGTGCACAGCGCGAACACCGCTATGAACAGCTGCGTGCGCAGGCTGACGAAAAGGGTTTGGGTGAAGACGTGAAGTTCTACATGGACTTCTTCCGTTACGGCTGTCCTCCCCACGGCGGCTTCGGTCTGGGCGTGGACCGTCTGACCATGCTGCTGGTAGGCGTGCCGATCAAGGAAGTTATGTTCCTGTTCCGCGGCCCCAACCGTCTGACTCCGTAATTTACAATCAAACAGATCCCGCCGCATCAAGCGGCGGGATTTTGAATACTTTGATTTCAGACAGCAATATGTCCGGTGTTGCCAAACGGCGCAATATCTGATATACTGTATTTGTGAAACCTTTTAAGGAGGTGCGCGAAAGTGCCGCATAAAAAGGAAGATTTGCCCATCAATGTTGATGTGAATTTGCAAAACGGCGGAAGCATTACTTACGCCAATGAAGTCATCGCCATTATTGCCGGCGTGGCTTGCAACGAAGTAGAAGGCATTGCCGGTATGGTGGTTGGCAACGGCTTTGGTGAGATCATTGGCCGCAACCGCAACATTACCCGCGGTGTGAAGGTGGAACTGGGCAGCGAAGAAGCGTCCGTGGACCTGTACATCATCGTGGAATACGGCCAGCCTATTCAGAAGGTGGCGCTTGAAGCACAGGAAAATGTGCGCAAGGCTATTGAAAGCATGACTGGTTTGCATGTGGTGCGCGTGGATGTGCACGTACAGGGCGTCAGCTTTGAAAAGGAAAAGAAGGAAATGCAGAGCAGCCTGGAAGCCGCCAAGGCTCCCGTGCTCAGCGCTCCCCAGGCTGTGAAGGAAGAAGCGCCTGCCGAAGAAGTCAAGGAAACCGCTGAAACTGTGGAAACTGCCGAAGAAGCGGAAGAAAAAGTTCAGGCGGATTTTGACGAAGAAGTGCTTGCTGAAGAAGCGCAGCTGGAAGAAGTGCCCGCTGAAGAAGAAAAGGAAAATTAATTCCGTTTGATCCGGCCAACAGTAGCCGCGAAGCTGGTTGAAGGCTGCGCGGCTGCTTTTGCCGTACTTGGGAAGGAATGAACACGATGAAACTGAAAATCTGGAGCAAACTGCTTTTGTGGCTGGGCTGTCTGCTTACGCTGCTGATGGGTGCCGCGTTGATCGCTGCTGCCGTGAGCAATGCGGTGGTCTATCAGGTGCAGAGCGTGCTGAACTATGAAATCACCAACGGCAAATGGGTGGATCTGGTGCTGCTTGTTTGCGGCGCTGTGCTGGTGCTGTTTGCACTGTTTGCCATGTCCATCCCCGGCAAACTGCGCTACAAGAAGCGCAACTTTGTGGTGCAGGATACCGAAAGCGGCGATCTGCGCATTTCCGTAAAAGCCATCGAAGGTCTGGTCAAGCGCTGCGTGGATATGCATGACGAAATTTCCATGAGCAACATGCGCATCATCTCCCGCAAAACGGGTGTGGTGGTGGAACTGCGTGTTTCCCTGAACGGCAATATCTCCATCCCGCTGGCGATTGCTTCTCTGCAAAAGCAGATCAAGCAGTACCTGCTGGCTTCCTCCGGCATTGAAGTGAACCACGTGTCCGTTACGGTGGATACCACCCGTATGGATGCGGTGAAGAAGTGCACGCCTGCAGCTGCCCCTGCGGAAGAAGAAACTGCGCAGCCTGCGGAAGAAAAAAAGCCTGTGCATCAGCGTTTGTTCGCTTCCAGACAGGAAAATGAGGCGGCGGAAAAAGCGCCTAAAAAGGCTGCGGAAGCTGCTGAAGAAAAGAAGCAGCAGGAAGCGCCTGCTGAAAATGTGAAGGAAGACGCAGCCCCCGAAGCTGAAAAAGCACTTCAGGAAGAAGCGCCTGCACAGGAAGCATCCGAAACCAATGCGGAGGAAAAAGCAGATGAATGATAAGATGAAGACCTTTACGGAAAATATGTTCAAAATCGGCACCTTTGAATGCGCTGCTTTCTGCGGCGCTGCGGCGCTGGTGATTGCGGTGCTCATTCTGCTGCTGGGTTTCTGGCAGACGGTGCTGGTGCTGGCTTTCCTGCTGCTGGGTCTGTTCCTGGGCGGCGTGAAGGATAAGAAGGGCTGGCTGCGCAATGTGATCAACCGCCTGTTTCCTGCCCGTCAGGTGACTCCCTATAAGGCGGAAGATGTGCGCATCAACCGGGAAGAAAAAAAAGAAGAAAACACGGAAGAAGCGTAATGAACGCCAATTCCCATTTTCGTACATAAGGATGGATAGAGGATATGGCTCGTAGACTGGCGCGTACCGCTGCACTGCAGATGGTATTTGAAAACATGCTGGGCGGTGACGGCGGCGAAGAAACGCTGAGCGGCCTGATTGAGTTTACTCCCGAAGAGGATGACCAGCAGTTTATTGACGGTGTCCTTCGCGGTGTGGAAGAACACAGCGAGGAACTGGATGAAACCATCGTCCGTTACCTGAAGGACTGGTCTCTGGAGCGTATTGCACGGGTGAACCGCGCGGTGCTGCGTCTGGCAATTTATGAAATGACCTATTGTAAGGATACGCCCTGCAACGTGATTATCAGCGAAGCGGTGGCGCTTTCCCAGAAGTTTGATTGTCCCGAAGGCGGCAAGTTCGTTAACGGCGTGCTCAGCAGCGTGCTCAAGGACATGAACCCTGAAATAAACGCGTAAACTACATGTCGGCAAGGCAGAGCGTTGCCGGCAAAACGGCCTGCGCCATGCAAGGCCGTTTTTGCGCATTTTATACCTTCAATTATGCAGCGTGCGGGAGGGAGTATCATGGCGGCTGTTTTGATGGACGGAAAGTGGCTTTCCGAGCAACTGACCCAGAAGCAGGCACAGCGTGTAAAGGAATTGCAGGAAAAAGGCAAAACTGTCACGCTTTCCGTGGTACTGGTGGGGGATAACCCTGCCAGTCAGACCTATGTGCGCAATAAACAACTGGCCTGTGAAAAACTGGGTATCCTGGGCAGCACGGTACTCCTTCCCGGCGATATTTCTCAGCAGGAACTGGAAAATAAGCTGGATATGCTGTGCGCCGATGAAAGCATTGACGGCGTGCTGCTGCAGCTTCCTCTGCCCAAAGGGCTGGATGAAGCAAGCGCGCTGATGCACATACCGCCGGAAAAGGATGTGGATGGATTCCACACCTATAATCAGGGCGCGCTCTTTTCCGGGGCAGACGGCGTGGTGGCCTGCACGCCCAAAGGCGTTATGTACATGCTGAAAACCTATGGCGTGCCCCTTTCGGGCAAGCATGCCGTGGTGGTAGGACGCAGCAATATTGTGGGAAAACCTGCTGCATTGCTGCTGCTTCAGGAAAACTGCACCGTGACTGTTTGCCATTCCCGCACGGAAGATCTGCCTTCCTTCACTCGGCAGGCGGATATTCTGGTGGCGGCGGTAGGCAAAGCCGGCATGATCACGGCGGATATGGTCAAAGAAGGCGCTGCTGTGGTGGATGTAGGCATCAACCGGGTTGACGGCAAACTATGCGGCGATGTGGATTTTGACGCTGTGAAGGAAAAGGCAGGCTGGATTTCTCCCGTGCCCGGCGGCGTGGGCAAAATGACGGTGGCCATGCTGATGGAAAACGTAATTGATGCTGCCGAAAAAAGGATGACAAAGTAAATGGCCAACTGGACGCTGTCCGTCAGCGATTTGAATGAATATGTACGCCGTTCTCTGGCGGCGGATCCTATTTTGCGCATGATCCGCCTGCGCGGCGAGATTAGCGGGTTCAAGCTGCATGTGTCCGGCCACTGGTACTTCACGCTCAAGGATGAACACAGCCGTATCAACTGCGTGATGTTCCGGCAAAGTGCCCAGCAGGTATCCTTCCGTCCGGCGGACGGCATGCGGGTGGTGCTGGAAGGCACGGTGGGTCTGTATACGGCTTCGGGCATGTATCAGTTTTACGCCGAAGGAATGGAACAGGACGGCGTGGGCGAACTGTACCGTAAACTGGAAGAACTCAAGCAGAAACTGATGCGGGAAGGTTTGTTCGATGCTTCCCGCAAGCGTCCGCTTCCGTTGTTTCCCCGGAAGGTGGGTATCGTAACTGCCCGTACAGGCGCTGTGGTGCACGATATTGCCACGGTATCCCGGCGCAGACATCCGGGTGTGCAATTGGTACTCCGTCCTGCGCAGGTGCAGGGAGAGGGCGCAGCACAGGATATTGCCCGCGGCATTGAAGAAATTGCACTCTGCCCCGGTGTGGATGTGATTATCGTGGGCCGCGGCGGCGGCTCGGTGGAAGATCTCTGGGCGTTTAATGAAGAAATTGTAGTGCGTGCTGTGGCTGCATGCCCTGTACCGGTGATTTCTGCCGTGGGCCATGAAGTGGATACCACGCTTTGCGACTATGCAGCGGACGTGCGTGCTGCAACTCCTTCTGCGGCAGCTGAACTGGCGGTGCCTGAAAAAGCGGTGCTGGAAGAAACGCTGTCTGCAATGCGGAATGATTTGGAACGCGCCATGCGTGGTACGCTGATGACGAAAAGAGATCAGCTGCTTCGCCGGGAAAATCGTCTGGCTGCATTACATCCGCTGACGCAGCTGCAAAAGCAGCGGCAAAAAGCGCTGGCGCTGACGATGCGTATGGAAACCGGCCTGCAAAAGCGTATGCTGCTGACGAAAAGCAAATTGACCGAACTGGAAAGCAAACTGGATGTACTGGGACCCAAACAGGCGCTTCGCCGGGGCTATGCCATGGTGCTGAGCAACGGGCGGGCGGTGACGAAGGTCGGCGATATGCCCCTTGAAGCGGAACTGGTGCTGGGAGACGGACGGGTTTTGGTCCGCACATTGGAAAAGAAGGAGGGCGATCCTTTTGCCGCCCAAAAAGAAAACGGCTGAAAAGCAGACTTTTGAAACCAAACTGCAGCTGCTGGAAGCACTGGTGCAGAAAATGGAAGGCGGCGATATGCCGCTTTCCGAAACGCTGGATGCGTATGAACAGGGCATGACGCTGGCACGGGAACTGGGGGAAGAACTGGACAAGGCCGAAACCCGCATGCAGGAACTGGCTGGCGGCAAAACGCTGCCCATGGAAGATGCACCGTAACGGGAAAGGATAAAAGCATGCATGAGCAAATGAAACGGTACAAGATGCTGCTGGAGGATGCCCTTGCTGCCAGCTTTTTTGCGGAAGGGGAGCAGGACGAGCTTTCTCAGGCCATGCGCTATAGCTTGCTTGCGGGCGGCAAACGCCTGCGGGGAATTCTTTGCCTGGCTGCCTGCGAAATGGCAGGCGGCAAATTGGAAGATGCACTGCCCTTTGCCATGGCCATTGAAATGATCCACGCCTATTCTCTGATCCATGACGATTTGCCTGCCATGGATAATGATACCATGCGCCGGGGCAAACCTACCAACCATGTGGTATATGGCGAAGCAATGGCGATTCTGGCAGGCGATGGGTTGCTGACGGATGCCTTCTGGCTGATGAGCGGTGTTCCAAACGCCCGTACGCTGGATGCACTACGGGAAGTGGCGCATGCTGCCGGCAGTTTCGGCATGGTGGGAGGACAGGCGCTGGATATGCGCTTTGGTGCGCCTTATGAGGGGCTGGAAGCTGTAAAAGCCATCCACCGGAAAAAGACGGGCTGCCTGATTACTGTGCCTGTTGTGGCAGGCTTGATGCTATCTGGTGCTTCTGAACGGGAAGTGGAACAGGGCAGGCAGTACGGGTGGCACCTGGGCGTGGCTTTCCAGATCATAGACGATCTTCTGGATCTGATTGGCGATGAAGCACAGATGGGCAAGCATCTGGGCAAGGATGAAGCGGAAGAAAAAATGACCTGGCCCGCCATGGTGGGGCAGGAAAGAGCCCGTATGGACGCGAAATATGAAACGGATGCGGCTGTTCTGGCACTGGATATTTTCGGAGAAAAAGCTGCATTTTTGCGTCAGTTGGCCATGAATATGCTGGAACGCGTCAACTGACAGGAGGAAAAGCATGGAAATTTTTGCACAGATCGGTCAGAACAGGCCGCTTATGTGTGCCGCGCTGTCCTGGCTGGCTGCGCAGGTGATTAAGACCATCATTCATCTCCTGGTGGAGAGAAAGCTGGAATGGAACCGCCTGGTGGGTATGGGCGGTATGCCTTCCTCTCACACGGCGTTTGTGTTTTCTCTGTGTCTCATGATGGGATTGCAGGAAGGTTTTCAGTCTCCCGCCTTTGCCATTTCTTTTGCACTGGCTGCCGTGGTGATCTATGATGCCATGGGGGTCCGGCGCGAAACGGGGAAGCAGGGTGCGCTGCTGAACCGCATTGTGCGGGAAGTGCTGATCGAAGGCAAGCGCATTACGGAAGATGAACTGAAGGAACTGGTGGGACACACGCCTCTGGAAGTAGTGGGCGGGTTGATTTTGTCTATTATCATGGTCGTTGTGATGGCCTGATTTTGAAGGAGGAATATACACATGATGGATCAATTCCTGGAAGAAGTAGTGGTAAAGCACAAGACGGGTCCCCGTACGCTGCTGATTGCAGCAGCCAACGGCCTGATGGTTCTGTTTGCTCTGTTTGCCTTTATCTTTCTGAATACCACGATCAATGCGGTGTTTGCCGTCGGTTTTTCTCTGGACGTGCTGCTGCCTCTGTGCGTTTTCCTGATCTGCCTGGGCGGCGCTGTTTACCTGTTCATCAACAAGGATAAGATGAACACCGAATACGAGTACACCTTCACCAATGGCACCATGGACTTTGCCCAGGTGTTCAACAACAAGCGCCGCAAGGCGCTGGGTACCATGAACCTGCGCAACCTGGAGGCCTGCGGTATGGTGTCTTCCGGTTCCTTCCACCGCTACATTACCATGCCCGGCATTCAGCGCACCCACTGGTTTTTGAACCGTGAGGCGGATCTGATGTACTTGTACTTCACCAAGGAAAGCAACAAGCGCATCATCATCATTGAGCCCAGCGAACAGATGCGTAAACTGATCAAGGGTGCACTCAGCCAGGGTGTGTGGCAGGAAAACTAAGGAATAAGGAAATTTCATGATCTATTTGGATAACAGCGCCACCACCCGCGTAAGCGAAAAGGCGGCGGAAAAAATGATGAAATGCATGCGGGAGGATTTTTATAATCCTTCCGCCCTTTATGCGCCTTCCCTTCAGGTGGAAAAGGAGATGCGGCAATGCCGCAAACTGATCCTGGATACCGTCAGGGGCGGCGACGCCAAAGTGATTTTTACCTCCGGCGGCACGGAAGCGGATAATCTGGCCATTCTGGGCGGGCTGCAGTCCTTGAGAGAAAGCGGCCGCGTATTGTTCAGCGCAGGTGAGCATCCGGCGGTTAGGGAAGCCTGTTCCCATCTCAAAGGGCTGAATGCGGAAGAAATTCCTTACGATGCGGAAGGCCGTGTGCGGCTTGATGTGCTGGAAAGTATGCTGGACGAAACCGTGCGCATGATCTGTGTGATGCAGGTGAACAACGAAACGGGTGCCGTGCAGCCACTGAAGGAAATCAGCCGTTTGAGAGATTTGAAGTGTCCCCAGGCGCTTTTGCATGTGGACGGCGTGCAGGGCTTTTTGCGACTCCCCTTTGATATGCGGGCACTGAAAGTGGATTCCTACGCCCTGTCCGGGCATAAGATTCATGGGCCCAAGGGCATTGGCGCTTTGGTGGCCGGCCCGAGAATGCGCCTGTCTCCCCGTATGATGGGCGGCGGACAGGAAAACAATCTGCGATCCGGCACCGAAAATACCCCCGGTATTCTGGGCCTTGGCGCAGCCATTGAAAGCTATCCCGGCAACGGAGATATGCGTGCCGTGAAATGTTATCTGTACGAAAAACTGAAGGCGATCGTGCCGGATGCCCGGGTGAACGGCCCCGCACCGGACAGTGAGGATGCGGCGCCTCACATTCTGAACATCTCTCTTCCGCCGGTTCGCAGCGAAACTATGCTGCATGCGCTGGAGGGCGACGGCATCTATGTGGGTATCGGCTCTGCCTGCTCTTCCCACAAGCAGAAGGTAAGTCACACGCTGCGTACCATGAACGTGCCGCAAAAGTATGCCGAATCGGCACTGCGCTTCAGCTTCTGTCCGGACAATACCCGGGAAGAGATGGACGAAGTGGTGAAGGCTTTTGAAAAGAACTATGCATTGCTCAGCCGTTATCAGCGGCGTTAAAGCAAAGAAATGAGGATGAACATATGCGTAAACTGCTGCTGGTGAAATACGGCGAGATTTATCTGAAGGGCTTGAACCGCCCCTACTTCATGCGTGCGCTGGTGGCCCGCGTGAAGGAAGCGGTGAAGGGCATGGGCGGCCGTGTATGGCTCCATGACGCCCGTATCTTTGTGAGCGACGTGGAAGACATGGACGAATGCATCCGCCGCGTGACCAAGGTGTTTGGTGTGCACAGTGTGTGCCCCGCCGTGGAAGTGGAAAAGGATAACTTTGAAGAAATCTGCCGTCAGGCGGACGAAATGATGAAGGAACTGAACGGCACCTTCAAGGTGGATTCCCGCCGTTCGGATAAGCACTATTTCATGGATTCTCCCCAGCTGAATGCCAAAATTGGCGAATATGTGCTGGAACGCAATGAAGACCACCTGAAGGTGGATGTGCGCAAGCCTCAGCATGTTCTGAACGTGGAAATTCGTGACCACGCCTATCTGTATGCCAAGGTGATTCCCGCCGTGGGCGGCATGCCGGTGGGTACGGGCGGCAAGGCGGCACTGCTGCTTTCCGGCGGTATCGACAGCCCTGTGGCAGGGTACATGATTGCCAAGCGCGGTCTGGAACTGGTATCCGTGCACTATCATTCCTTCCCCTATACCAGCGAACAGGCCAAGCAGAAGGTGCTGGACCTGGGCGCAATTCTGTCTGAATACTGCTGCGGCATGAAGGTGTATGTGGTACCCTTTACCGATATTCAGATGCAGATTCACGAAAAGTGCCCGGATGAATATACGACCCTTATCATGCGCCGCTACATGATGCGTATTGCCGAAAAGATTGCTGAAAAGGAAAACGCCAAGGCGCTGATCACCGGCGAAAGTGTGGGTCAGGTAGCATCCCAGACGCTGGATGCGCTGAACATGACCAACATGGTGGTCAAAATGCCTGTGTTCCGTCCCCTGATCGGCTTTGACAAGATCGACATTATCGAATACGCCAAGAAGATCGGCACCTACGAAACCAGCACGCTGCCCTATGAAGACTGCTGCACCGTGTTCACCCCCAAGCATCCTGCTACCCATCCCAAGATGGATAAGATCATGGAAGGCGAAAGCAAGCTGGACGAAGAAGCGCTGATTAACTGGGCTGTGGAGAACAGCGAGATCGTGACGCTGTAAAGAATTCAGAACATAAAAAGAGGATTTCTGTGTGAAATCCTCTTTTTGTTTTGTTGTTCAAAAGAATTGTTAATCACTGCTCTGCCAGAACAGGGACAGGGATTCCTGGGTTTGACTGCTTTCGTTGCTGCCGCCGAACAGCAAATCGGAAATATCCTGCCACAGGGAGGAAAAACCGCCCTTGGTCTGGGCAATCTGTACGGCCTGCTTGCCTTCCAACAAAATGCCGTTGTTCAGCAACTCCTGGTGTATGGGGATGATGCGGTAGGTGTACACAATGCCGGGTTTGGCGCTGCGGTCTGTGAAATACAGCGTTTCGCCGGCGGCGCCGCTCATTTCGGTTAAAATCAGGCTTTCGCCATAGCAGTCCCGCTGTACCCGGTACAGAGCATTTTCGGATGGCGTAATCACAAGGACCGGTGCGCCGGAATCGTTGTGGGTCACATGGAACGCCCGGGGTGTAGCCGGTGCACGCCAGATGTTGCTTTCTTTCCAGGGGCGGTTTGACGTGGTAAAAATCTCGGAATAACTGTAGTTTTTGGGTGTCAGGGAAGTGGCCAGCATGGGTTCGCCTGCAATCTCCACGGATTTCTTGTCGATGTTCAGCCATACCATGCCATCTGCTTTTTTGAAGGCTGGTTTGGGTTTTCCCTGATAGTAACTTTTGAAAAAGCGATTGGCCATGGCGGCGGTATGATCACCGCCGGAAACCCAGGATGCTAGTTTGTGCCTGTCATCGCTCTGATCAAAGCCCATCCAGAAGGCAGTGGAGATCTCGCTGTTATAGGCCGCCATCCAGATATCCCGGTTGCCGCCGGATTCCATATTGACGGTGCCTGTTTTGCCGGCTACAGGTGTGCCGGCGGCGGATAGTTTGGAGCCTGTGCCGGAGGATGTGACGGACTGCAGAAGGCTGGTCATCAGGTATGCGCTTTGCTCGGACAAAATGCGTTCTCCCTGTGCATGGTGTTCAAACAGCACCTGCCCGGCGGCATCTTCGATGCGTTCCACAAAATAAGGCGCGTAATAAAAACCGCCATTGGCAAAGGGTGCATATGCAGCAGCCAATTGTACAGGGGATACGCCGTAGGTCATGGCGCCAAGGGCCAGGGAAAGGTTTGCGTCCCGGTCATCCAGCGGAATGCCGGCGCTTTCAAGGAAACGACGTGCGGATGCAACGCCGATATCGTTGAGAAGGCCTACGCAGGCTACATTCAAACTCAGCTTCATGGCCGTACGGATGGTGACGTTGCCATAATACTTGTAACCGGCATTTCGCGGCGTATATTTGCCAAATGCGCGGGGCGTATCGTCCAGTACGCTGGCGGTGGTATAGCCGTGGTATTCGATGGCCGGAGCATAGACGGAAAGCGGTTTCAGTGCGGAACCGGGTTGACGGCGCAATTGCGTGGCACGGTTGAGCCCCCGCTGCACATCATAACTGCGGCCGCCTACGATGGCGCGTACGGCGCCGTTCCTTACATCCACACTTGCCATGGCGCTTTGCACGGGCGTTCCGTCTTTGGCATTGTCCGGGAAGGAAGCGCTGTTTTCGTAGTGCTGGTCAATGATGGTCTGCTGCTCCTGGTCAAGGGCGGTGTAAATGTGATAGCCGCTGCTGAGCAGTTCATCCGGTGTGATTTGAAGCAGGGTTTCGGCTTCGGCAAGCGCGGCGTCAATATACCATCCGAAAGTTTGCGTTTTGCTCTTGCTCTCTTTGACAGTCAGTGTTTCTTCTGCTGCGATTTGCGCTTTTTCGGGGGAGATCATGCCATTTTCTGCCATGGTGCGCAGAATGTATTCTCTTCGCGAGCGGTTGTTTGCTTCGTTCAGGTGCAGCGCATACTGACTGGGCGCTTTGATGGCTGCAGCCAGACTGACGCCCTGCGCCAGTGTCAGTTCCTGTGCACGAACGCCAAAATAGGCCTGTGCTGCTGCTTCGATTCCATAGGCACCCTTGCCGAAGTAGACGAAGTTCAGGTACATTTCCAGAATTTCTTCTTTGGAGCACTGGTTTTCCAATTGAATGGCCAGATAGATTTCTTCCAGTTTGCGGGCGATGGTCTTTTTGCTGCTCAGATGGGAAAGCTTGATCAATTGCTGGGTGATGGTGCTGGCGCCTTCGGAATAACTGCTGCTCTTGAGATTGGCGATGATGGCACCGCCGATGCGCACGATATCAAAACCGGGATGTTCAAAAAAACGCAGGTCTTCGGCAGCCAGAAAAGCATTCTGCACATCTTTTGGCACCTGGGAAAGCGGAATACTGTAGCGCAGCTGGCTGGACTGGATCTGGGTGACAAAATCGCCGTTCCGGTCATAGAGTACGCCGGTTTGGGGAGCATCCAGAATTTTCTGCAAATCCAGTTTCTGCCAGGAACCTACGTCAAAAATGAAATATCCTGCCACCACGAAAATACAAAAGAGTACCACCGTGCTTACCAGAATTTTGCGGAATATATGGCGCTTTTTGCGTCCTTCCAGCCTTCGCAGTGCTTGCTGGTCCTCTTTCTCCATGCGTTTTTCCATGCGTCCGAGCGCACGTTTTTCCCCATGTTTTCCCATGAGCGTCCATCCTTTTTCAGCATGATGTGAACAGTATGGCTTTGTATGCCGGTGGATAACCGTGGCAATTTCTGCAAAGCTGCCAGCAATTGACATGGACGATGGAATGTGCACCTTTGTATAATGTCTGCGTAATGTATGCGAAGGGAGACGGGAACGTGAAAAAACGAATCTGGATGGCTGTGCCCGTCGTTGCTATGATGGCAGTTTTGTGTTTGACAGGGATTTATCAAAGCAGGCAGCATGCTTTTGCGCAGATAAGTTTTAATGACATGATGGCAGCAGCGGAGCGCGGCGAAATTGATGAAGCGGTGATTGGAAAAAACGGCAGGGTACGGTTATACTTTGAGGACGGGAAAAGAGCGGAAGCGCCCAATCCCAATCATGACGAATTTGTACTTTCTTTGCTTAAACTGGATGTGAATGTGACGGAAAAGGGCACCCGGGCAACAGTTGGAGAAGGACTCATCTTTTCCTTGATTCTGCTGGGCGTATTTCTTGGCTGGCGGCAGAAATCACCGGGACTGATTCGCCCGGAAAAGGGCAGTGTGCAAACTGCGGTGCCGGATTTGCGCTTTTGCGATGTGGCAGCCAATCAGGAAGCTGTGGATTGCATGCGGGAACTGGTGCATTTTCTGAAAGAACCGGAAAGGTTTGTGAAATACGGGGCACGACTGCCCCGCGGCATTATGCTGTACGGACCGCCCGGTACAGGAAAAACTCTGCTGGCCAAGGCATTGGCAGGGGAAGCGGGAACTTCCTTCTTTTCTGTGAATGGTTCGGACTTTGTGCAGGTTTATGTGGGCGTAGGTGCATCCCGGGTGCGGGACATATTCCGCAAAGCCAGAAAGGCAGGGGGCGGCGTAATCTTCATTGATGAAATCGACGCTATCGGCAAAAGGCGGGACAGCGGAAACGATGAGCGGGAACAGACGCTCAATGCCCTGCTGACGGAAATGAGCGGGTTTTCGCCTGCAGACGGCATTGTGGTTCTGGCGGCTACCAATCGGCTGGATACATTGGATGAAGCGCTGCTGCGTGCAGGCAGGTTTGACCGGCATATTGAGGTGGGTCTGCCTGACCAGGCGGAAAGGCTGAAGATTCTGGAGGTCCATGCCCGGAACAAGCCCATGGCAGAAGATGTGTGTCTTGTCCATCTGGCAGCGGAGACGACTGCTTTTTCCGGCGCTCAGCTGGAAAGCCTGCTCAATGAAGCGGCCATCACTGCGGCACAGCGGGGAGAAGGGCATATCCTGCAAAAGGATGTAGAAGCGGCCTATCTCAAAGTGCTGGTGGGCAGTGAAAAAAGCCGCGCCGGGGAAGATCCTTATGGAGAAAAGAAAATCACTGCGTATCATGAAGCCGGGCATGCATTGTTGATGCATTTGCTTTTGCCCGGGCAGAAGGTCACCCGCCTGTCTATTTTGCCTTCCACCCGCGGTGCAGCGGGATACACGCTTTCGCTGCCGGAGGAAACATTGTTTCAGACCCGGAAGCAGTTGATGCATACCATGATTACGCTGATGGGCGGCCGTGCAGCGGAGAAAACGGTATTCGGAGAGGATATGATGACCACCGGGGCAGCGGGCGATATTAGGCGAACAAGGGCGATTGCCAGACGCATGGCAGAAGAATGGGAAATGGGCGTTTCCGGCGATGTGCAGCGGGATGCCAAGGCGCTGTTTGATGAAGCCGGACAGCGTGCGGAAGACATGTTGAAAGCTAATCGGAATGCTTTGGATGAACTTGCGCAGGCACTGATGCTGCAGGAAACGATGGACGGTAAAACTTTTTTGCAAATCATGGAAAAAACATGCCCTGACACAATTAATGCGTAATTTGGGGGTGGTCAAAAAGCCGTGCTTCCTGTATAATGGAAGTGCGGTTTTAACGTGTTATTTCTTGTGCGCTTTTTGCCGACAAACCTCCGTTTTTTGGACTGGCGCAGGGGGAAATGAGCGTGCTGCCATAGCCTGTCATGACAATGATTTTTTGTGTATACAGTGCTAAACTGATTGGAGGAGAATGGGCATATGCTGAAGAAATGGATGTGTTTTCTGCTGGCTTGCCTGCTTTGCGTAACGGCAGTGGGTGCCTTTGGAGAAGAACAAACGGAAAATACAGAAAATATCGAAATAACTTCGGATGTGATGGTGCTGGCCGGGTTGGATGATACGCAGTACCGCGATTGGAACAGCCATGTGTTTTTTGACCATATGTATGATAAAACCGGCGTGCGTTTTGAAGCAAAGCAGTATGAAAACGCAAAAGCCTGGAACGCCATGAAGGCTACTTATACGGCCGAATCCGATTTGCCGGATGTGTTTTTTAAGGCCATGCTGACTGCGGAAGAAAGTATCCGCCTTCTCAATGACGGCGTGATTGTGGATTTGAAACCCTATCTGCAGGAATATTGCCCCAATTTGTGGGCTATTCTGGAAGAAAATCCCGAATATCTGCAGAAGATCACGCTGCCGGACGGGCGGATTCCCGCGCTGCCTTATATCAATGATATCCCTACCCAGAACGTGATGTGGATCAACTCTGCCTTCCTGGAAGAAGTGGGCATGAAGGCGCCCACCACGGCGGATGAACTGGTCAAAGTGCTGGAAGCCTTCCGGGATAAAGACCCCAACAAAACGGGCACCAAAGATGAAATTCCGCTTTCCTTCCTGGGCTCCTTTGACCTGAAATTCCTGGCTCACGCCTTTGGGATGATCGCCAACGATTACAACATTTTTGCCGAGGACGGCACTGTGCGCTTTATGCCCCTGGAAGAAAATTACCGTCTGTTCGTAACCTGGTGCCGCGATCTGTATGAAGCAGGTCTTCTGGACCACGACGGTTTTGTGACCACGGATGCGCTGCGCCGTGTGACGGACGAAAAAGCCAAGAACCAGTACTGCATCCTTCTGTCTCCCAGCGTGGGCAATCTGGTACCTGCATCCTGGGCGCGGGATTACGAAGTGCTGATGCCGCTTACCTATAACGGAACTCAAATTTACCGTGATTTTGTGGGCGAAGTGACAGGCGGCACCTTTGCTGTGACAACGAAGTGCAAGGATATTGCCGCTGCGCTGAAATGGGTGGATTACCTCTACACAGAGGAAGGCAGCGTGCTGACCAGCGTGGGCCGGGAAAACGAAGATTATGTGCTGGACAGCGACGGTACCTGGCGCCTGACGGACAGTGCAGCCAACAACACCTATTTTACTGTGTCCCGCATCATTACTTCCGGGCAGTACTGTCCCGGCATTTCGGTCCATGATTTCCAGAGCCGCTATGTGGAAACCATTCTGGAAAAGGTAACGGGCGAACTGCGTGCCTTCAGCGAAGCGTGCGTGTCTCCCTTCCCGGCATATATGCTGACTCAGGAACAAAAGGATTTCATTTCTCCTCTGCAGAACCGGATTGGCTATTATGTGGATGAGCAGCTGGCGCGCTGGGTGCTGGGAGAAGATGAGATCAGCGATGCCTCTTTTGCGGAATTTGAAACGACCCTGAAGGAAATGGGACTGGAAAGTTTTATGACTTTCTGGCAGGATGTGCTCAATAATCTTTGATTTTGAGGTGAAATACGATGGATGTATATTCTTCCATGCTGGCGGCCATTCGCCGTCCTGAAGCGATTGAACGTTTTGCTGCGCTGTATGGTCATCGTGAGGGCGAACTGGCCCGTCAGCTGACCCGCTATTCCCAGCTGGTCAAGGTGCATGAAGATCTTTTCCATGCCGACCGTCCGCTGTATATGATCAGCGCACCCGGACGCACCGAGATTGCAGGCAACCATACCGACCATAATAACGGCTGCGTACTGGCCGCTGCTATTACGCTGGATACTGTGGCCGCTGTGACGCCCCGGTATGATATGCAGGTGCGCATTCATTCCGAAGGCTTCCCGGTGATCGAAATTTCGCTGGATGATTTGTCCATCCGTGAAGAAGAAAAGAGCACTTCCGCTGCGCTGGTTCGCGGTGTGGCTGCCCGTATGCAGGAGCTGGGTTACAAAATCGGCGGTTTTGATGCTGCAATCACCACGGATGTGGCAAGCGGCAGCGGTCTTTCCTCTTCTGCGGCTTATGAAGTGCTGGTGTGCGCCATTTTGGATGCGCTGTACAACGGCTTTGTGGTGGATTCCACCCTCCGTGCGCAGATTGCCCAGTATGCGGAAAACGTGTACTTTGGCAAGCCCTGCGGCCTGATGGACCAGATGGCCAGCTCTACCGGCGGTCTGGTAGCCATTGATTTTAAGGCGGAGCCTGTGGTTCAGCCCCTTTCCTTCCGTTTCAATGAAGCGGGCTTTGACATCGTGGTGGTCAATTCCGGTTCCAGCCACGATAATCTGACGGACGAATATGCTTCTATCCGCCAGGAAATGCAGGCTGTTGCCGGGCTGTTTGGCGAAGAAGTACTGCGCCGTGTACGTCCTGAACAATTGTGGATGGATATGGGGCATGTGCGGGAAAAGCTGGGCGAACGCGCTGTGCTGCGCGCGCTGCACTTCTTCCAGGAAAATGACCGCGTCAAGAAGCTGGTGCACGACGTGAAGCTCAGCGACCTGGGCGCCATGTTCGAAGGCATCATTGCTTCCGGCGAAAGCAGTTGGATGATGCTGCAGAATGTTTACGTTCCCGGCACCCATCAGCCTCTGGCGCTGGCGTTGAGCATGGCTGCGCAGCAGCTGAAGGGCAAGGGCGCCTGGCGTGTGCACGGCGGCGGTTTTGCCGGTACCACGCTGAACTTTGTGCCCTCTGATATGACGGAAGAGTTCGTGCAGAAGATGTGCAAGGTATTCGGCGAACATGCCTGCTTTGTGCTGGATGTGCGTCCCGAAGGCGCAGCTGTTGTATTCAACCAGGAAAAATAAAATCCCCGTTTGACGAATGTATCAATCGGGTATATAATAGTGATGCCAACCAGAGGTTGGGTCTTCAGGGCAGGGTGAAATTCCCGACCGGCGGTACAGTCCGCGCGCCGAAAGGCAGACATGGTGCAATTCCATGACCGACAGTGAAAGTCCGGATGAAAGAAGACGCGTTGTTTCCGTACAGCAGAGTTGTCTGTGTATTGCTGTATGGGTGCGCTTTCAATTTCGCCCCTGAAGTCTGCTTCGGGGGCGAAATTTCATGATGAAGGGATTTGTTGAAACATGTCTGTCAAAACCAACAAGCGCAACGCCACTTTGAACATGGTGCGTATCGCCATGCTCACCGCCGTTTCTCTGGTTCTCGCGCAGTTTGATATTCCGATCATCGGTTATCTGAAACTGGACTTTTCCAACGTACCCGTTCTGCTGGGTGCTTTCGCCATGGGTCCCCTCAGTGGCGTGTCCATTCTGGCGCTGAAAAATCTGATCGACGGCATTCTGCTTTCCCAGTCCCTGGGTATCGGTCAGTTTGCAGACTTTACGGTCGTGGCCGGTCTGATTCTGCCTGCCGCATTGATTTACCGGAACAACCGTACCTTCAAGAGCGCTATCATTGGCATGGTGGTCGGCTCTGTGGTGATGGCCATTGACGGCGCGCTGATGAACTACTTCGTGCTGATCCCCGGTTATTGCGGCGAAATTCCCTTCATTCTGCCCATGGTGCCCAGCCGCGATGTGATCATCAACATGTTTGCCAAAGTGGTGCCCAGTCTGGACAGCATCGATAAAATCGTGATGTGGGCGGTCTTCCCCTTCAATCTGGTCAAGGCCGTTGCCGTCAGCGTTCTGACCGCGCTGCTGTATAAGCGCGTGTCTCCCATTCTCAAGAGTAAGAAGTGATTTTGTTCCATGGATAAAACCTATCTGACCCATTCCTTTCGGGAAACCCAGGAGCTTGGCAGCCGCCTTGCACAGCATCTCCGTGCAGGAGATGTGGTAACGCTGTGCGGCGATCTGGGCGCGGGAAAGAGTGAATTTTCCCGCGGTGTGGCCCGGGGATTGGGGATTACGGGGCCTGTGCCCAGCCCTTCCTTCACCATTCTCAATACCTATGAAGGCAGGGAAATGTTCTATCATTTCGATTGGTACCGGATTGCTGACCCGCAGGAATTGTATGATATCGGGCTGGATGAATTTGTGGGCGGCGACGGAATTGCACTGATCGAATGGTCGGAAAGGGCAGAGGAGTGCCTGCCGGAAGATTATTTGCAGGTGTGCATTGAAAAAGTGGATGATGGCACCCGCAGCATTACTTTCCGGGCGATGGGGGCTTTCCGCAAGATTATGTTGGACGGTGAAACGGTATGATTTTGCTGGCAATGGATACATCGGGTCCTGTGTGCGGCATTGCACTCATGCAGGATGGTCATATTCGCTATGAAGCCATGGCGAAGAATAAAATGACCCATTCGGAAAACCTGATGCCCATGATGGAAGAAGCATTCCTCAAAACAGGGCTGGAATTAAGTCAGGTGGATGCGTTTGCTGTAACGGTGGGCCCTGGTTCCTTTACCGGTGTGCGCCTGGGGGTTTCTGCCGTAAAAGCACTGTGCCATGCCACGGGCAAAAAAGCCGTAGCCGTTGATGCACTGGAAGCCACAGCATTTGCTGCAAGGTATTTTGGCGGCGTGATCTGTCCCATTCAGGATGCCCGCGCAGGTCAGGTATACGGCGCTGCCTTTGAAGGAAATACCGTAAGCCGGCTGCTGGACGATGAACCTGTCAAAGTGGAACACTTCTGTGAAAAGGTGATGGCGTTTGGAAAGAAGGCGCTGTTTCTGGGTGACGGTACGCTGGTGCATGAAAAGAAAATTCGTGAACTGATGGGCGATCAGGCGGTGTTTGCCCCTGCGCATCTGAATTATCTGCGTCCTGCCGCTGTGGCTGAACTGGCTTACAACAGGTATCATGAAGCGGTGGATTACCTGACGCTGCAGCCCATGTATCTGCGTGCGCCGCAGGCTGAAATGCAGAGGAACCTGAAGGAGAAATACCATGTATGATGTGGTCATTCGCCGCATGACGGCAGATGATGTCAAGCAGGTGCATGCTATTGAAGAGGCCACCTTTCCCAAGCCCTGGAGCGAACAGGACTTTATGCGGGAAGTGACCACCAACACGTGCGCCCGCTATATGGTGGCTGAAAAGGATGGAAAGGTGATCGCCTTTGCTGGCGCCTGGCTCATTCTGGATGAGGGGCATATCACCAACATTGCCGTGCTCAAGGAATATCGCGGACAGGGCATCGGCCGAAAGGTGACCGAGGCGCTGCTGCAGTATGCGGCAAACCTGGGCGTGCAGTATATGACGCTGGAAGTGCGGCGCAGCAACGAGGTGGCGCAGAAACTGTATCAGTCGCTGGGTTTCATCAAGCTGGGAGTACGCAAGCGCTATTATGAAGATAACGGGGAAGATGCATTGCTGATGGTGATCGATCATCTTCCTGAACCGGATCCGGATTTTGAAGAGGCGGAAACGGTGCACGAATAAAGGAATATAAAAAAGCGGCAGACCGTAATGGTTTGCCGCTTTTGTTATGCAGGGAATCAAGCGTTTTTGAGAATATGCCGTGCCACATGCACGCCGCTGGCGGAAGCATGGGACAGGGAATGGGTGATGCCGCTGCAGTCGCCGATGACGAACAGACCTTCGTGGCAGGTTTCCAGGTTTTCGTTCAGCGCCACTTCCATGTTGTAGAACTTGACTTCCACGCCGTAGAGCAGGGTATCAATGTTGGCGGTGCCGGGGGCCACTTTATCCAGCGCATAGATCATTTCGATGATGCCGTCCAGAATGCGCTTGGGAATGACCAGGCTCAGGTCGCCGGGGGTGGCGTTGAGGGTGGGGGTGGTGAAGGACTGACGGATGCGGTCCGGCGTACTGCGGCGGCCCTGAATCAGGTCGCCGAAACGCTGCACCATGACGCCGCCGCCCAGCATGTTGCTGAGCCGCGCAATGCTTTCGCCGTAGCCGTTGCTGTCCTTGAAGGGTTCGGAGAAGGTTTTGGCTACCAGCAGAGCAAAGTTGGTGTTTTCAGTCTGCTTGGCCGGGTCTTCGTAGCTGTGGCCGTTCACGGTCACAATGCCGTTGGTGTTTTCGTTCACCACTGCGCCCTTGGGGTTCATGCAGAAGGTGCGCACCAGATCGCCGTATTTCTGCGTACGGTAGACGATCTTGCTTTCGTACAGCTCATCCGTCAGGTGGGAGAACACGTTGGCAGGCAGTTCCACGCGCACGCCGATATCCACGCGGTTGGACTTGGTTTTGATGTTCAGATCCTTGCATACCGTTTCCATCCACTTGCTACCGCTGCGGCCTGCGGAAATGATGCACTTTTCGGCTTCGAACACGCCGTCATCCGTGGTGACGCGGTAACCGTTCTCGGTCTTTTCTACCTTATGGGCAGCGCAACTGAAACGGAATTCCACCTTGTCCTTCAGATCGTTATACAGGTTTTCCAGCACCACATAGTTGATATCTGTGCCCAGATGGCGCACAGATGCATCCAGCAGATGCAGACCGTGCTGAATGCACTGCTTCTTGATGGCGCTGTTGGCGGTGGAATAGAGCTTGGTGCCTTCGCCGCCGTAACGGAGGTTGATTTCGTCCACGTAGTGCATCAGGTCCAGCGCTTCCTGCTTGCCGATGTATTCGTACAGCGTGCCGCCGAACTGGTTGGTGATGTTGTATTTACCATCGGAAAAAGCGCCGGCACCGCCAAAACCGTTCATGATGGAGCAGCTTTTGCAGCCGATGCAGCTCTTGATCTTTTTGCCGTCGATGGGACATTTGCGCTTACTCAGGGGGTAACCGGCTTCCAGCACCAGAATGTGCTTGGAAGGATCCAGACGGGTCAGCTCATAAGCGGAAAAAATACCGCCGGGACCTGCGCCGATAATGAGGACATCATATTGCATTGAAAATAACCCTCCCGGGATGAATTGCTGTATCAGGTTTTACGCTGTTACATACTAGTATAGCATACATGGTTCGCTTTTTCAAGAATCAAAGGCTGATCATGATGATGCTGGCTACGGCCATCACCATACCTGCCACCTGTTCCCAGGTGGGTTTTTCTTTGAAAATGATGAAAGAACAGAGGATGGACAGCACCAGTACGCCGCCGTTGTCGATGGTGTAGAGAATGGTGGAGGGCACCTGCGTGACCAGCGTGAGCAGCAGATTGCTGGCCAGCGTGGCTACAATACCGCAGGAAAGGGCGAACAGCGCGCTCTTTTTGCCCATGCGGAACCCCATTGCAATGCGCTCTTTTCCGCCCTTCATCCATTCAATGGCAAAGCTGGCCAGCGCCATGCCCAGATAGGAAATAGCAATCATTTCGGTGCGCTGGGCAGGCAAACCCATATTGCTCATGGTCTGAGGCTGAATATCCATGATGGTGGAATACAGACCGTTTGCCAGGAAGAGCAGCGCGCACCAGATGTAATAGGAACCGCCGGCGCCTTTGAGGGAAAGGCTGCGGGCGTTCATGACCACGAAAGAAACCAGCATCAGGATGACAGCGATGATCTGCAGAGAAGTCATGGCTGCATTGAAGAACAGCACGCGGACAAACAGAGGAACGATGATGCCGCCGAACAGGTTGGCGATCATCAGGAAGGAATAGGAACCCCGGTTGCCTGCTTCAATCAGAGAGGTGTTGTAGAGAATCAGCATGGCGGCATTGAGCACGCCAAAGAGCACGGTGGGCCAGGCGGGTGCGAAGGAAAAACCGCTGATCAGCAGCGTGCAAAGGCCGATGAAGCCGCCGAAGCACACGGCAAACACAGGGGAGGAAAGGGTGGCATCCTTGCCCTTATAATTGGCGGAAAACAGGCGGGTGAACAGACTTTGGCAGGTGTAGCACAGCACCATAATGGAAACCAGCAGGATGATCATGTTATTCTACCTCTTTCAAATCATGAATGTGATACTGTACGTGGGGACGGTATGGAACAACGGCCTTTTCTTCGCGCCAGGAAAGGGTGCAATGGCGGAATGTCAGATCCAGCGGAGCGCTTTCTTCAGGCTTGAGCACGGAGGGCATAAGCAGATTGTTGATCTGCACGTTTTCGAAGGTTACATCCCGAAGCGGTTTTTTGCAGTGCATGAAGTCGTTTTCGGGTTCGTAGTGGAACAGGGTATCTACCTGATCGATTGTGCAGTTGCGCATGACCCAGTTGGTGCTGTCCAGCGTGATGGCGTCATCATAGCGCATGGCGTAATATTCAAACACAGCCAGCGTATTATGCCGCCCGGAAACCCGGTGCGGGTATACGCCGGGGCCGCGCAGCACGCAGTTTTCCACCAGCAGATCTTTGGCACCGATGCGGAATGTGCTGCAGGAGGTGTTGAGCACGCAGTTGCGCACGGTGACATCTTCAGCGTTGTAGCCGGCTACGCAGTCATCGCCTGTTTCCAGAACGCAGTCTTCTATGACCACGTGGCGGCAATGGTGAATGTTCACGCCGTCATGTCCGCCCTGCACGGTCACGCGGCGGACCAGTACATTTTCGCAGGAATCCAGCTGATGACACCAGTTGGCGGCATTCTTGTACAGATAGCCTTCCAGATGGACGTTCTGGCATTTGCAGAAAACCATGCCCATGGGGCCGCGGAACTTTTCTTCGCCGGCTGCATCGTAGCAGTCGCTGCCGTCAAAGAAGCTGTCTTCACTGCCGATGACAGATACGTTTTCTGCTTCAATGGCTGTGATGGGCGCGTTGAGATAGTGCGTCGGAAGATGCCAGATTTCAATCATGTACGGCACTTTGAGATATCCCAAGGTGGAAGGAACATGGAAATCGGTATAATCCTGCCAGTTGCTGCTGGCGGTCACATGAGCGCCGGGCAGCAGGCGCAGCGTGGTGTTGGAATACATCCGGATACTGGCAATGCGCCATTCGCCGGCGGCAAGGGCAACTTCTCCGCCGTTGGCATCCCGGCATGCATCCAGATGCTGCTGGATGAG
>JAFYLS010000057.1 GCA_017550035.1 Clostridia bacterium
CACAAAGGCGCAGGTCATATCGTTCTGCATGGTTTCGGCAAGGAGCTTCAGCATCACATAGCAGCCCACGCGGTCGTCCAGCGCCTTGCTGACCACGCAGCCGTCGCCGAACTTTTCATACTTGCTGTCAAAATAGATGTAGGTGCCTTCGGGAGCCACAGCCAGCGCTTCGTCCTTGCTGCGGGCGCCGATGTCCACGTACAATCCGTCAAAACCCAGCACGCGCTGGCGGTCGGCTGCCGTCTGCAGGTGGATAGCCATGGCGCCGATCACGCCGGGCACCTTGTCTTCGCCCACATGCACATGCTTGCTCACGCACACGCGGGGGTCAATGCCGCCCACGCACTGGATGCGGATCATGCCGTCCTCGGTGGCACCCATGGACATAAAAGCCACTTCGTCCATATGGGCGGACAAAATCACATGCTTGCGGCCGGACTTCTTCACGCCCTTCTTGAAGGCGATCACGTTGCCGGCCCGGTCGATACGCACGTCGTCGCACACCTTGGAGGCGGCGGCCAATATGGCATTGCGAACGGCTTTTTCGTCGCCGGGCGCGCCGTTGAGTTCACACAGTTTGTTCAGTTCCATAGCTGTTCCTCCCACGTGTTGTCAATGGCGCGGAGGTAATGCGCCAGCAGTCTTGCGCCTTCGGTGAGGGCGTGCATGTCAAAGGTTTCCACGTTGGTGTGCATATACTTGAGAGGCAGGGACAAAAGCACGGAGGGCACTGCGCCGCGCACGATGTTCAGGCGGTCGGTATCCGTGCCGGTGCCGCGGGTGGATACGGCGGTCTGGATCTTTACGTTGTGCTCCTTGGCCGTTTCCATCAGCTTCTTGAACAGGAAGGGATGGATGAAGGGGCCCTTGGTGGCGACCAGATCGGTGATCTCGTGGGTACGGCTGGCGGGTGCGCCGGGAGTCTGGGCGTGGCACACGTCCATGGCAATGCCGTAGTCCGGGTTCACTTCATAGCCCGTGGTCCATGCGCCGATGCAGCCGATTTCTTCCTGGCAGGTGGCCACGAAGTAGATGTCCGCATCGCACTTCATATCCTGCAGAAGTTCGGCCGTCTTGAGCATCATGGCCACGCAGGCGCGGTCGTCCGCCGTCTTCATGGAGTAGCGGCCGTTCTTGAGTTCGGTGAAGCGGTTTTCAAAGCACACCTTATCGCCTACGTTGACGATCTTGTGCACCTTTTCGGCGCTCATGCCCAGGTCTACAAACAGGGTGTCCTGGAAATTATAGTTGCTTTCACGGTCCTTCGCGGAAAGCAGATGGGGAGGCGTGGCGCCCACAACGCCCATCACCATCTTTTTGCCGTACACGCGCACGCGCATGCCGGGCAGAATACGGGGGTCCACACCGCCCACGCTCTGCAGGCGGAGACAGCCGTCTTCTTCGATCTTGCTGACCATCATGCCAATTTCGTCCAGATGGGCGGACAGCATCACCTTGGGGCCTTTGCCCTTGCGGTGAGCCACCACGCTGGCAAGGGGCGTGATGTGCACCTCGTCCACATAGGGGCGGAAGGCGTCGGCAATATATTCCGCCGCCGGCAGCTCCATGCCCGTTACGCCGGGCTTACCCGCTGCTTCCCGCAGGAATTCTTCAATATTCATAAAACGCTCCTTCCACAAATATGCTTTTGTGTTTCATGCAATACATATCCATTATACCACAGCCCTTTAGGTAAACAAGGCGAATACATTAAAAAAACACCATTGCCAGGGGGTTTTACCCCCTGGACCCCTACAAGGGTGCTGAGCACCCTTGACCCGCTGTATTGGTCATGGTTGTTTCCCTTCGGTCAGAGCAATTTCCCAATGATGCTGTAAAGATACGCCAAGTTAGCACGATCCGCAGTTTTTCTCCGGTTTCCGGAGAAAAACGTGAACCTTCTTCAATAAAAGGACGCGAGAGAGCAAGCTCTCTCGGCTCCTTTTTTGAAGAAGAAGGTGATCGGGCGCCGGGCCGTGCCCGGACTCGGTTTCGACCGAGTTGGATGGTACCATATCTCCGTCCCACGACAGGTTTCTGGTATGTTCCGGCAATCCCTCCACCGCAAGCGGTCCCCCTTCCGCAACCTCAATCGTCGCTCTGAGCCTGTCGGCTCATTGCTCGTTTCGGTTGATTCCTCCGCTTCGCTGCTTCCCGCACTGCGGGCGCTCAGCTCCGTCACCTTTGACAAGGGAGGCAAACAAAAACCCCATCCCACGACAAGCAACATGTCGGGAGACGGAGTTATTGATTGACACTAGATAGTCGTAATGGTGGGGTGCAGGGGGATCATCCCCCTGCCAGGGTGTGGGGCGGCGCCCCACGAAGGTCAGCCCACGGTGATCTCGCAGGGCGTTTCTTCGTCCAGAATAATTTCGCCGATGCTGCCAGCGCGGATGAAGCCCTTTTCGGGGTTCTTCACGGAAATGATGTGGCCTTGCACGGTGGCTTCCACTTCGCTCTTTTCAAAGCTGAGGTCGGTGTCTTCCATGGTGCAGTTGATCAGCTTCAGGCCCTTGCAGTAGCACAGTGGCTGGGTGCCGGAAATGCGGCAGTTGATCAGCGTCAGGTTTTCGCTGTACCAGCCCAGGTATTCGCCCTTTACAATGCTGTTTTCCACCGTGATGTTCTTGCCGTGCCAGAAGGCGTCCTTGGTGTTCAGCACGCTGTTGCGGATGACGGCGTTTTCCACATACTGGAAGGAATACTTGCCGTGCAAAGTGAAATGGTCCAGTTCCATGCCTCTGGTCTGCAGGAATGCGTATTCGGCGGTCAGTTCGGTATCTTCGATCTTCACGCCGCGGCACATCCAGCCAAATTCGGGGCTGACGATCCTGCAGTTTTTGATCACGCTGTCGTCGCATTCGCGCAGCGCCTTGATGCCGCCAAGGTCGCTGTCCAGAATGGTTACGTCCTTGTCGTACCACAGCGCTGCGCGGCAACTTTCGGTCATACGGCAGTTTTTCAGCGTGCCGTTGGTTACATGCCAGAGCGGATAGCGCAGTTCAAACAGGCAGTCGGCCATTTCAATGTTCTTTGCTTCCTTCAGCGCGCTTTCGCCGTCTGCAGGGCCTGCAAAGGTGCATTCGCGGATCTCTGCGCCGTCCACGGCATACAGCGCGCGTTCTTCATCGTAGGTTTTGCCGGTGAAATATTGCATGGTGGGGTACCTCGTTATATGTCATGTTGCGGGGTGCGGGGATAGCCCGCTTGAAGGGATTTACGCAGAGCCTATCCTGTCGGGTGACGGAGAAATGGCACAGTGCAAGTGGGTCGAAAGAAAGTGGCGAAGCCACGGGGCACTGCCCGCTCAGGGCAGCTGGTTGCCGGCGGCGCGGTAAATTTCGTACCATTCTTCACGGGAGATGGTTACGTTGGCTGCGGCGGCCAGGTTGCGCACGCGGTCAGCGGTGGTGGTGCCGGCGATCATCTGGATGTTGGCGGGATGGCGCATGATCCATGCGGCCACCATGCCTTCACGGGTGAGACCCTTTTCTTCGCCCATCTTGTCCAGGGTTTCGGTCAGTTTATCGTACACGGGATTTTCCCAGAACAGGCCCTGGAACATGCCCCACTGGAAGGGAGACCAGGCCTGAATGTTCACCTTGTTCAGCCGGGTGTATTCCAGAATGCCGCCGTCCCGGTCCAAAGCGCGGTCCAGACGGGTGTTGGCGTTAATGCCCGCGTCGATCATGCCGGTGTGGGCAGGGCCGAACTGCAGCTGGTTGAAGAACAGGTGCTGGCTCAGGGCGCTCTGCAGCAGCGCCATCTGGCCTGCGTTAAAGTTGCTCACGCCAAAGTAGCGCACCTTGCCCTGGCTCTGCAGCTGGGTGAAGGCTTCTGCCACTTCTTCCGGCTCCATCAGGGTGTCCGGGCGGTGCAGTAAGAGAAAATCCACATATTCGGTGTTCAGACGCTTCAGGCTCTTTTCGGCGGAAGCGATGATGTGCTCCTTGGAAAAGTCATACAGGCCGGGGCGGATGCCGCACTTGGTCTGCACGATCATGTCTTCGCGGGCAATGCCGTTGTTCTTCACGGCTGCGGCGAACTTTTCTTCGGAAACGCCCTTGCCGTAAATGTCGGCATGGTCAAAAAAGGTCACGCCCGTTTCCATGGCCGCGGAAATCAGCGCGTCTACATCCTTCTGATCCTTGTTGGCAATGCGCATGCAGCCCAGCGCCAGCTGCGGCACCTGCATGCCGTTTTTCAGGGTGATATACTTCATATACATACGCTCCTGTATCGTAATAATGCGGAGATTCAGCCATTGTGATTATACCATCCCTGCCCTGCGGCTGCAACCCCTGTGCGGTTGGAGAAGGAAAGATGGACACATGTTCAATGGTTGTATTCGTGATTTTCATTATTTGCGGTTGATCAGCGTGAACACCCGGCGGCGGGCATTTTCTTCGGTGTTCCAGGCGTAGCGGCGCAAAGAATCCACATGGAAAAAGCGGCTGAAAAGCTGCTGCCATTCTTCGTCCGTGCGGGTCACCATGCGCAGAATGCCGTTCAGGAACACATGGTTGCCATAGCGGATGACGGTGTTCTTTTCCGGGTTGTCCCTGGGCTCCATGTAATAGTTCATGGCGATCACGATTTTTGCACCGGGCGCCGTGACGCGGCGGAGCTCGGAAAGAATGTCCTCGGTCACATGGGGCGGGATCACGTCCAGCACGTTCACGGTCACTGCGCCGTCAAAGGTATCATCCGGCACAGAGGAGAGCCAGTTTTCTTCAATGGCTTGTGCGTCATAGCCTTCCGTGATGCCAAGCAGTGCGGCCAGATACCGGGCGCTTTCGGCGGCGCGGGGCGATACATCTACCCCCAGCACGCTTTTGCAGCCTGCCTGACGCAGCAGCATGCCGGCCCAGCCCCGCCCGCAGCCGTAATCCAGCACATGGGTCTGGTTTTTCAGTTCGTCCCGGATGATGGAAGCCAATTGTTTGCTGTAAGCCAGGTCCATGGCATCGCTTTCCGGCGTCCATTTCTGTTCCTGCTCGGCCTTCTTTTCATCGGTCATTTCATAGCCGCTGTCCCAGAACTTCAGTGCTTCATCATATTCCTGACGGATATTATCCATACATACAACCTCTTTTGTTCATATCAGTGCATTCAGTATACCAGTTTCCGGCAGCATTTGCCATACGTTTTCGCATTATGCCGGAAAAAGCAGGGAATCAACTGTATTTATTGGCGGTTGTATGGTAAAATGGAAGCAATCAACCAAGGAGGTATTCATATGAACTGGAAAATCATCGTGCTGGCGCTGGTGCTGCTCCGCGCCGTGTGGGATTTTGTGCTGAACCGGGTGCAGTACCGCAGCGCCAATAACCCGACCCCGGAAAACCTGAAGGACGTGTACGACGAAAAAACCTACGAAAACTGGAAGCGCTACAGCGCGGATAAGTGCCGTATGAACGCCGTGAGCACGGGCGCTGTGCTGGTTGTGACGGTGCTGCTGCTGGTGTTCAATGTGCATGCTGCCGTGGCAGGCCTATTTGGCGCCAATGTGTATGTGCAGATGCTGGTGGTTGTCATTTTCCAGGCGCTGGTGGATGCGCTCTGCAGCGCCGCTTTCAACTATTACGACAGTTTTGTCATCGAGCAGAAGTACGGCTTCAATAAGTCTACAAAGAAAACGTTTGTCATGGATCAGCTGCGCGGACTGCTGATCAACGCGCTTTTGTCCGCCGTGCTGATGGCACTGCTGGCACTGCTTTACCGTGGCATGGGCGACTGGGTGGTGCTGCTGTTTACCGGTGCGGTGTTTCTGATTACTTTGGTCATCAGTTTTCTTGCGCCGTACCTCATGCGGGTGGGCAATAAGTTCGTGCCGCTGGAAGAGGGTGAACTGCGCACGAAGCTGCAAAAGCTGCTGACCGATCACGGCTATCAGGTGAAGGAAATTCAGGTGATGGATGCGTCCCGCCGCACCACCAAGCTGAATGCGGCTTTTACCGGATTTGGCAAAACCAAGACGGTCATTCTCTACGATAATCTGCTGAATGCCATGGATACGGACGAGATCTGCGCCGTGTTCGCCCATGAACTGGGTCATGGCCTGAACAAGGACGTGCCCAAGCTGCAGGGGATGAACCTGCTGAATCTGCTGGTCATGGCCGTGGTGGTGTGGCTGTGCGTGCGCATTCCCGGATTGCACGAAGCCTTTGGTTTCAGCGAAGTGAACTACGGCTTTGCTTATATTCTGCTGGGCGCGGGTCTGGGCATTGTGCAGCCCCTTACCAGCCTTGTGATGAACGCATACAGCCGCTATGCGGAATACCGTGCCGATCATCAGGCCGTGAAGGAAGGCTATGGAGAAGCGCTGTGCACGGCGCTTAAGGTGCTGGCGAAGGAAAACTTTGCCCATCTGGCGCCTGCGAACCTGCTGGTGAAGCTGGAATACAGCCATCCCCCCATCGGCGACCGCATTGCCGCCATCGAAAAGGCGATTTCCGGGAAGTAAAAAGCTGCTTTGATGGGGGCGCCACCCCCATCACCCCTGCAAGGGGAACTGAGTTCCCCTTGACCCCACCGTATTGGTCATAGTTGATTGCCTTCGGACAGAGTAACTTCCCAATGCTGCAATGACGGAACGGAAGTAACCAAAAGGCCCCCTTGTTGAAAGGGGGCTCCCGCGCAGCGGGTGGGGGATTGGCGTTCTCTTTTTAAGTCAATTTTGCTGCTGTTAGAACACGCCAAGTTAGAACGATCCGCAGTTTTTCTCCGGTTTCCGGAGAAAAACGTAAACCTTCATCAAATAAAGCCCGCGAGAGAATACATTCTCTCGGCGGCTTTTTTGATGAAGAAGGCGCAGCGGCGCAAAGCGCCGGCTGCACCGGCGGATCGCTGGGCAGTGCCCAGACCCAGTTTCGACCGAGTTGGGTGGTAGAATATCTCCGTCCCACGACATGCGTCTTGAATACTGTGCAATCCCTCCACCGCAAGCGGTCCCCCTCCCTTTGACAAGGGAGGCAAAGAAACACTCCGTCCCCCAAACTGTTTCATGTCGGGGAACGGAGTGTGTGATTGATTCAAGTTGGTCGAAATATGGGGTCAAGGAGGCCGAAAGGGAGCGCCCGCTGTGCGGGATACAGCGACCGACAGGCCCAATGAGGCAATGAGTGCAGCAAGCGTCAGCGCAGATGCACGACTATGCCGAATTGCA
>JAFYLS010000058.1 GCA_017550035.1 Clostridia bacterium
CCTTGGCACCGAAGCCAGCGGTTTCGGCGAAAGCATCATCACCGATGGTGATGGCAGCGATCTTGCCTTCAGCATCCAGCGTCAGTTCCACATACACAGGACCGGCAAAGCCCTGAGCAGAGGCGGAAAGCGCGGTGGATTCTTCTGCATCGGGAACAGCAGCCAGAATTTCGTTGACAGCCTTCACAACGGCTTCGCTGGTGACGGTGGCGCCGGCAATGGCATCAACATCCTTGCCCAGTTCCACAGCACCGGAGAGGCCGATGAACTGTTCGTAGAAAGCGGGTTCCTTGGCTTTGGCACCGAAACCAGCGGTTTCGGCAAAGGCATCATCGCCGATGGTGATGGCAGTGATCTTGCCTTCAGCATCCAGAGTCAGTTCCACGTACACGGGACCGGCAAAGCCCTGAGCGGAAGCGGAGTAGGAAGTGCCTTCCGCAGCGGGAGCAGATTCGGTCACGGGTTCTTCCTTGGGTTCAATGGCTTCAATTTCGCCGCGGGAGAGAGCCAGTGCAGCATTCACAGCGCTTTCAACAGCATTGCTGGTAATAGTAGCACCTGCGATGGCATCGACATGTTCGCCCATGGTGATGGTGCCGTCCAGACCGATAAACTGTTCGCAGAAAGCGGCTTCCTGAGCCTTGGCACCAAAGCCGGGAGTTTCAGCAAACTGATCGTTGCCAATGACGATTTCGGCAATCTTACCGGCGTTGTCCAGTGCGATTTCCACATACACGGGACCGGCAAAACCCTTGGCAGAAGCAAAGTAACGGCCATCTTCATTCTGACCGACAACGTCCGCTTCGGGAGCTTCAACGGCAGCGCCGGTAGCAGAGGAAGTAACAGATGTTTCAGCTTCAGGCTCGGCTTCCACCGTTTCGCCGCGGGAGAAAGCCAGTGCCTGATTGACGGCCTTAACCACAGCAGTGCTGGTAATGGTGGCGCCGGAAATGGCATCCACCTGTTCGCCCAGGTTAATGGTGCCGCTCAGCCCAATGAACTGCTCATAGAAAGCGGGTTCCTGTGCCTTCTTGCCGTAACCGGCGGTTTCGGCAAAGCTGTCGTTGCCGATGATGATTTCGGTGATGGCCTTCTGATCGTCCACTGCGATTTCCACATACACGGGACCGGCAAAGCCCTGGACTTCAGAATAGAAACGGCCGGGAGAAACTTCGCCAACATTGGCAGGCGCGGAGGCAGAGAAGCCGGCGATCTTGCCTACTTCGTCAGCCGCGCTGTTCACGCCGCGCACAACGGCATTGGACGTGATGGTGGCAGAAGTGATGGAGTCCACATCTTCATGCAGCGCCACAGGAACGGTAAGACCGGCGAACTGGTTGGTGAAAGCGGGTTCTTTTGCTTTGGCACCCAAACCGGGAGTTTCGGCAAAGTTGGCACCGCCCACGCTGATGCCGGTGAGTACACCGTCAGGATCAAGACCGACGATGATTTCGACATCGCCGCCAAAACCGACAACGGTGGTAGTGGCTACATAGCCAACAGTTTCGCCATTTTCATCCTTGCCTTCATAGAGGGAAGAAAGCGCTTCGTTTTCCAGCTTATCAAAGACGCTGGCAGTGGGAAGCAGTTCCCGGCGGGTAGAGGCAGCTTTTTCCAAAGTCTGCGTGTGGATGGCATCCTTGGTCATTTCGTAAGTGGCACCCAGCAAAACTGCTGCCACCAGCGTAATGAGGGTCAGGACAAGCCAAGCGGGCATACCTTTTTTGTGCATGGTCAATTCCTCCGGATCAATTGATATTATCGGGTTGAACGAACGGAGAGGGGCCCAGCATCACATCGGCCAAATCCTGATGCCCGGAATTCAGCGCGGTGCGGATTGCTGTGCTGGATATTAAATCGCCCTGAGGCGTAGTGACGGGAGGGACGACGGTTAAACCTATGCCGTGCAATGTGCAAAGCTCCTGAAGCATCCGGGTATCACCCTCTGCTTTTTTGCCGAAATGGTAGTGGAACCCCACTACAATGTGTTTGGCGCGGAGTTTGTTTACCAGAATGGATTCGAAGAAGACTTTTGCAGGCAACTGGGAAACCGATTCGTCAAAATGTGTATACACCACATGGGAAAGCCCGAGCGAGTGCATGATGCTGCTTTTTTCGGTTATGTTGGTTAGAAGACGAATTGTTTTGTCCGGTCTGAGTACAGATGCCGGTGGGATATCGAAGGTGAACGCACAGGGCAGCAAATGTTTTTCTTTTGCAGATCTGCAGGTTTCTTCAATCAGTCTGCGGTGTCCAAGATGAACTCCGTCAAACATGCCCAGACACACGGCTGTCTCCGTTTCAAATGCGGGGCATTCGTCCAGTCTGTACAGCGGCAAGAGAAATAACCTCCGGTTAGAAGAATCAATATGTGACGCATATGCCATGGGATCAGCATAGACAGAATCCATGCAGCATGTGTATCGTCAGCAATGCATCAACATATACATAGTAGAAGCAAACAGTATTATTCCGGTAAAACTGTTTGCACGCGCACGCGAATATTATATCACATTGAGGTATGTATGTCACCCCTGATTGGCGCGAATGTGGCGAAATGTACATTACAAAGTGTTGTGCAAAGAATAAAAGTATATTACAAAATTGTGTACATTGTAATTTGGCAAAAAAGAAGCATACGAAGTGCAAAAAAGCAAGAAAAATCAAGGCATTTGTAAGAAGATCATGAAAAGTGAAAATGAGAAGGCAGTTTGAAAATGGAATATGCCATGCTGGAATATAAACAAAATGAAAGAAAAAACTACATGATTTAGTAAGAAATATAGAGGAATAAGACGTGCCATTCATTGACAAAGTATGCTAATTGGAATATAATAAAACGAATATATTCCCCCCTTATCCGCCTTGATATATCAAAGTGTTGCTGAGGGAAAAGACGCAGGAGGACTGCGCGCAATGACGATCCGAGAAATTGCCGGTATTTTGGATGCAAAATGGCTTTGCTGCGAGGAAGAAGCGGACAGAGAAGTCCGTTACGCGTTTGCATCCGATATGATGAGCGATGTGCTGGCGCACGTAGGTGAAGACACGATGATCCTCACCGGTCTCATCAACAGTCAGAGTGTGCGTACGGCAGAAATGCTGGATGTACCTTGTCTGATTTTTGTGCGCGGCAAAATTCCGCATAAAGATGCAATTCAGCGGGCGGAAATGATCGGGCTGCCTACGCTGCTGACCGGTTGTTCCATGTTTGAATCCTGCGGCAGGCTGTATGCAGCCGGTATGGGTGCATTCAAGCTGGAAGAATATAACGGGGAGGGCGGTAATGATGACGATTAAAGAAACCTTTCCTGTAACTGCGGGTGATATGACCTGTGCCGGAGATGTATCTGCCAGAATCAAGCGTCAGATGAAGCAGGTGGGCGTTCCCGCCGCTGTTATGCGCCGTGTTTCTGTGGGTACCTATGAAGCGGAAATCAATCTGGTCATTCATTCTTTGGGCGGACAGATTGATTACGAAATGACCGAAGAAAAAATCACGATCCGTGTGGTGGATAACGGCCCCGGCATTCCCGACCTGAAAAAGGCCATGACCGAAGGCTGGTCCACTGCATCCAACGAAGTGCGAAATATGGGATTTGGTGCCGGCATGGGTCTGCCGAATATGAAGCGCAATGCCGATGAATTCCAGATTGAATCCACCGTAGGTGTTGGTACGGATATTACCATGGTTTTCAATATCTGATGAAATGATCCCCAAACGCCGACTGCTTCGGAAGGAGGTTGACAGGCATGGACGCTGCAACGTTATACCACTCCGTAAGATTGGAACAGGATAAATGCAAAGGCTGTACCAATTGTCTGAAGCGGTGTCCCACCGAGGCTATTCGCATTCGGAATAACCGGGCGACCATTATCCGGCAGAACTGCATTGACTGCGGCGAATGCGTCCGTGTTTGCCAGAATCATGCCAAAGTGGCAGTGACGGATCCTGTGTCCGTTATTGACAAGTTTGAATATAAGATTGCTCTGCCTGCGCCTGCGCTTTATGCTCAGTTTCCGCAGATTCATAACGCTGCTCAGATCATTGCAGCGCTCTATAAAATGGGCTTTGACGATGTGTTTGAAGTGGCAAGGGCTGCTGAAGTGGTTACTTACGCCATTTCCCGCACCCTGATCAATGAGGATCGTCCCCGTCCTGTCATTTCTTCGGCCTGTCCTGCCGTTCTGCGATTGATTCAGCAGAAGTATCCCAGCCTTCTGGACAATGTGATTGATATTGTTTCTCCTATGGAAGCCGCTGCACGAATCGGCAAGGAAGAGTTTGCTAAAAAGCACGGCGTCCCCATTGAGAAGATTGGCGCCTTCTTTATTTCACCCTGTGCCGCCAAATATTCCGTGGTTAAGAATCCTATCGGCATGGAAAAGAGTAATGTGGACGGGGTTATTGCCATCCGCGATATTTTCACCCAGCTGCAGTCCCTGGCAAAGGGGGAAATGACGCCTCTTGATATAGAACGCGCCAGCACGGTGGGTATCCGCTGGGCCATTCCGACCGGAGAATCTGAAGCTGTGGGCATGCGTCATACGCTGTGCGTGGACGGCATTGAAAATGTAAAGCATGCGCTGGAGCAGATTGAAGACAGCCGCTTTGACCGTCTGGATTTTGTAGAGCTGCTGGCTTGCACCAACGGCTGTCTCGGCGGCCCCTTGACGGTGGAGAATGGCTTTGTTGCCAAGAGCCGCATAAACGCAATTTTGCGGCACACGGTTGACAAGCAGATTCAGAAAACCGAGATTTTTGACAAGGCACATCAAAAATTCCGCATGACTGAAGAGGTTGAACCTAACGAAGCACTGCAGTTAACGGGCACCATGGCGGAACGACTCGAGAAAGCTGCCAGAATTGAAGAAATTGAAGCATCGCTTCCCGGACTGGACTGTGGTTCCTGCGGGTCTCCCTCCTGCAGGGCACTAGCAATGGACATCGTAAATGGGTACGCCCATGAGATGAACTGCATCTTTAAGCTGAATGAGCGCATCAGTACGCTGGCGGGAGAAATGGTTGCTCTTGGCGCTTCCACCCGTTTTTCTGTTGGCGGAAACAGAGAAGAACCAAACGAAAAGTTGGACAATCACGCCGGCAAATAAGGAGGACAATCATGAAAGTTTCCGAATTGGCAAGCCTGTCTCACAGCCGCGTGCTGACTGGAGAATATGAGGACCGGGAAATTGCCTGCGGCTATACATGTGACCTGCTCAGCCATGTAATGGGAAAGGGCCAGCAGGATATGGCATGGATTACTGTTCAGGCACATATGAATGTCATTGCTGTGGCATCTCTCATGGATTTTGCCTGTGTGGTCATTCCGGAAGGTCTTCCTGTGGATGAAATGATTGTAAACAAGGCTGCGCAGGAAGACATTATCATGCTGTCCAGTGAACTGACTGCGTTTGAACTGGTCGCACTGATGCATGAAAACGGCGTGCCTGCTGCGAAAAAGGGATGAAGATTTACTGCGATTTGCACATCCATTCCTGCCTGTCGCCCTGCGGCGATGCACTGATGACGCCCAATAACATTGTGGGAATGGCGTACATCAAGCAGTTGGATGCTATTGCGGTGTGCGATCATAACACTGCTGAAAACCTGCCTGCTATTCAGGAAGCGGCGGATATGATGGGAGTTTTGCTGCTGCCCGGTATGGAACTGACGACACGGGAAGAAGCGCATATGCTGTGCTATTTTCCGGATGTGGAAAGCTGTAGGGCATTTGGCAAATATATCTATGAACATTTGCCGGATATTAAAAATCGTCCTGAATATTTTGGACAGCAGCAGGTAATGAACGGGCAGGACGAAGAGATTGCCCAGGAAGAAAAACTGCTGATCAGTGCACTGGATCTGAGCTTTGAAGAATGTGAAAAACAGATTCACCTGCACGGAGGCATCTGTGTACCGGCGCATATAAACCGCGGAAACAACGGTGTTCTGAATGCACTGGGGTTTTTGCCTTCCGGCGCGAAATACGATGCACTGGAAGTTTCAACAAAGCCTCAACAGCCGGACATGGATTTGAGCGCATATCGGATTCTCCGTTCTTCCGATGCGCACTATCTTGAAAACATTCTGGAAAGAGAATTTTTTCTGGAAGCCCGTGAAAAAAGCATTGGCGCACTGCTGGATGCCATTTGCGGGATAAAATGAACGGAAAAAGATTGGCAAATCTCACGGAACGCCAATGGCATAACGTGATTTTAGCATAGCAACATACTACACAAGGGGGTCGAATCGTCATGTCTTTGGAAAACAAAGAAAAGTACGAAGCTCTACAAAACGTCATCGACGAGCTCAAAAATGAGCCCGGCGCGCTGATGCCCATCATGCAGCGCGCACAGGATATTTTCGGCTATCTGCCCGAAGATGTCCAGAACTACATCGCTAAGGAACTGGATATTCCTGTAAGCGATATCTACGGCGTAGCCACTTTCTATGCTCAGTTTAACCTGGAGCCCAAGGGCAAGTATATCATCAGCGTATGCATGGGTACCGCCTGCTATGTAAAGGGTTCTCAGCTGGTGCTGGACAAGCTGGAAGAAGTGCTTGAAATTCCTGCCGGACGTACCACTGCGGATGGGCTGTTCACTCTGAACGCTACCCGCTGCCTGGGCGCCTGCGGTCTGGCCCCCGTCATTATGGTGAACGACGACGTATACGGCCGTCTGACTCCTGACCAGATTCCCGCGATTATTGAAAAGTACCGCCGCTAAGGCGTAGGTATATGCCATGATGCGTGAACTTGCGGACAATATCATGGATATTGCCCAGAATTCTATTTCAGCCGGTGCCAGTCTCACGGAAGTGAATGTGAAAGTGAGTCAACAGGATAACCTGATCACGCTGACTTTCCGGGATAACGGCTGCGGCATGAGTGCCGAGATGGTCAAAAGCGTAACCGAACCCTTTACAACTACCCGTAAAACCCGCAAGGTAGGTCTTGGCTTGCCGCTTTTGCAGCAAACTGCCATGATGACTGGGGGAGAGATGAAAATTGAATCTCAGGTAGGGAAGGGCACCTGCGTTACCGCGTCCTTCGGATCTGACCATATTGACCGTCCTCCTATGGGGGATGTGGCCGGTGCGTGGTTCAGCTTAGTGGTAATGAATCCGGATACGGATTTTCTCTTCCAGTACGATTTTGACGGAAAGGTGTTTACCTTCGACACACGGGAGATCCGTGCTGCGGTGGATCCGCTTCCGCTCAATCATATGGAAATTTCCGCCTGGATCAAGGATTGCATGTATCAGGAAATCAAAGAACTGCACGGAGGGATAGTTTTATGAAATCTTTGGCAGAACTTCAGGCCATCCGCAATCGCATGCTGGAACAGGTCAACATGCGCAAGGATGATAACATTGACACTCGCGTTGTGGTCGGTATGGCTACCTGCGGTATCGCTGCTGGTGCCCGCCCCGTAATGCTGGAGTTCGTGGAAGAACTCAAGCGCCGCGGCCTGGATAATGTGACTGTAGCTCAGACCGGCTGCATCGGTATGTGCCGTCTGGAGCCCATTGTTGAAGTCTATGTGAAGGACCAGGAAAAGGTTACCTACATCCACATGACCCCCGAAAAGGTTGCCCGCGTGGTCAACGACCATATCGTGAACGGCCGTCCCGTGGATGAATACACCATCGGCGCTCAGGGCTGATTGGCAGCATACTTTATACGCAGGTAAATTTAGGAGGAAATCAACATGGATTTGATTCGTTCTCATGTGATGGTCTGCGGCGGTACCGGCTGTACTTCTTCCAACTCCGCGGCTGTCATCGCCGAGTTTGAAAAACAGCTGACCGCCAAGGGCATCGATAAGGAAGTCAAGGTCGTCCGCACCGGTTGCTTCGGTCTGTGCGAAGCCGGCCCTGTCTGCATCGTGTACCCCGAAGGCTCTTTCTACGCTCACGTGAAGGTGGAAGATGTGGAACGCATCGTGGAAGAACACCTGATCAAGGGCCGTATTGTGAAGGATCTGCTCTACAAGGGCGCTGTGAAGGAAGATAACACCATCAAGTCTCTGGACAAGGTGGACTTCTACAAAAAGCAGAAGCGCGTTGCTCTGCGCAACTGCGGCGTCATCGACCCCGAAAACATTGACGAATACATCGCTTTTGACGGTTATCAGGCTCTGGGCAAGTGCCTCACCGAAATGACTCGTGAAGACGTTATTGACGTGATCCTTAAGTCCGGTCTGCGCGGCCGCGGCGGCGCCGGTTTCCCCACCGGTCTCAAGTGGAAGTTTGCTTATAACTCCCAGTCTGAAAAGAAGTACGTTTGCTGTAACGCTGACGAAGGCGATCCCGGTGCTTTCATGGACCGTTCCGTTCTGGAAGGCGATCCCCATGCCGTGATCGAAGCTATGGCCATTGCCGGCTATGCTATCGGTGCCGATCAGGGTTATATCTACTGCCGTGCCGAATATCCCATTGCTGTTAAGCGTATGCAGATTGCTATCAAGCAGGCCCGTGAATATGGTCTGCTGGGCAAGAACATCTTCGGCACCGACTTTAGCTTCGACCTGGATGTGCGTCTGGGCGCCGGCGCTTTCGTGTGCGGCGAAGAAACCGCTCTGATGACTTCTATTGAAGGCAAGCGCGGCGAACCCCGTCCCCGTCCTCCGTTCCCCGCTGTCAAGGGTCTGTTTGGTCAGCCCACCATTCTGAACAACGTTGAAACCTATGCCAACGTGCCCCAGATCATCAACAAGGGCTGGGAATGGTTTGCCTCTATGGGTACCGAAAAGTCCAAGGGCACCAAGGTGTTCGCTCTGGGCGGCAAGATCAACAACACCGGTCTTGTGGAAGTTCCCATGGGTACCACGCTGCGCGAAGTTATCTATGATATCGGCGGCGGCTGCCCCAACGGCAAGAAGTTCAAGGCTGCTCAGACCGGCGGCCCTTCCGGCGGCTGCATCCCTGCCAGCGAACTGGATATCGAAATCGACTACGACAACCTGCTGGCTATCGGTTCCATGATGGGTTCCGGCGGTATGATCGTTATGGACGAAGACAACTGCATGGTTGACATCGCCCGCTTCTTCCTGGATTTCACCGTGGACGAGAGCTGCGGTAAGTGCGCTCCCTGCCGTATCGGCACCAAGCGTATGCTGGAAATTCTGGAACGTATCGTAGAAGGCAAAGGTGAAGACGGCGACATTGAAAAGCTGGAGACCCTGGCCGAAACCATCAAGGCTACCGCTCTGTGCGGCCTGGGCCAGACTGCTCCCAACCCCGTGCTGTCTACCCTGAAGTACTACCGTCACGAATACGAAGCGCACATCTATGAAAAGCGCTGCCCCGCCGGCCAGTGCAAGGCCCTGCTGAACTACAAGATCGATCCCGATAAGTGTAAGGGCTGTACCCTGTGCGCACGTCAGTGCCCCGCCAACTGCATCAGCGGTAAGGTTCGCGAGCCCCACGTGATCGACAACTCCAAGTGCCTCAAGTGCGGCGCTTGCATGGAAAAGTGCAAGTTCGGCGCCATTTCCAAGGGCTGATATTACCGGAAGGAGTGTATTTGACATGGCAATGCTTAATGTTACGATTGATGGCGTCAAGGTCAGCGTACCCGCCGGTACTACCGTTCTGGAAGCTGCCCGCCAGGCAAATGTTCATATTCCCACCCTTTGCTACCTCAAGGACATCAACGAAATCGGCGCTTGCCGTATGTGCGTTGTGGACGTGGGTGCCCGCGCTCTGGCTGCTGCCTGCGTGATGCCCGTTTCCGAAGGTATGGTTGTCAAGACCAACACCCCTGCTGTGCGTAATGCCCGCAAGGCCGTGCTGGAACTGATCCTGAGCAACCACGAACGCAAGTGCCTGAGCTGCGTGCGCAGCCACAACTGCGAACTGCAGAAGCTGGCCAAGGATCTGGGCGTGGAAGAAACCCGTTTTGAAGGTGCTAACATCAACTATCCCATGGACCAGCTTTCTCCCTCTCTGGTACGCGATCCCAACAAGTGCATTCTGTGCCGCCGCTGTCTGGCTGTGTGCCGCAATGTGCAGAAAATTGGCGCTATCGGTGCTGTGGACCGTGGCTTTAAGACCCAGATTGCTCCCTCTTTCAATAAGTCCATCGTGGACACCAACTGCGTGTACTGCGGCCAGTGCATCAACGCCTGCCCCGTGGGCGCTCTGATCGAAAAGGACGACACTCAGAAGGTTTGGGACGCCATTTCCGATCCTGAGAAGATCGTGGTTGTGCAGCCCGCTCCCGCTGTGCGTGTTGCTCTGGGTGAAGAATTCGGTATGCCCATCGGCACCCGTGTGACCGGCAAGATGACTCAGGCTCTCAAGCGCCTGGGCTTCGATAAGATCTTTGATACCGACTTCGCTGCTGACCTGACCATCATGGAAGAAGCTAACGAACTGCTGGAACGTATCAAGAACAACGGCCCCCTGCCTATGTTCACTTCCTGCTCTCCCGGATGGATCAAGTACTGCGAACACAACTTCCCCGAACTGCTGCCCAACTTGTCCAGCTGTAAGTCTCCCATGCAGATGGAAGGCGCCATCATCAAGACTTACTGGGCTGAAAAGGCCGGCGTGGATCCCTCCAAGATCGTGACCGTGGCCGTTATGCCCTGTACTTCCAAGAAGTTCGAAACCTCCCGTCCCGAAATGGAACTGGGCGGCCTGCGTACTGTGGATATCTCCATCACCACCCGCGAACTGGCCCGCATGATCAAGTCTGCCGGTATCCAGTTTGCTCAGCTGCCTGATGAAGAAGTGTTCGATGAACTGGTGGCCGAATCCACCGGTGCTGCTCCCATCTTCGGCGCCACCGGCGGCGTTATGGAAGCTGCTCTGCGTACTGCTGCTGACGTGCTGGAAGGCCGCAGCGTTGAAAACGTGGAATATAAGGCTCTGCGCGGCATCGAAGGCATCAAGGAAGCCGAAGTTACCCTGGGCGGTGTAAACCTGAAGGTGGCTATTGCCAACTCCACCGGTGCTGCCAAGGAACTGATCACCCGCATCAAGAACGGCGACGCCAGCTATGCCTTTGTGGAAGTTATGGCTTGCCCCGGCGGCTGCGTCAACGGCGGCGGTCAGCCCATCGTGTCTGCTTCCAAGCGTATGGATGTGGATCCCCGTGTGGCCCGTGCTGCCGGTCTGTATGCTGAAGATGAAGCCAAGACCATTCGCAAGTCTCATGAGAACCCCGATATCAAGAAAATCTATGATGAATATCTGGGCAATCCCGGCAGCGAAAAGGCGCATCACCTGCTGCATACCCATTACACCAACCGCGCCAAGTAATTTATTACCTGACGAAAATCAGGCCTTGTGGAAACACAAGGCCTTTTTCTGTGCAGGAAAGGAGCAGAAAGCGTCGAATATGTAACACAAAACAACTGAATCTGAGGTGCTGTATGAAGCAGGTGAAATTGATTCTGGATAAAGACTATGTGGTTGGTAAAATCGATGAACGCGTATACGGGTCTTTTATTGAGCATCTGGGCCGTGCCGTTTATGACGGTATTTATGAACCCCGACATCCAGAAGCGGATGAAAAAGGTTTCCGAAAAGACGTTCTGAAACTGGTGAAAGATATGAAGGTGCCGGTCATTCGCTATCCGGGCGGCAACTTTGTATCCGGTTTTAACTGGGAAGATTCTGTGGGGCCTGTAAATGAACGTCCTGCCCGCATGGATTTGGCATGGAAGACTACGGAAACCAACGAAGTAGGTCTTCATGAGTTTTGTGAATGGACGAAGCAGGCGGACAGCAGCGTGATGTATGCGGTAAATCTTGGTACCCGCGGACCGGATGCTGCACGAAACGTGGTGGAATATGCCAACCATGAAGGTGGCACTTTTTACAGCGATATGCGCCGAAAAAACGGTTCTGAAGAGCCTTTAGGCATCAAACTTTGGTGTCTGGGCAATGAAATGGACGGCCCCTGGCAGATGTGTGCCAAAACGGCGGATGAATACGGCCGTGTAGCACATGAAGCTGCAAAAATGATGAAGTGGGTGGATCCCTCCATTGAAGTGGTTGTCTGCGGTTCTTCCGGTATTGGAATGCCCACCTTTGGGGAATGGGAATATAAGGTGCTCAGCGAATGCTACGATGACGTGGACTATGTATCGCTGCATATGTACTACAATAATCCTCACCGCAATACGGCCGATCATCTGGCAAACTCTCTGGACATGGATAAGTTCCTGAAAGGTGTTGCTGCGATCTGTGATGCCGTACAGGCAAAAAAACACAGCAAAAAGAAGGTCCATCTTTCTCTGGATGAATGGAATGTGTGGTACCATTCCAATGAGCAGGATCAGGAAATCTACAAAACAAAGCCCTGGGGAAGAGCCTTGCCGCTCCTGGAAGATGTTTATAACTTTGAAGATGCCCTGCTGGTGGGGCTGACGCTGATCACCATTCTGAATAATGCCGATCGTGTGAAGATTGCCTGTATGGCGCAGCTGGTCAATGTGATTGCTCCCATCATGTCTCGTAAGGGCGGCGGTGCGTGGGCGCAGGCTACTTATTATCCCATGATGCAGGCGAGCACCTTCGGCCGCGGTACTAGTCTGAAAACCAAAGTGGTGTGCGATACCATGGATACGCCCCACTATAAAGACGTGCCTGTGGTAGAAGCCGCTGCCGTACTTCATGATGATGACGGAATCACCATCTTTGCTGTCAACCGTGATTTGAAGGATGATGCGGAACTGAATATTGACCTGCGTGCTTTCGGCGATTATAAGACAATTGAACAGACTGTGATGCACCATGACGACATGAATGCAGTCAATACGGAAGAAAATCCCGATAATGTAAAGCCCGGAATGCCCAAAGAGCTTGGGTCTGGTGAAAAAATCGTTCTGCCTGCTGCATCCTGGAATGTGATTCGTTTGCTGAAATAAGCAATCGTGCGGCAAAATGTGAATAGATGTATCAATCACGGCAGTGTATTTGCTGCCGTGATTGATATTATATGAAAAAGTATAATAATGGGGGAAATATGTCATTATTGAAGGCTTACCAAGCGGACCCGTGCGGTACATTATCCATACCGTATTGGAAACACAAAAGCATAACCCTGCCTGCCGATATGAAGATCCTGCATGAACGCGAATTTTCGGAGGTATGGCTGCGAGATTATACGGATGAGCCTTATTTCAGGCTATATCATACACTGGAAAAGGTTGAAGCAACTGATCTTGATGATTACAGGGCAGAAACTGCAACTGTATCGGATATTCCATGTATCGTAAGGATCATCAATGATTCCTATGCGAACATATCGGTTACGTGTGAACAAATCAGGGGATATACAAAAACTGAGGTATATCAACCTGCGTTGTGGATCAAAGCCGTTCAATTGCACAAGCGGAAAGATCGTTGGCTGCGGGATGGCGGATTTTGACAGTCAGATGCAGGAAGGCATCATCGAATGGATTCAAGTGCTGCCGGAATACAGGGGAAAAAAGATCGGACAATTGCTTGTGAATGAATTGCTGCTTCGTATGAAAACGATGGCCAAGTTTGCTACGGTATCCGGACAGATGAATAATCCATCATCCCCTGAGAAACTGTACCGCAAATGTGGCTTTGTAGGAAATGACATATGGCACATATTAAGATCGAAAAAATAAAGACCGCCGCATGGCGGTCTTGTTTTTTTATAGTCAATAGCGTTCGCCAGAATCTGCCAGGATAACAGTGATATGATCAAATTTTGCTGCATTAGATTGTGCTGCTTGAAAGGCTGCATGCAGTGCAGCACCGGAAGATGGCCCTGCATTGATTCCTTCAAGCTTGGAAAGCAATTCTCGTGTTTCATAAGCATCTTCGTCGTAAACGGATACTACTTGATCAATCAGCGAAAGGTCCAGCAAAGGCGGGAAAAAACCGGCACCGATTCCGAATATCGTGTGTGAGCCGTGCGTTTGTCCTTGCAGAACGGAAGAAGCGGCAGGCTCGACGGCCATGACTTTCAGAGAAGGAATATTCTGTTTCAGATAACGGGCACATCCGGTTAATGTGGCGCCTGTTCCGACGCCCAAAACAAGACAGTCCATTTTGCCTTCGCTGTTCTTCAGCAATTCCGGGCCGGTATAAAGTTCATGGGCCAGTACGTTGGAAGGGTTTTTGAATTGATCCATATAGAAAAATCGGGAATCTGAGCGGACAAGTTTTTCGGCCATGTTTCTTGCGCCGGACATTCCTTCGGTGTCAGGCGTAAGCAACAGTTGGCTTCCAAAAGCAGAAATGATTCTTTGGCGCGGCTTTGGCATGTTTTCCGGCATAATAATGGATGAATGATAGCCTTTTAATGCCGCAATGCCGCTCAGAGCAATACCCATGTTGCCTGATGTGGCTTCCAACAATATGGAATCGGGATTGAAGGAGTGATGAATTTCGGCGGCTTTTACCATTTCATATGCAGCACGGTCTTTAATGGAACCAAAGGGATTTTGCATTTCAAGCTTTGCATAAATACATCCGGAAAGTCCAAAGTAAGCGGATAATCGTTTCAGGGGAATATAAGGCGTATTGCCGATACAATCAAGAAGATTCATATGTCACATCCTTTCAGGAAAGAATATGACAAAAAACACAGGCAGACCACTATGATCTGCCTGTGCAAGTAATTAATCTTTATTTGGTCAGTCTCTGAACTTTCTGGCCTTTTGCGGTATCTTCTACGGAGTAGCCCAGTTCTTTCAACTGATCGCGCAACTGATCGCTCAGTGCCCAGTTTTTGCTCTTTCGGGCATCGGCGCGTGCATCCACAAGTGCTTGGACTTCTTCGGGCAGTGCTTCTTCCGGAGGTTTGCGGGTGAGGAGTCCCATAACGTCGGCAAGAGCGGACAGAGTATCCAGTGTGCCGGCGATTGCCTGCCTGCTGCTCTTGTCGTTGAGTGTGATGTTGGCCTCCTTCACGATTTCAAACAGCGCGCCCATGGCGTCGGCGGTATTCATGTCGTCATCCATGGCAGAGATAAAGCGCTGACGGGATTCTTCCACCTTGGCCAGGAGAGCGTTTTCCGCTTCGGAAAGTGCCTTTTCATCCGCGTGATTCATCAGATAATACATGTTGTCGCGAGCGGTGTACAGGCGCTGAAGAGACGCATGGGCCTGGCTCATCATGTCTTTGCTGAAGTTCACGGGGCTGCGATAATGGGCGGACAACATGAACATACGGATGTCTTCGGCTTCGTACTGCTGGAGGATATCGCGTACGGTGAAGAAGTTACCGGCGGACTTGCTCATTTTTTCATTGTCGATGTTGATGAAGCCGTTGTGCATCCAGTAATTGGCAAAAGTGCAGCCCGTAGCGCATTCGCTCTGCGCCACTTCGTTTTCGTGGTGGGGGAAGAGCAGGTCTTTACCGCCGGCGTGAATGTCAAAGGTATCGCCCAGATATTTGCGGCTCATGGCGCTGCATTCAATGTGCCAGCCGGGACGGCCCTTACCCCAGGGGGAATTCCAGGAAGGTTCGCCGGGCTTCTCGGCTTTCCAGAGAGCAAAGTCGGCAGGATTGCGCTTTACATCATCCACGCTGATGCGGGCGCCTGCTTCCAAATCTTCCAGATTCTGGCCGGACAGCTTGCCGTAGTGTTCGTCCTTCTGGGTGTCAAAGTATACGTCGCCGTTGACCTCGTAGGCAAAGCCCTTCTGCTGAAGGGTTTTGACCAGTTTGATGATATCGCCGATATGTTCGGTGGCGCGGGGATGCACGGTGGCAGGACGGATACCCAAAGCAGATGCGTCCTTGAAATATTCTTCAATGAATCTGTCGCCCAGCTCCTTGACGGTAATGCCTTCTTCGTTGGCGCGCTTGATCATCTTATCATCGATGTCGGTGAAATTCTGCACGAAGGTGACGTCATAGCCGATATAGGTGAAATAGCGGCGCAGCACGTCAAAGACAATGAAAGGACGGGCGTTACCTACGTGGAAGTAATTGTACACCGTGGGGCCGCATACGTACATCTTCACCTTACCGGGGGTGATTGGGACAAATTCTTCTTTTCTGCGAGTCTGGCTGTTGTAAATCAGCATGGTGGTACCTCCTGAATTCCGGTTTTTCCGGTAGTTTGTTTTAAAATGATCCGGGCTGGATTACCCACTGCGGTTGCGTAAGGCGGCACATCGTGCAGTACGACGGCGCCAGCGCCTATTTTGGCATGATGGCCGATGCAAATGTTGCCTAAAATCTTGGCGCCTGCACCCAGCAGAACATGATCTTCAATGGTGGGATGGCGTTTATGCCCTGCATCCGGCAGCGTTGTACCCGTTGCACCTAATGTGACACCGTGGTAGATGGTGACATGATCACCTACTATTGCAGTTTCACCAATCACAATGCCGCAGCCGTGATCGATAAACAGGGCTTCTCCCAATTGAGCGCCGGGGTGAATATCGACCAATGTTTGCTTTCTGGTGCGGTTGCTGATGAGGCGTGCCCGGAGATAATGTCCGCGTGTGTACAGGGAATGTGCGCGTCTGTGGCGGCGTACGGCACGCATGCCGGGATAACACAGCAGCGCTTCCAAGGGGTGGCGCAGGGCAACATCGCGCTTTTGTACAGTATGAATATCCTCCGACATATGGGAAAACATACTGCATCCATCCTTTGCCGCAAAAGCGGTCAAAATAAAAACGTGCAGCCTCATTCAGAGACAGCACGTTGATCACGTTTCTGTTCTTCCACTCTAAAATGCGAAGAAATTTGCCTTAACGCGGCATACGGTACGGAATACTGAGAGGGGAATGCTCTGTTCCTCCGTACGGCTCCTGGGCGCACTGTTCAACCCTGAGGCTTGCGCTTGCAGCCGGTGACGCATGCTCTCTTACACAGGGGCTTTTGAACGTTTTTCCCATTCACAACCATAGAATATTATATGTCCTCTTCGGCGGATTTGTCAATACTTTCGGGGGTGATCAGTTCGATTTCGCTGTCGGCAGGGGAGAGAATACGCAATTCCTGCGCGTTGATCAGCACATCTCCGCGATCAACACGGCGGTATTTTCCGCTCTTTTTCATTTCCCATGCCTTGGCATTATCCTGCAGTTCATCCTGCAGCGTAGACAGAATGCGCCCCTTGATAGCGTCATCTTCGATGGGGAACATCAATTCCACACGCTTATCCAGGTTTCGGGGCATCCAGTCTGCAGAAGCCAGGAATACTTTAGGATCGCCTGCATTTTCAAAAATGAAAACGCGGGCATGCTCCAGAAAACGGCCAACGATGGAACGGATATGGAGATTTTCGTATTTTCCTTTTTTGAGGGTACAAATACCCCGTACGATCAGATGAATGCTTACACCGGCATCGGCGGCCTTGTACAGAAGCTTTGCCAGTTTGGGATCGCAAAGAGAATTCATTTTGGCGGTAATGGCGGCGGGAAGACCGTTTTCGGCGTTTTTGATTTCCTGCTTGATCAGCTGCTTGAAGGTTTTGCGCAGGTGATTGGGGGCGGAAATCAGTTTTTCCATCGGGGAGGTTTCGCTGTATCCGGTGACAGTATTGAAGAAGGTGCCTGCATCATGGCCGATTACATCATCGCAGGTGAAAAGCCCCATGTCGGTGTACAGGCGGGCGGTTACATCATTATAGTTACCGGTGGCAAGATGGACATAACGCTTGAGACCATCATCTTCTTTGCGTACCACCAGCGTGATTTTGCTGTGGGTTTTCAGCTTTGCCACGCCGTAAAACACGTGGCAGCCGGCCTTTTCAAGTTCCTGGCACCAGTTGATGTTGTTTTCTTCATCGAAACGGGCACGGACTTCAATCAGCACGGTGACCTGCTTGCCTTGCTGAGCAGCGCGTGAAAGGGCGGCGACGATGGGACTTTTGCCGCTGACGCGGTACAATGTCTGTTTGATGGCCATGACGTTGGGATCATCCGCCGCTTCGCAGACAAAGCGTACTACAGGATCAAAGCTGTCGTAGGGATGATGCAGGAAAATATCGCCGGCGCGGATCGAATCGAAAATGGAACTGTTTTCCGTAAAACGTGCATCTGTACGTGCCTCGAAAGGCTTGAAGCGCAGATGATCAAAATCCGGCAAGGATGCAATCTGCTTCATGAAATAGTTCAGATTCAGTGGGCCGTGCACAGTAAGAATGTCATTATCCGTAACGCCCAGATACTTTTTGAGTTTCACCAAAATGCGGACATCGGCATGGTCCGGAATTTCCAGACGCACAACTTTACCCCATCTGCGGCGTTTGAGATTTTTCCGCATTTCGGTAATCAGCATGGTAGCGTTGCTGTCGTTGTAATAGAAATCAGCATTACGGGTGATACGGAAAGGAACGCAGGCTAAAGGCTTGGTACCGCCAAAAAGGCGGGAGACGAACATGCTGATAACATCCTCCAGCAGTACGCCGCGTACTTTGCCGACGCCGGAAGAAAGTGTGATATAGCGGGGCAGCGTGGCAGGAACGCTGACCAAAGCGAAACGCTGAGATCCGTTGCGGGATTGAGCAGGCAGTAAAACAGCCAGATGAAGCGCCTTGGGAGCAAGCAGCGGGAAGGGGCGGCGATCATCAATGGCACGGGGAGTCAAAAGCGGTTGAATCTCCCGGTCATAATAAGCGCTCAGCTCGTCTTTCTGGTCCTGATGGAGCAAAGAAGGCTTGAGAAAATGAATGCCTTCCTGGGCCAATTCGGGCAGATATTCGTGGCGAAGAATACGGTATTGGCGGTCTACCTGTGCGCGCACTTCTTCCCAAATGGCCTGCAGCTGTTCCTTTGGCGTCATGCCGGATGCGTCTTCTTTTTCTACGCCGGATTCAATGGCATGTACCAAAGAACCTACACGCACCATAAAAAACTCATCCAGATTGCTGGTGGTAATGGACAGGAACTTTCCGCGTTCCAGAAGGGGATTATCCGGATTGACGGCTTCGGAAAGCACGCGGTCATTAAACTGCAGCCAGCTCAGTTCGCGATTGATCAGATCCGTTGAGGACATGGAGAACACTTCTTTCTGGTATAATATCAAAAGTCTTGAGGATTAATAGGCAGTCAGCTTGGAGGTCAGGGTAATTAGTGTGATAGCAGGACGGTTCAAAAATCTTCCCAAAGAGAGGGGGAAAGGATAAATGCGGGAAGTATTGAGGCCGGGGCTGATGTACTGGGTGATGCCCATCATACTCTGAATACCAACCAGACCTTTGTCGTCCGGGAAAAAGCCGGCGGATTGCAAAGAGAGCGTTTGAGGGACATACAAAGCGCCGCGGGACGGCACACGCCACTGACCGGCATTGTAATGCCCTGCCAGTACGAGAGAAACACCGTCGATATAAATGGACTGTCCGTCCGAATAACTGTCGTGCAGATTGCGCATGGCAGTGTAGGAGAGCGGCACATGGGTCAGGGCAATGTAGATATCCCGGTTGTCCATGGTTTTTTGAGCTTCTTCCAGACGGCGGAAACGGTCAAGCGTGTACAGAGAAGATTGGAGGTGCAGCTGTTCGGTTTCCGTTCTATCGATGCTCAGCAATTCAGTCACGCGTTTTTCAGCGGCAGCTTTGGAGCTTTCAACATCCAGCGTATACAGATTTTCGGGCGCAAACCAGACGGTGCCGCCGTTATGCTCTACCGCAACCGGAGCATCCAGATATACAGCTCCTGCCTGCTGCAAGGTTTGTATATACGTTGATAGCGTGAATGCATCATCTTCCGGATTTTGCGCTAAGGGCTGCGGGTCTTCGTCGCCTGCAATAAAGAAAACCGGAATATTCTTTTTCATACCGCTGAGAAGACGCACCAGTGCCTTTGGATGACCGCCCTTATCGGTTATATCACCGGTAATGCAGACTGCGTGGTAAGTTTCTTTTTCAATGAGGGAAAGCAGCTGCTCCTGCATGGAGCCGAACTGCTTATCGCCAAGGTCGCTGATGTGCAGAATCTTAAAACCTTCAAGAGAAGAAGGAAGATCATTCACCGTGACGGATTGACGAAGCAAAATTGGATGAGTGTTGAGGAACAGGTTGTAAACCATCAGAAGGGCAAAAAGAATCAAGATGATAATGAAAAAAAATCCAAAGCACACACCTCTTTGACGGGCGGTAGAAAAGAGGGAATCATGGTAACGTCTGCTCATCTCGTTTCCTTTCTTTCTTTAAGTGTGAAGTACAAAATATTATACCTGATTTTTACATGATAGGCAATGGAAAATGCGATGAAATAAAGGAATTTACGTCTGCATGGCGAAACGGATATAGGAAATAGATCATGTATGATGACGCCGGAGGTCAAGGAATATGGCGAAAAATAAAACTGTATTTTCGTGTTCTGCGTGCGGTTACGAAAGTGCCAGATGGATGGGAAAATGTCCGGAGTGCGGCGCATGGAATACCATGCAGGAAATGGTGCAGCAGGCACCCGAAATTGCAGCAAAGCCGTTGAAACAGCGCGGCGGGCGGGGTGGCACTGCAGTAAGAATTCAGGAAATTGAAGCCGGCGCTCAAACTTATGAATCCACTACCATTACTGAACTGGACCGTGTTCTTGGCGGCGGCATTGTGGAAGGCGCACTGATGCTGATCGGCGGCGAACCTGGTATTGGTAAGTCTACATTGCTTTTGCAGGTCTGTGCAGCGCTTTCTCGCAAAGGGAAACGCATTCTTTATGTCAGCGGTGAAGAAAGCGCCAGACAGATCAAACTTCGTGCACAGCGTCTTGGTGCGGATCAGACGGATTTGCTGGTGCTTACAGAAAATGCCATGGATGCCATTGAAAGCCGGATGAACGAGATTAAGCCCGATTACTGCGTTATTGACTCGATTCAAACGGTGTACCGCCCTGAAATGGCAAGCGCTCCCGGCAGTGTCAGCCAGGTGCGCGAAAGCGCTGCTTTGCTGATGCGCTATGCAAAGGAAAATGGTTGCGGTATTTTCCTGGTAGGCCATGTTACCAAGGAAGGCGCAATTGCCGGTCCCCGCGTGCTGGAACATATGGTAGACGTGGTATTGTACTTTGAAGGCGATCATCAGCATGAGTACCGTCTGGTGCGTGCGGTTAAAAACCGTTTCGGCTCAGTGAATGAACTGGGTGTGTTTGAAATGACGGGTGACGGGATGAAGCCGGTAGAGAATGCTTCTGAAACCTTGCTTTCTCAGCGTGCAAAAGGTGCAAGCGGCTCTTGTGTATTGTGCGGGCTGGAAGGTTCGCGTCCTATGCTGGTAGATATTCAGGCACTGGTGGCACAGTCCTTTTATGCCGTTCCCCGCCGTACGGTGAACGGCATGGATAATGCGCGGGTGATGCTGCTGTTGGCGGTCATGGAAAAGCGTGCCGGTATGAAGATGTATAACCGGGATGTGTACATCAATGTGGCTGGAGGGATGTCGCTGAGTGAACCGGCTGCCGACCTGGCTGTATGCGCTGCCGTGGCGTCTTCTTATAAGGATCAGTCTGTACCGGCGGATTGGGCTGTGATGGGCGAAGTGGGGCTTGCCGGAGAAGTGCGTGCTATTTCAAGATTGGATCGGCGAATAGCAGAATGTCAGCGGCTTGGATTTACCCATATCCTATGTCCCAAAGACAGCTTGAGCCGCATCAAGGTACCCGAAGGGGTAACTGCTCACGGTGTGGACACTGTGGCTCAGGCGCTGGCAGTGCTGGATCTTTTGCCGCAGCGCAGTTAAAATTTCAAAAGAAAATCTCCGCATGGAAACAATGCCTTGGGGCAGAATAAGCTGTGCGGAGGTTTTTTGTGATGAAAAAGATCAGTTTGATTTTGTTAATGGCGTCTGTACTGCTGCTTAGCTCCTGTGCGGTATCCGAACAACAAGGCGAGATTTCGGAAAAGCCAGATGAGCCTGCGAGACGGGAGGAAATCCTGCTTCCTGACAAACTCAAAAAGAATGAGAAGGGAATTCCTCTTCTTTCCGTCTATCAGGTGGATGAGGAAACACTGGAGGAAATGGATATTGAAACCTATGTGCAGGGTGTATTGGCAGGGGAAATGAAAAATGATTGGCCATTGGAGGCGTTGAAAGCGCAGGCAATTCTGGCAAGAACCTTTGTACTTAAGTTCTGTTCTGAAAAGGAAAGCCAGTATGAAAACGCAGATATCTCGACAAGCATAGAAGAAGCACAGGCTTATGATGCTACTGGGATTAACGACAGAATCAAACGTGCAGTGCAGGAAACGGAAGGAATGGTACTGTCCAATCACGGAGCGCTGCCATACGCCTGGTTTCATGCGCATTCGGGCGGAGTTACGGCGCTGGCAAGGGAAGGCTTAGGCTATGACGAGGAAGAGCCGGATTATACACAGGTGGTAAAAGGACTTGACAGTGACAAAGCACCGCCGGAAGCCAGGGAATGGGAAGCCTATTTTACATTGGATGAAGTTGTTCATGCTGCAAGAGAAAGCGGCGTACAGATTCAAACTGTGGAGAGCATTGAAGTAGGGGATACGGGCGAAAGCGGTAGGGCGGAAACCGTTGTCATTAATGATCAGGATGTGAATGCGGCAAAATTGAGAATTGCGCTTGGCTCCACCAAGATGCGCTCTACGCTTCTTACAAATTTGCGTATTGAAAATAGCCAGGTTTTGATGCGCGGAAAAGGATACGGGCACGGCGTTGGCATGCCGCAATGGGGAGCCTATGCAATGGCTGAAGAAGGTAAATCTGCTGAAGAGATCGTAATGTACTATTTCAGGAATGTTACATTGGAAAAAGTGTGGTAAACCCAAAAGCGGCAGATGCAGAATGACTGAAAAAAGGATAGAATTATGCTTTGTATTGCATCGAGAATTCAGTGCGTTTGCGGTAGATAAGGCAGAGAAAACATCAGCAATCCGTGAAAAGGGTACGGCTTGCTGTTTTTATATGACTGTGATAGAATCAAAGCAGCAAACTGGAATATAGGGAGTGAAATAATGAATAGAACAATTCCCCAAATCGGTGCTGTAATTGTCACAATCACAGTCTTTCTATTTGCTGTATGTATGATTGTTGATTTTCCGTTCGGCTCATACTTCGTGTGTATGTTTTTACCTTTGGGGTATATTATGATGACTGTTGGATTTCAATATGAAAGCTGCGAGGAGCGCCGGGTTCCTGCCAATATCGGTGTAGTTTTTGCAGCGATCTATGCGGTATTGATTCTGTTGGTATATTTTGCGCAGACAACGAGTGTCCGGTTAGATAATTTGAACGAGCAAGCCATTCGGATACTGTCCTTTCAGCGTGGTGGGCTGCTGTTTAATTACGATCTGCTTGGTTATGGAATCATGGCTCTTTCCACTTTTTTCATTGGTCTTTCTATTGATCCAAAGTCCAAAGCAGACAAATGGCTTAAGCACTTGATGATAGTGCACGGCGTTTTCTTTATTGGCTGTTTCATTATGCCGATGACAGGCGCGTTTACAAACATGGCGAGCGGAGAAGCTGGAAACGGCGGAACCATTGCCCTATTGGGGTGGTGTGCATATTTTCTTCCAATCGGCGTACTGGCGTATAAACATTTTCAAAAGGTTCAGTGAATGATCTCCATTTGAGGGGAAGATTCGGAGTATTGATCGCCTAACCGTTCAAGAAGGCGGAATATACGCACTGTATTTGTACGTTGCGTTTGTGCAACTGGATAAGAAAACGAGCATCCGGCATATGCCGGATGCTCGTTTATGCTGGGTATACTGTACCTTGAGAATTCTTCTCCAAGCTTCTGCTGTATGCATTAAGCTTCATCTTCGTCCATTTTGGAAACAGCGGGATTTTCATCTTCAACAGCGGAATTGATCTCTGTATCCATTTCTTCAACGGCCATCGGAATATCGTTTTCGATATCGGTTTCTTCTGCAGACATGCCGGCATCATTTCCGGTGTCATTGGCGCGTTTTCCGGCGCGCTGCTGAGGTCCTGTACGCTGGATATCGGTAAGCGGGTAGTCTTTTTGCTCGGTGCTGTCGCCCTTGGGGATGCGCACACGGACTGTTTCTTTCAGGATGTTGAGATCCACCACAGTGCCGTTTCCGTCCGGCGTGATGACCTCCTTGCCGATGCGCGGCATACGCTTGCGGGTGGTTTCGTAATATTCTTCTTCGTACTGCAGGCAGCACATGAGTCTCCCGCATACGCCGGAAATCTTGGTGGGGTTAAGGGAGAGATTCTGTTCTTTTGCCATTTTGATGGTCACGGGTTGGAAGTCTCCCAGGAAAGCTGCACAGCAGACGGGACGGCCGCAAAGCCCCAAACCGCCCAGCATCTTGGCTTCATCGCGCACGCCGATCTGACGCAGTTCAATGCGTGTATGGAAAACGCTTGCCAGGTCTTTAACCAGAGAACGGAAGTCCACGCGTTTATCGGAAACGAAATAGAACAGAATTTTATTGTTGTCGAAGGTGTATTCGCAGCTGACCAGCTTCATCTGCAGTTTGTGCTCGTCCACCTTTTTCTGGCAAATCTCCAGCGCATCTTTTTCTTTTGCGCGGTTTTCTTCTTCGTGAAGAGCATCTTCCGGGGTGGCGATGCGAATGACGTCCTTCAGCGGGGGCGTGATCAGCTCATCGCTGATTTCGCACACACCGGTAACCACTTCGCCGTATGCCACGCCATGCACCGTTTCCACGATAACGGCATCGCCGGCGGCAGGCCACAACTGGCCGGGATTGAAATAATAAAGCTTACCTGCGTTCCTGAAACGAACGCCAATTACTGTTGCCATTTGACAATTTCCTCCGAAATAATCTGCATAAGCTGTTCCGCAACGGACTGCCAGCCTACATTGGCGGCACGTAGTCGCCGCGCCTGCTGGATGGCTTCCGAAATCTTCCTGAGTCCGGATACAGGGGCCTTGTCCCAAAGAGGGGAGGGGCTCAGGTGCATGGTATTTTGCGTTGCCTTTTCGTGAAGATAGCCGGTTACTGTCTGTTCTAAAATGTCCAGATACAGGGAGCTGTCTTCCTTTTTATCTTTCAGCAGCGAGATGCGCTGCGGAATATCGCTGGGTTTACTGATTGTGAAGAATGCCTTGATAACATTTTCGCGGGCGGTCCAGAAGGATGCATCTTCGTGAATGGACAGAGCACGGCCGATGCTGCCGTCGCTGAGTTTCAAAAGTTCGTCAATACGGTTTCTGTCCATGCCGACTTTCCGCAATTCATTGGTCATACGTTCATCATCCCACGGCTGCATGCGTTCAATACGGCAGCGGGAGAGAATGGTGGGCAAAATGCTGCGTTCAGAATCGGCGGTCAGGATGAAGTGTGTGTTGTTGGAAGCTTCTTCCAGTGTTTTCAGCAGGCAATTCTGCGCCTGCGGCGTCATCTTATCAGCGTTTTCAATCAGGATGACGCGGGCACCTGTTTCCAGCCCGTGACGGGAAAGTTCTTCCACGATGCTGCGGATTGGATCGATGCCGATGCTTTTGTCGGAAGGTTTCAAGTTTGGTTTTAACAAGTTGGAATGGGTGTTGTTCTCGTAACGCTTGCACGAACGGCAGATGCCGCATGGGCGCAGCGCTTCGTCTTCGGATTGGCAAAGCAGACCTTTTGCCAGAAAACGGGCCAGTGTTCTTTTGCCAATGCCGCGCTGGCCGGACAAAAGCAGGGCATGCGAGAAACGCCCTGAACGCATTTCTCTTTTCAGGGCGTTTTCCGCATTCATTTGAGAATCAGAAGAAACCTGAGGGTTCAAAGAAGGAAAATCCTCCGAATTAGAATTTCACGAACTGATCCACAGTCAACACAAAGACCGTAGCGCCGCCAACGGTGACTTCAATGGGATAAGGCGCATACATACCGGCAGCGCCGCCCATGTTGACAGGAGAAGAAGCGATCTGCTTGCGGCTCTTGCATACCTTTTCGATGATGGCAAGGCAACCGTCAAAACGGCTGTCATCTACACCGACCAACAGGGTGGTATTGCCTGCTTTCAGGAAACCGCCGGTAGTAGCCAGCTTGGTTACGCCGTAGCCTTCGCTCATCAGATTGGCAACCAGACGGGATGCATCCTCGTCCTGCACGATAGCAACGATCAATTTCATAATATTTCTCCTTTCAATTATTACTTATGTTAATCACATTATACAACAAAACACTGAAATTATCAACCATGCAAATGGAAGAAAACGGGGGCGCTTACAGCTTTGCTACAACGCCTTTCAGCAGGGCGGCAAAATCGTTGCGGACGCGCTTGCCGGTTTCGATCACTTCTTCGTGATTGATGGGCTGATCAAGTACGCCTGCTGCCATATTGGTAATGCAGCTGATGCCCATTACATTGATGCCGGAGTGGCGGGCAACAATGGTTTCGGGAACGGTGGACATGCCGACCGCATCAGCGCCCAGAATGCGGACCATACGGATTTCGGCAGGCGTTTCGTAGCAGGGTCCGTTCATCCAGCAATACACGCCTTGCTGAAGCTGCAAATTCAATTCTTCTGCGCTTTCAAGTGCCAGTTTGCGCAGGGCAGGGGAATAGGCATTGGTCATATCGGGGAAGCGGGGGCCGAAAGAATCCAGGTTTGCGCCGCGCAGAGGATTCAATCCGGACAGGTTAATGAAATCTGTGATCAGCATCAGACAGCCAACGGGAAAAGAAGTGTTGACGCCGCCGGCAGCGTTGGTAAGAATCAGATTTTTGATGCCGAGACGGCTCATAACGCGGATGGGAAGGGTAACAGCTTCCTGGCTGTGCCCTTCATAGCTGTGGAAACGACCGCTCATGAGCATAACGCGCTTTCCGCTCAGTTCGCCAAAGATGAACTTGCCGGCATGTCCGGCTACGGAAGTGGAAGGGAAGCCGGGAATTTCGGCGTAGGAAATCTCTGTGGTGTTCTGCAGTTCGTTGCCAAAGTCACCCAAACCACTGCCCAGAACAATGGCGATTTCTGCGCTGCCGCAGGCTTCTTTCAAAGTCTGCACAGCAGTTTCAATATGCTGTTCGTACGTCATAATTATACCTCCAGTTCATTCAGGAAAGATTTGGCACCAAAGGTTTCCTGGATGCCAAAATAATCACACAGGGTAGCGGCAATATCGGCATAGGTTTCACGGGTGCCGAGATTGTGGGCATTCTTCATGCCTTTATGCCAGCAAAGAAGCGGAATATATTCTCTGGTATGATCGGTGCCGTGGTGGGCAGGATCGCAGCCGTGGTCTGCCGTGATGATGAGCAGATCTTCTTCCGTCATCTTCGACATGATTTCAGGTAGCTGGGCATCGAATGTTTCCAGCGCCTTGCGATAACCTTCCACATCTCTGCGATGTCCGTATACCATGTCAAAATCAACCAGATTGACAAAAAGAAGGCCGTTGAAATCCGTATCCATGTAATCCAGCATGGCTTTCACACAGGCGGGGTTTCCGGCGGCATGATTACTGCCGGTCAGACCGCGCTGAGCAAAGATGTCTTCAATTTTGCCAACACCCAGTACATCAAGATGGTTCTGAGAAAGCACATCCAGCATGGAAGTACGGATGGGTTCCAGAGAATAGTCTCTTCTGCCGCCGGTGCGGGTGAATTTTCCCTTTTCCTTGCCGATAAAGGGGCGGGCAATTACGCGGCCGACTGCATGTTCGCCTTGCAGGAGGTTCCGGGCAATTTCGCACATTTCGTAAAGCTTGGGCAGGGGGAACAGATCTTCATGGGCAGCAATCTGGAACACACTGTCGGCAGAAGTATATACGATGGGATAACCGGTGCGCAGATGTTCTTCACCCAGCTCATCCAAAATGGCAGTGCCGGAAGCGGGATAATTGCCAATGGTCTTGACGCCGATAGCCTTTTCAAAGGCATCAATTACTTCCTGCGGGAAACCGTTGGGATAGGTGGGGAAGGGCTTTTCCAGCGTAATGCCGGAAATCTCCCAATGGCCGGTAGTGGTATCCTTACCGCTGGACTTTTCGGCAGCACGGCCGTATGCACCGACTGCATGAGGCGCAGCGTCCAGATAGGTATTGGGAATACTGCCAAAACCCAGTGCGCACATATTGGGCAATCTCATGCCTGTTTGCTGCGCAATGTGACCTACGGTATTGGCTCCTTCATCGTTATAAACACTTGCGTCGGGCAGGGCGCCTACACCTACGCTGTCCAGAACAATCAAAATTGCACGTTTCATAGGGTACATCTCTCCTTTTTGTAGCTACCTCTATTTTACACGGAAAAGAGCGTTTTGAAAAGGGTTTCATGAAAAATCGCTTGATAAATGGAAACAGGACTGGTATCATAAAGAGGTTTGAATGGAGGTATGAGGAATGCAGTGTGTGGCAACGGCGGCCTTTTCTTTGGAAGGCATAGTAAAGCGCGAACTGATTCGTTTGGGTATTGAGAATGCACGGGGCGAAATGGGCGCCGTACGGTTTGAAGCGGACGAGAAAAAGATCTTTGAAGCCAATATGTGGCTTCGGTGCGCAGATCGCGTGCTGATTGTGGCAGGTGAAGGGAAAGTTACTTCTTTCGAGGAGCTGTTTCAATTAGTGCGCAAATGTCCGTGGGGGGATATGCTGCCCCGTAATGCCGCATTTCCTGTAAGCGGCAAGTGTGCACGCAGTACTTTGATGAGCGTCAGGGATTGCCAGGCAATTACCAAGAAAGCCATTGTCGAGGCAATGAAGCAGCATTATCGTATGAACTGGTGTCCGGAAGATGGTCCCAAGTATCAGATAGACATCAGCATTCATCAGGATATGGCACGCATTACGATAGATACAAGCGGCGATGCGCTCAATAAACGCGGATACCGAACCTGGAATGGAGAGGCACCTTTGCGAGAAACCATGGCTGCGGCGCTGGTCACCATGTCGCCGTGGCGTCCTTTTTCGGATATGGCACTGCATGATCCCTGCTGCGGTACGGGTACCTTGCTGATTGAAGCGGCTATGATACAGAGCGACAGGGCGCCGGGGATCAAGCGTGCTTTTGCCATGGAAAACTGGCCCGGCATGCCGCAGGAAGATTTTAAGAGAATCCGCCAGGAGGCGCTTGAACGTTTTGATCCTGAAAAGATTCACGATATTTCAGGCAGCGACATTGATCCGGAAGCATTGAAACTTTGCAAAAAACATATTGTACAAGCTGGTCTTGGCGGCAGAATCTTGGTGTATCAGAAGGATTTGAAAGAACTGCAGGTGGAAACGGAAAAGCCGCTGTGCTTTATTGCAAATCCACCTTACGGAGAACGCCTGAGTGATAAGAAGCAGTGCGAAAAACTCTATCGGAATATGCGAGCTTTGCATGGCCGTCATATTGGCAGCCGCATGAGTGTGGTTACAGCGCATACCGGCTTTGAGCGCTGTTTCGGACTGCGTGCCGTCAAGAAGCACAGACTGTACAATGGCAGGCTGGAGTGCGAATACCTAACCTATTGATTCTGTCTGGGAGTAACAAATGAAAATTGCACTGGCATCTGCACCTTTTCAAAATGGAAAAACCAAAGAGAATATCATTAACATGCAGTCGTTCATTTCTGCTGCAAAGGAGCAAGGTGCCCAATGCATTTTGTTCGGAGAAACTGCACTGCAGGGATTTGATGCGTTCACATGGGAAATTGAAAAAGACAGAGAGATTGCAATTGAACTGGACGGTTCCGTTATCCAGTATTTTTGCAGGATGGCAAAGGAAAGCGGAATCTGCATTTCTTTTGGATATCTGGAAAAAGAAGGCAGCTGCCTGTACAGCAGTCAGGTTGTAATCGGCACAGATGGGAAGGTGCTTGCCAACTTCCGCCGTGTATCTGCCGGGTGGAAAGTTCCTTCCTGTACACATCCGGATTATCGTGAAGGCGAAGGATTTTTCGTTTTTGATCTTCTTGGAAAACGGACTGCTATCGCATTGTGCGGCGATTTTTGGTATGATGAACGCGTGGAAGAAATGAAACTGCTGCAGCCTAAACTGGTGCTCTGGCCTGTCTATTGTGATTACGCACCGGATGAATGGAACAAAACTGTAAAATATGAGTATCTTGAACAGACTTCTAAGATTTCAGCGCCAGTTTTGCTCGTAAATCCCTATTGTAATGATGCTGGGGATCATGAAGTTTCCAAAGGGTGTTGCGTGCATTTTGAACAAGGGAAGATCATAACAGAATTACCATCGGGTTCTCCCGGGATTGTAGTAACGGAAGTGTAAAGATAAAAGCGCCGGAATATTCCGGCGCTTTTTTGATGGCCAAACGTTATTATGGGTTCAGAGATGGACCTACACGGTACTGTGCTGCACGGGCAAGACATGTATCGCGGCTGACGAAGGTTTCGGAAACCATTGCGCCGTTTTCCCAGCGCTGCAGGTATGTTTCATTGATAAAACCGTCGCGGGCCTTGCGTACCAGCTTTTCCTCTCCGGGAAGCAGCGTATTATCCTTGATGTATTCGGGCATCACGGGAGCGGGAATTTCCTGTACGGTACGTGTATCCAGCTTGTAGGTGACATTTTCACCCATGGAATTGCCGTAAATACGTACTACGCACTGGTAACGGTTTTTGCGGTATTCTTCTACTTCGGCAGTAATGTAGATGTTTCCGCTGGTGCTGTTCTTAAACACAAAGTCAATCTTGCGCCCGTAGCTCCAGTATACAGTGGCATCCTGCCCGAAAGTGGAGTAGGAAACAACGTCGGAATGGGGCTCGCGGTCAACGATTTCCAAGTTGGAAAGCAGAGCTGCAATATAGACAGTGGTGCTGGCCTGACAAACACCGCCACCAATGCCGGTAGTCAGGTTGCCGGAAACAAATTCATCGGCAGCATAGAAACCGTTCTGGAAAGAACGTTCGCCAACTACGCGGTTGAAACTGACATTTTTGCCGGGCTCCACAATCATGCCATTATAGCGCGAAAGGGCTACGCGGACGTTATTGGTGCGGTTTTCGATGGAATCTTCAGAGATAGGCGTAACGGCTTTGCCCAGCAGCGTAACTGTGGCGCGCACCTCTTTTTCGGTTGTATTGGGGTACAGGATATCCGGTACAAGTTCAAGCGCACCGGAAGTGCCGGTATTCAAACAGTCAAGCACAGTGGCTTTTACCTTCGCAACATTCAATTGCTGACCATATACTTCTTTTTGAATTTTAAAAGGATCATCCAGATTGGGGTTGAAGCTGACCAGATAAGCATCTGAAGGATATTTATAGAGATCAGCCGCAATCTGCGACAGGATGGAATCCAGCCATTCATCTGTCATGGAAGAACGCGTGGTTTGCGCAATAAAAGGAGTAGCAGCCAGCGTGTCCATGTCAGCCTTGCGATCAAATGTATTGCCGGTATGACCGTACTGCAGAGCCTGATTCAGCAGCGAATATACCTCTTGCTCGTCAGAGCGGATACCAAGCGTATCGTATGTCAGCGTGTAATATACATGATCTCCGTATTTCAGGGAAAGAGACCAACTGTTTTGCAGCGTACGCAGTTGTGAAAAAACTGCTTCCTGTGCCTGTGCCGGAGTCATTCCGCCCAGATGAATGCCGTCAATATAAATATTGTTCAGGTAAATGCTTTCAAAAGGCTTTACTTCCATGTGGATTTTCAGAAAGTATGCACCGAATACCAGCAGCGCAACGGCAAACAACACCAGTGCTGCTTTGATAAGCGGGTTCATGCCGCGCTTTTTAGCGGGTGGCTGGCGGTGTTTTGTGGGCTGCTGCGGAATGCGGTAACCTTGCTGATACATCCTTGGTTTCTCCTTGGTAAAATATTATTGAAGCGCGTGTCCGATGAGTGTCTGCAAATGCTGAATATCATTCTCTGCGGTTTGCCAGTCGGCTGCTACACCGCCCAAAGGTCCGTCGGCGCGGTCAGGGGCATGATAGTCGCTGCCGCCTGTGATCAAAAAACCAAATCTGTCTGCAAGACGCCTCCAGGAATCAAAAGCACCGCGCTGGGTAGGATGATATACTTCAATTCCCATCAATCCTGCGTCTTTCCATTGGGAAAGCAGGGGAAGCAGGTGTTCCTGCGGCATATTGAGCAGGGTAGGATGGGCCAATACCGGCACACCGCCGGCTTCGGTCAGAATGCGGATAACATGAGCGGTATCCAGTTTTTCCCGTGATACAAAAGCCGGTTTTCCCTTGCTGAGATATTTACGGAAGGCATCCTGCACGGTAGGAACATAGCCTTTTTCTACCATTGCTCTGGCGATATGCGGACGTCCAACCACGCCCATTGCGCTTGCAAACACAGCTTCTGAATCCAGCGGGCAGCCGAGCTGCTCGAGCCGCTGAAGAATTGCTTTCGTGCGCATGATGCGTTCATCCTGCATGGCAGAAAAAAGCGTTTTCAGTGATTTGGCGTCCGGATTGATACCGTAGCCAAGCACGTGAATTTCCAAATCTCCGCCAGCGCTGATTTCGACACCGGGGATAAAGGTAATCTGCAAGTCATTGGCTGCTGCCTGAGCGCCGGATATGCCGGAAGTGGTATCGTGATCCGTAACTGCTATTACGTTCAGATTATGTTCCTTTGCCATAGCAACAATTGCCTCGGGCGGAAAAATTCCATCCGAGGCAGTAGTATGAATGTGCAGATCAGCACGCATTACAGCGCTTCTCCGTCTGGAGCAGTTTCGTTGGGAACGGCAGCTTCTTCGGCAGGAGTTTCATTGGCGGAAACAGGATCGGAGGCAGCTTCTTGGGCAGAAGGGCAAACATCCGCAGTTTCTTCCTGTTCGATCTTTTCACCGTTAATGAAAGACACAAAGTCCTGACGGCTGACTGTTTCCTTTTCGATCAGCAGCTGAGCAAGGCCGCTGAGCTGATCCAGATGAGTGCGCAGAATAGTTTCTGCCTCTTCATAGCAACGGTTCAGTACAGCGCGTACTTCTTCATCGATAACGGAAGCGGTCGCTTCGCTGTATTCGCGGGTCTGACCGAATTCCATGCCCACAAACACTTCCTGATCGCTGCCCAGATACATGTTGCCAAGCTTTTCGCTCATGCCGAATTTGGTGACCATGGCACGTGCAATTTCAGTGGCTCGCTTCAAGTCGCTGACGGCACCGGTACAAATATCATCCTGCGTCAGGCTTTCGGCAGCGCGTCCGGCCAGCATCATGGAAATGGTTTGCAGAAGCTTGTTGCGGCTTTCGTGGTCATATTCCTTTTCAGGCAGCGCCAATGTAAGACCGGCAGCCTTGCCGCGGGGAACAACGGTGATCATATGAATATCGTCGCACAGGGGCAGGAAATGACCCACGATGGCATGTCCGGCTTCGTGATAGGCGGTGATGCGGCGGTCTTCTTCCAATACCTTATGGCTGCGCTTTTCGGGACCCATCTGGATGTGTTCCACTGCATCAATCAGATCCTGCTGAGTAATGGTATCGGCCTTGCGGCGGGCAGCGCCGATGGCGGCTTCGTTCATGACATTTTCAAGATCTGCACCGGTAGCGTAGGGGGTGCGCTTGGCAATGTTTTCCAGATCGCAGTCCTGAGCAAGGGGTTTGCCTTTTGCGTGGACTTTCAAAATGGCAATGCGTCCGTTCAAATCGGGATAATTTACGGTAACCTGACGATCAAAACGGCCGGGACGCAAAAGCGCGGGATCCAGAATATCCCGACGGTTGGTGGCGGCCAGGACAATCACACCTTCGTTGGCGGCAAAACCGTCCATTTCCACCAGCAGCTGGTTCAGCGTCTGTTCGCGTTCGTCATGACCGCCGCCCAGACCTGCGCCGCGATGACGACCAACGGCATCGATTTCGTCAATGAATACAATGCTGGGAGCGTTACGCTTTGCCTGTTCGAACAGGTCGCGCACACGGCTGGCACCGACACCGACAAACATTTCCACGAAATCAGAGCCGCTGATGGAGAAGAAGGGAACATTAGCTTCGCCTGCCACGGCCTTGGCCAGCAGCGTTTTACCGGTACCGGGAGGGCCCATCAAAAGCACGCCCTTGGGGATGCGGGCGCCAAGGTCGGAATAGATCTTGGGGTTTTTCAGGAAATCGACGATTTCGCACAATTCTTCCTTTTCTTCGTCAGCACCCGCAACGTCGGCAAAAGTTACCTTGTTCTTTGCAGGATCAATCATGTTGGCGCGGGATTTGCCAAAGGACATGACTTTGCTGTTGCCGCCGGACTGCTGACGCATCATGAAGAACCAGAACAGCATCAAAAGCGCCATGGGAAGCACATAAGGAATGAGCTGAATATACCAGGGCGTGGTGGCAGGACGCACATACTGCAGCGTAAAGGGGAATTCATTCACGCTGACGGCTTCGGCGGACACACCACGACGGTTGGCAATCATAATACGCACAGTGGTTACAAAATCCCCGCCGATAGTGGTTTCAAAATCATAACTTTTGTCGGGGAAAGAAGATGCAGGGATCAGACTGTTTTTCAGACGGCCGTACAGCGTGGTGCCGCTGATGGCCACTTTTTCCACTTCGTCTTTTTCAATCAGTTCAAGCAGCTGGGGATATTCAATGCGCTGACCGGTTGCCCCCAGGCTCATGTCCGACAGGATCACGGCCAGAAAAATGAAAGCGGCGATCATGATGAGATAGCCCAGCAAACCGCGGGAAGTTCTACGCAAAATCCTTGTCCTCCTAAAATGACAGATGACATACACCGCACAGGAATATCAATCGTTCCGTCGATGATACGCTATCCTATATTATACCACAAATGTGGAAGAATTGGCAATTAAAACACGGAAATACAGGCTGCAGAAATAAAAGTTTACACTTCGGAATAGATGCGGGGGGAAAGGATGCCTACATCGGGAAGATTACGGTATTTCTCATCATAATCCAGACCGTAACCGACCACAAAAGCATCTTCAATGGTGAACCCGCAATAATCGGGCACCAGGTCGGTCTTGCGCCGGGAAGGCTTATCCAGAAGCGTACAAACGGAAACGGAAGCGCAGTCGGTATTCATAAGTTTTGCCTTCAGATGAGAAAGCGTGCGGCCGCTGTCGACAATATCTTCTACGATCAGAAGGTGTTTGCCGGTAACATCGCGGCTAAGACCGCTGCGTTCGGTGATGGTACCGGAACTTTCTGTGCCGGCACCGTAGCTGGAGAGAGAAATAAAATCAATTTCTGCAGGCAGATCAATTTCACGGAGCAAATCGGCAAAGAAAACAACAGAGCCCTTGAGAATGCAGATGCACATAAGAGATTTGTCTGCAAAGTCACGGGTGATGGTTTTGCCAAGCTCCTTGATGCGGGCAGCAATCTGTTCTCGGGTGATAAGAACGCAGTCCAGATCCTGATAAAGTTTGCTGGTATTTTCCATGTTTCAAAACTCCTTTGTGTTGATCTCTTGAATCGCGGATTGAGAAGGTGTATTCATGATCAGTCTGCCGGGGTAATGCAGCAGAACATTCATGGAATCATCGGGATGTGCGCGCATTTTTTCGCTTGCGCCTACACCGATTACCCATAGGACTTCTTGTCCTTTACATAAAAGCGGAAGATGATCCCGGAAGGGACGATCCACTTTTTTGTCAGTCAGATAGTCTTGCAGAGACTTTTTGCCGTTCATACCAAAGGGAATGATGAAGTCACCGGGCTGCCGTGTGCGTAAAACGGCGCTTTCATAAACAGACTTTGGTATGGATTGCGCGTCGATGCCGTTGGAAATGCCTTTTTTGAAGGGCAAAATGGCTAATGGAGATAAATTGCCGGAAACACCGGGCAACACCAGATGAATACGGGCGCCTGCATGGAAAAGGCGGCGGCCATCGGGCAGGTTAACAGTTTCATTTTCTTTGATCGCTGCGCAGGCATCATACGTGCGACGATCCGGAGAATCCGTCAAATGGGCGGCAGCCAGGAAAAACGCATGCAGTACCCTCTTTTTCATAGCCGGATGAAGCGAAGAAAACGCTAGTGCATCCAGAAAAGGGCAAGGGGGAAGGAGGCTGCCATGTTTTTGCAGGAAATCATCTGCAAGACTGCCAAGAAATGCATTTTCTTCCTGCAAAGTAAGAGATGCCTGGTAGAAATGTTCGTCCATATTGGATGCATGGCTGCGCATCAAAGGCAGAATGTCCTGACGCAGCAGGTTGCGCAGATAGCGTGGATTGCTGTTGCTTTCATCTTCCTGCCAGGAAAGTTGTGCTTCAAGCAGCGCTTCTCTCAGATATTCGGGAGAGACGGATAAAAACGGACGCCAGAGACGGATTCCGTTTTCGCGGGTAGACATTACGCTTATACCTTTCAAGCCGTATGCAGTGCCGCGCATCAAACGCATGAGCATGGTTTCGGTTTGATCATGCAGATGATGTGCCAGTGCAATGGTATCGGCATCTGCGCGGGCAGCAGCTTCAAACAGCGCTTCATAGCGGAGTGTTCGCGCCTCGTTCTCGGAAAAGCCGGAGAGATGGACTTTGCTGCAGGAAAAGGGAATGGAATACTTTTTGCATACGGTTTCGCAGAAAGCGGCATCGCTGTCTGCATTTGCACGCAAACCGTGATGCACATGATGTGCCCAAATGCAGGGGATCCCGGCGTTTTCCGCAGAAAAACGGTGAAGCGCCACAAGCAGTGCAGTGGAATCTGCACCGCCGGAAAATGCAACCAGCACACGCTGCGGTTTACCGCACTCTTCCCAGGATGTTTTGATAACATCCTTCAACAACATAAATGTATCCATACTAATCCATTTTACCGTTGAAAACAGAAACAGGCAAGGGTTTTTTTGTGAATTTTGAATCCTTTATTAAATTGTAACAAAAGCACGCATCGGGTTATCGCTGAAAACCAAGGAATTTTTCAAAAATGTGTTGACAAAAGTTCTTTATGAGCGTATAATAACTCCTGTATGAAGCAGAAGCTGCCCGCTTCTCTCCGACGCGAATCATGTTTTGCGCGGGTTATGGCAACAATGTTGTTATGTCGGCGGGTGGTTTCACCCGCCGATTTTTATTGCAGAAAGATTGGTCGGCGAGGAAACTTTGGAGGTGCGTATCCATCAACAACGAACTGCAGATCAATGAAGAAATTCGCGACCGGGAAGTGCGCGTTATCGGCGCAGACGGTGCTCAGCTGGGCATTCTCCCCACTCGTAAGGCTCTGGAACTGGCAGAAGAAGCGGAACTGGATCTGGTAAAGATCGTTCCCGGCGCTGTTCCCCCTGTGTGCAAACTGATGGACTATGACAAGCATCGTTTCGAGCAGGCCAAGCGCGAGAAGGAAATGCGTAAGAATCAGAAGGTTGTGGAACTGAAGGAAGTTCAGCTGTCCGCCACCATCGAAGAGAACGACATCAACGTCAAGGCAAAGAATGCCGTGAAGTTCCTGAAAGAAGGGAACAAGGTGAAGGTGTCCATCCGTTTCCGCGGCCGCCAGATCACTCACTCTGAGATTGGCTTGAAGGTCATGAACGACTTCATTGAGCGTATCAAGGACGTTTGTGTGGTGGAAAAACGCCCCTCTATCGAAGGCAGGCACATGCTTATGGTGCTGGCACCCAAGACGGATAAGGCCGCCAAGGGCCAGGTTCCCAAGAAGGCGCCCGAAGCCCCCAAGGCTTGACCCCAATACATTCCGGAAGGAGGAAACCCCTATGCCCAAGCAGAAAACCCATCGCGGCGCGGCAAAGCGCTTTTCCCTTACCAAGACCGGCAAGGTGAAGCATAAGAAGATGAACGCCAACCACATCCTGAACAAAAAGACCACCAAGCGTCTTCGTCACCTGCGCGCTGGCGGCACCCTTCAGAACAAGGCTGAAGCCGCTACCATCCGCAGCCTGATTCCCTACAAATAAGCTGATCGCCGGTTAAGGAGGAAATTAATCTATGGCACGTATTAAGAGGGCTGTTAACGCCCACAAGAAGCGCCGCAAGGTGCTGAAGCTGGCGAAAGGCTATTTCGGCACTCGTTCTAAGCAGTACCGCACCGCCAGTGAACAGGTTCGTCGTTCTCTGCGTTATGCTTATGTTGGCCGCAAGCTGCGTAAGCGTGACTTCCGTCGTCTGTGGATCACCCGTATCAACGCTGCTGCCCGCATGAACGGCATCAGCTACAGCGTGCTGATCAACGGCCTGAAGAAGCAGAACATCGAAGTCAACCGCAAGATGCTGGCTGATCTGGCTGTGAACGATATGGAAGCGTTCGCCCAGCTGGTGAAGATCGCCAAGGAAGCGTAAGACTGTACGTTCAAAGAACTGCCCGTCAAAAGGCAGTTCTTTTTTGTTTCTTTTATAACAAAACTGAATTTGATTCTTGCATCCGGCTCTTGGGTGTATTAAAATGAATACAGACAAAACTGTAATACAGCTGTTACCGGAGGTTTATATGGATTGGAAAAATATTGATCCTGCAATGGTAAGTAAAACAGTGAAGGATCCTGAAAACTATACCTGGTATGATCCCAAGGAAGCGCCTTTTTGCGTGACCGGATTGAACTGGTTTGAACAGGAGAAACTGTACCGCCGTTTCCCGTTGGATAAGCAGCCTATGCTGGAAGAGGTAGCCCCC
>JAFYLS010000059.1 GCA_017550035.1 Clostridia bacterium
CGTATTCACCCTGGAAAAGGAAGAAATGTACGGCGAATTCTTTGACATTCCCAAGCCCGACAGCGTGGTATTCACCGGCTGGTTCTCCACCGGCAACGTGTTCCGCAGCGGCTGCACCTTCTCCCGCGGCCATGGTAAGGTGTTCTATTTCCAGCCCGGTCACGAAACCAACCCCACCTATAAGAACGAGATCGTTGGCCAGATCCTGCGCAACGCCGTGCGCTGGGCCGCTCCCCAGAAGGAAATCTTCGATGAAATCGATTGCCCCTGGGAAACCGAATACATCGAAAAGAAGTATCAGAAATAACGAAAGCAAACAAAAAGAGGCTGCAAATCCTGCAGCCTCTTTCCTTATGCCTTATCTTTGTCTTTGATTCCACCAGTTTTTCAGTTTCCATATATCGTGCCGCGCAGCCAGATAGGCATTCCTTCCAAAGAACAGGAAAAACGGCAGCAGCGACAGCACCAGCGAAACCTTCGTCATCCACGATCCTGCCAGGAAGGAATAGATCAGCAGCGCTGCATCCAGCCAGGCGATATACTTCATTTTGATGGGAAGCACCATAAACAGGTTGATCTGCATCTCTCCATACAGCACGGCAATGGCGAGGAACAGCGTCATGTTGAGGTAGGTGTTAGTAGCGTAGCCCGTGACAAAGCCGGCTGCGATATTCCCCAGCACACCAATCAGATAGTACAGATTGAACCGCCGGCTGCCCCAGCGGTTTTCCAGCATGGTACCCAGCATGTAGTAAAAATAGAGGGCAAACAGAATAAAAAACAAACTGCTTTCGGGCGGCAGGAACACAAAAGTGATCAGCCGCCACACCTGCCCCTGCAGAATCAGGCTCCGGTCAAAGTACAAAAGCGACGACGCACTGATGCCAAAGGGCATAAAATCCAGCACAAAGACGCCCAGCATGCCCAGACACAGAAATTTCATCAGCTCCGGGACATAGTACCGTCCCATCTTACGTTCCAGCTGATCCAGAAAACGCTGCATAACGCATTCCTTTCATGTTAACATGATCTTTATTTGGTATGGTTTTTCACATACTGGGAAGGCGTGCACTGGTAGCATGCATGAAATGCCCGGTAAAAGGTACGCAGACATTCAAAACCCACATTCGCAGCAATCTCCAGCATAGTCAATTCGCTGTCCATCAAAAGTTCAGCTGCATGACGGCAGCGCTGCGCCATCACATATTCATTCATGGAGCAGCCCAGATAATCGTGAAACAGGCGGGAAAAACGGCTCTTACTGTAGCCAAAGTATCGTGCCACATCCTCCAGCCTGAGCGGTTGACGGTAGTTTTCCTGCAGATAAGAAAGCACATCCCTGAGCACATCCCGCATGGAACCCTGCCGCCTGCTTTCCGCAGGTTCTTCCAGCCCCACATGGTCGATGGCCAATCCCAGCACCATATAGGAAGCACCTTTGCGCACCTCGGGAGAGTAATTCTGCCAGTGTTCGGGCAAACGGGGAATAAGCGCCAGCAATTCGTTCATACCGTCTTCTTCCAGGTCCCAAACCAGCTTTTTGAAAACCTTCTTCTGCAATTGTTTCTGCAACGAAGGAACACTGGACAGAGGAACAATCACAACCACCGTCTCATTGGGTTCCTCACTGACATAAGTATGCACTGCATAACTGGAACAAATAAGTAGTTGATTGGCACGCACATTCATTTTCTGTCCGTCCACAATGGCAGTCAGCATGCCTTTTTTGACAAAAACCAGTTCGATGCTCTGATGAAAATGGGGAATGAAATTGTCATTCTCGCGTGTTCCGCAATATGCCGTAGACATCTCATCGCGGTTCACTTCATAAATATCCCCAACGGAAAGTCTGGGTTTCACTTTCATCCTCCTCTCCTCGACCTATGCTATCAAAGCAACAGCGAAATGTCAAGGTATGTAAATTCCTTCCAAAACCTTTCCTAATTCTCATTTTTTCCTAATCTTTTACTGATTGCGATTCTCATATTCGTCCGATATGATAAACACGTCCCAAGGAAAAGGAGGAAAAAACAATGGAAGCTCGTGAAAACAACATGGTAACGAAACTGAGCCTTAAAGCCAACGTCACTTTCGAAGAAGCCCAAACTGCCCTGGAAAAAGCCGGCTGGGATACACTGGATGCCTTGGAAGCCCTGGAAAGAGCAAAGAAAGAACGTGAAGAAAAAGCCAAAGAAGAGAAAAAACGAATCACCCATGAAGAAAGGAAGCGCGAACTCATGAAATTTCTGAACACTGTCTTTGACTGGATCAAGCGCGGCATCAACTGTTTGTGCCGCAACGAACTGAAGATCTCCTCGAAAAACGGCACTTCTCTGGATATGAACCTGATGGTTCCCACCTTGCTCCTTATTTTCTTCTTCCCCTTAACGGTCATCTCCGCCATCATCGCTTTCTTCTGTGGTGTACGCTTTACCCTGACCGGTCCCGATGTGAGCAAGGTACAGGAAGCAATGAAAACATCCCCTGCTGCTGAAGAAGAAAAAGTTAACAGCGGCATTCAGGAATAAGCCCCCGCAATCCAGCCACCCCATTCAACCAACACTTTCTGAAAAAGGAGAAACAAATCATGGATCATTATGAAATGGTAGAAAAGCTGCGCCAGAAAGCCAACGTGACCTACGAAGAAGCCAAGACTGCACTGGAAACTGCCAACTGGGATATTCTGGACGCTCTGGTCCTGTTGGAAAGCGAAGGAAAGGTACACCAGAATTCCTCCACCTTCACCACGGAAGAAAAGCCTGTTGAAAAGCCCAAGTCCAACAACAAGCGCGATTTTGTGGACATGCTGAACCGGGTATTCGGTTACATCAAGCAGTTTATCGCTTTCCTGAGCCGCAACGAAATGCACATCAAGTGGAGAGACGGACAGAATCTGGAAATGAATCTGCTGGTGCTGGCAATCTTCCTGCTGCTGTGCTTCCCCCTGACCGTCATCCTGTTCATCATCGCTTTCTTTAAGGGCGCGCGTTTCTCTCTCCACGGCCCGAACGTGGATAATCTGAACATGCAGGTATCTCTTAATAAGGATGAGCAGGAAAACAAGAACAACACGCAGAACTAATCTTTAATCACATACTTCCGTGACGGCCATACGCCGTCACGGCTTTGTGCATATTTACATTCTGTCCGGAGGGAAATCATGCCCACCATTTTGCTGATTGAAGATGAAGAAAAACTGGCCCGCTTCATTGAACTGGAACTGAAACACGAAGGCTATGACGTCATGAAGGAATTTGACGGCAGACTGGGCCTTACCCGTGCAGAAGAAAACGATGTAGATCTGATTCTTCTGGATATTATGCTGCCTTCTCTGAACGGCCTGGAAGTGCTGCGCCGTCTGCGCAAAAGCAAAAATACCCCTGTTATCATGCTTACTGCCAGGGATGCCGTAATGGATAAAGTCACCGGACTGGACATGGGAGCAGACGACTATATGACCAAGCCTTTTTCCATTGAAGAACTGCTTGCCCGTATCCGTGCAGCCCTGCGAAAAGGCGCCGTGAAGGAAGAGGAACACGATTCCCTTCTTTGCTGTGAAGACCTGGAAATGGATGTAAAGCGCCATGCCGTGCGCAGAAACAGGAAGTCCATTACCCTGACAGGCAGAGAATTTACACTCCTTCAGTGTTTTCTGGAAAATCAGACTCTGGTGCTCAGCCGCGAACAGTTGCTTGAAAAAGTCTGGGGTTATGACTATGTAGGCGAAACCAATATCGTGGACGTGTACATCCGGTATCTGCGCAGCAAAGTTGATGACGGCTATTCCATCAAACTCCTGCACACCGTCCGCGGCGTAGGTTACACGCTTTGCCGAAAGGATCAGCAGTCATGAGCGAAAACAAAAGCATGTCCTCCATCGCTCACCGCATCAATAAAAGCTATATGCTTAGAACTGTCCGGGTATTGCTGCTGTGCAATCTGCTGCTTTGCGCACTGCTGCTGGGCGTATGGTGCTATGCATCTGAACAGGCGGCCGACAGGTTTACCCCCTGGCGTGAAAGAGCGATCACCTGGGATCAAAATGTTTCCCTGTTTAAGCGTATAGACACGATTACTTATACCTTTGAAACCCAGGACGGGGAAATGCACAGCGTATCCGATCCGGATTACTTTTCTCTTTGCCGCCGTGCCATGCCCGTTTTGCTGATAGGCGAGCTTTTGATCGTACTCAACCAACGCAGAGCCGGCATGAAAAAAGCACAAAAACTTTTGCAGCCGCTGGAGACCATGGCCGAAACAGCGCTGGAAATGAGCCGTACCCGGTTCGACATGGAAAAGCTGCACACGCTGGAAAATGCCATTGCAGGCGTAAATCCTGATGTTCCGGATACCGTTTTGCAGACCGGAGAACAGGAATTGCAGGGTTTGGAAAAAGCGGTCAATGATCTGATGAACCGCATGCGTCTTTCCTATCAGGAACAGACCCGTTTTGTTTCTGATGCTTCCCACGAACTGCGCACACCCATTGCCGTTATTCAAGGATATGCAGATATGCTGTCCCGTTGGGGAAAAGATGATCCCACCGTGCTGGAGGAAGGCATCACTGCCATCAAGAGCGAATCTGCGCACATGAACAAGCTGATCGAACAGCTGCTATTCCTGGCCCGCGGCGACAGCGGACGCACCCGTATGACCATGGAAAACACCGAACTTTCTTCGCTCGTCAAAGAAGTGCATGAAGAGTTTGGCATGATCCATCCCGACCGCGACTGGCGTATGCAGGCAGATACCCAGGTATTTGCCCTGTGTGACAGCGCCATGATCAAGCAGACCCTGCGCATTCTGACCGAAAATGCCGTCAAGTATACCGCAGAAAGCGATACCATTACGCTCCGTGCACTTATTCATAAAGGCATGCCTGCATTGGAAGTGCAGGATAACGGTATCGGCATTGCCGAAAAGGACCTGCCCCGTATTTTTGACCGTTTCTATCGCGCCGATCCCAACCGCACAAGAAAAACAGGCGGAACAGGGCTGGGCCTTTCCATTGCCAAATGGATTGTGGAACAGCACGGCGGCCATTTCGATGTACTTTCCCGCCCGGAATTCGGCACCCGCATCACGGTATGTCTGCCGCAGAAAAAAGAAACTTCATCCAACCGAATAAATACATAACAAAACACAGCACCCCGGAAGTTCTCCTTCCGGGGTGCTGTTTGTTTCAGAAATTTCAGTTATGTCAGGACAGAAGCACACGGTCGCTGACCAGACCATCGCCCGCTTTCTTGGCAAAAAGGGCAATCAAATCTTCCTTCTGCAGCAGCTGCTTTGCTTCTCCGCCCACTTCGTAAAGAATCTGCCCTTCGTTCATCATAATCAGGCGGTTGCCGTACTTGATAGCATCGTTCATATTATGCGTTACCATCATGGCAGTCAGATTATTCTCACGAATCAACTTGGCGCTCAGTTCCAGCACCTTGGCTGCCGTTTTGGGGTCCAGCGCAGCCGTATGTTCGTCCAGCAGCAGAATCTTGGGCTTTTGCAGTGTTGCCATCAACAGCGTCAGTGCCTGACGCTGACCGCCGGAAAGCAGACCCACTTTATGCGTCAGACGGCTCTCCAGACCCAGTTCCAGCTGACTGAGCAGTTCGGTATATTCCTTGCGTTCCTTATTGGTGATATACCAGCGCAGCGTACGCTTTTTGCCGCGGCGCGCTGCCATGGCCAGATTTTCTTCAATGGTCATATCCGCAGCTGTGCCCATCATGGGATCCTGAAACACACGGCCCAGATATGCAGCGCGCTTGTGCTCGCTCAGATGCGTCACATCCACACCGTCAATCACAATCTTGCCATCGTCCACCGCGTACACACCTGCCACAGAGTTCAGCATGGTGCTTTTACCTGCGCCGTTGCCGCCGATGACCGTTACAAAATCGCCCTTTTCAAGGGAAAGATTCAAACCGTTCAAAGCCACTTTTTCATTGATGGTGCCGTGACCGAACACCTTCACAACCTGTTCAACCTTCAGCATGTTACTTTGCCTCCCCCTTTGCAGAACGCTTCAGCGTAGCCAGATAACCCTTAAAACGGGGCAAGGACAACGCCACAGCCACGGTAATGGCAGTGAACAGCTTCAGGTCGTTGGAGGGCATACCCATTTTCAGCACCAGCGCAATGATCACGCGATACACCACGGCGCCCAGGATAATGGCCACCAGACGCTTATAAAAACCGCCTTTACCAAAGAGCACTTCACCGATGATCAGCGAAGCCAGACCGATCACAATGGCACCGGTGCCCATCTGAATATCCGCAAAGGACTGGCTCTGGGCAATCAGCGCACCGGACAAAGCGATCAGACCGTTGCTGATGACCAGGCCCAGAATTTTCATGTTATCGGTATTGATGCCCTGAGCACGGACCATGTGTTCATTATTGCCGGTAGCACGGATGGCGCTGCCCAGCTCAGTGCCGAAGAACCAGTACAAAACCGAAATAACTGCCAATGCACAAACGGCGCCCACCACGATCATGGACGTGGTCTTATCCAGACCCCAGTTCTGCAAAAAAGTATACACAGTGTTCAGACGCAGAATGGACACGTTGGCACGGTTTCCCATCACACGCAGATTGACGGACCACAGCGCAATCATGGTCAGAATGCCGGAAAGCAGGGCAGGGATCTTCAATTTGGTATGCAACAAACCCGTGGACAATCCCGCCAGAAGGCCTGCTCCGGCTGCGCACAGCGTAGCCACAAGCGGGTTTGCACCAGCTGCGATCATAGAACCCGCCACGGCAGCGCCCAAAGTCAGGGACCCTTCAGCCGTCAGATCCGCCATATCCAATACACGATAGGAAATATACACGCCCAGCGTCATCACGGACCAAAGCAGGCCCAGCGCCAGTGCGCCAAGAAGCACATCAACCATGTTCATTCACCATCCGTACACATGTCATTTACATGTCTCAATCCATCAGAAAAAAATTAACAATTGGAGAAACCGGAATATGCGCAGTTCTGCGGGAAGGCCGAACAAGCGCCGTCCCGCAGACTGTCAACCGAAAGCAGCAGCCTGTTATTCATCGGCCATTTCCTGCATATAGGACTGATACTTTTCAGGCACTTCGATACCCATTTCCTTCACCATGGTGGCGTTCACGCAGTAATCAAAACCGGTAGCCATCTGGATGGGCATGGTGGATACATCGGCGCCGTTCTTGAGCACTTCCACCGCCATCAGACCAGTCTGGTAGCCCAGCTTGTAATAATCAATACCCAGCGTGGCGGTACCGCCGGCCATGCACATGCCGCTTTCACCGGTAATAACAACCTTTTCTTCTTCCACAGCAACGCCGTACACAATAGGCATAGAGGAAGCCAGCACGTTATCCGTGGGGATGTAGATGGCATCGCATTTGCCGCAGAGTTCCTGCATGCCCTGCTGCACATCGTTGGAATTGGTCACGGTCACTTCCACATAAGTCTTGCCGGCAGCTTCGATGGCTTCCTTTGCCATCTGCGCCTGCAGGATGGAGTTGTCTTCAGAAGAAGTGTAGATCACGCCCACCGTTTTGGCACCGGGTACCAGTTCCAGAAGCAGAGCGATCTGATCACTCACAGGGTTCATGTCAGAAGTACCGGACACATTGTAGCCGGGAGCTTCGTTGCTCTTGACCAGCTTGGCCACTTCGTAATCAGTAATGGCAGTGCCCAGAATCGGAATGCTTTCCGTCTTGCCCGCCATGGTCTGGGCAGCACCGGTACCGATTGCCAGCACCAGGTCCATTTCGTTGGCCACAAACTGATCTGCAATGGTAGCCAGATTGGAAGAATCCGCCTGACCGTTCTGCAGATCGATCACGATGTTTTCGCCGTTCACATAGCCGTTCTCTTCCAGCGCTTTTACAAAACCGTCGCGGGCAGAGTCCAAAGCCACATGCGTTACAAGCTGAATAACGCCAACCTTGGGCATATCAGCGGGGGCATCGGCAGGTGCCTGGGTCGGTTCGGCAGAAGGCGTCTTGGCACAGCCGTACATAGACAGACAAAGAATCAGAGCCATCAGGATCGCAACCAGTTTCTTCATAAATAAGTTCCTCCGTAGTTTTACTTCTATTTGCATCCGGTCGCTGCCGGGTGTAAATGTATAAATTGTGTATAAAAAAACGCCCTCTGAATATCAGAGGGCGGAAAAAGCATCCGCGGTACCACCTCATTTTACCGCTTTCCAAAGAAAGCAGCCTCAACGGGCAACCATCATTGCCCTTCCCATATAACGGTGGAAAAACCGGCACATCCTACACGAAACCCTGTTTTACAGGCCTTTTCAGACGGCAGCTCTCGAGATGAATTCGGCACCTTCCGCGTATCCTCTTCCCATCACCGAGGACTCTCTTGAACGCGTTCCAGGCACTTACTCTTTCCCGGTCATCGCTGTTGATGGAATGAGTATATATGCACGCACCTGAAAAGTCAATCCCTATTTTACGCAAAAAACAATTTGAATACAATCTCCCTTATTCATCTGTTTTTCGCTTCCATTTCCAATAAAAAACGCTTCATATCCAGCCCGCCGGCAAAGCCGGTCAGCTTCCCTTTGCCTCCCACTACCCGATGGCAGGGCAGAATAATGGCAATAGGATTTTTTCCGCATGCCATACCCACCGCGCGGGATGCCGTCGGCTGTCCGACAGCCTGCGCCAGAGCGCCGTAGGTTACCGTTTCACCGTAGGGTATTTTTGACATTTCCTGCCATACCCTGCGCTGAAAAAGCGTACCTTGCGCATCCACAGGCAAATCAAACGCATACAGCTTCCCGGCAAAATAAGCATTCAGCTGAGCCTGGGTTTCCAGAAGAAGCGGCGTTTCTTCACCTTCAGGAACGGTAAGCCCTTTTTCAAAGCTCACGCCGCACAGAATATCCCGGTCTTCCTGCAGTTTCAAAATCCCCACGGGTGACGGCATATAAAGCGTATGCATGCGACTTTCCCTCCTTAAACGGCACCAATATAGCACGTATTTTGTACAGCTGTCAAAAACACTTTCCTTAATACATAAAGAAAACATTACATCTCTTTTTCTTGTCCATAGTGGGGTACATTTTCACCACATTATCTATTTACTTTGCTTGAATCAGGTTTACAATTTACTTGATTTTGACTAGTTCCAAATACTGTATCCGTTTCCATACCTGCATATCCGGGAGGTGCAAAAGGAAAATGGAAACCATCAAACGCATTTTGCGTGCACTCAAACCCTATAGGGGAAAGATTGTTCTGGCCATGCTTTTGCAGCTGGTCGTCATCTTTACCCGCCTGATTTCTCCTTATGTCACCAAGCGCGTGGTCAACGATGTGATCACCGCCCATCAGTATGACATGCTGTACCCGCTGTGCACCATGATTCTGGTGCTGGCATTAGCCCGTGTAACATCCGCATTTGTGCGCGGTATGCTGTACGAACGCATTTCCCAGAACTACGCATGGGATCTGCGCACCCGCCTGTACGCACATCTCGAGGACATGCCTCACGAATTTTACGACAAGCACCGGGTAGGCGAAATCATGTCCCGCATGACGGGCGACCTGGACGGCGTACGGGGACTTATTGCCTATGCTTTCAACAACGCATTTGACAACGCCCTGTGTTTTGTAGGCTCTCTGATTTTCATGCTGTCCATGTCCTGGCAGGTCACATTGATGGTGCTGGCAGTCACCCCCATCATTGCTTTGATGAGTTATCGTTTCCGCAAGACCATCCGCCCGCTTTTCCGTGAAATGCGCGAACAGAATGCCGCATTGAACACCCGCACCCAGGAAAACCTGGCCGGTATGCATGTAGTCAAGGCATTTGTACGGGAAGACCACGAAGAAAAACAGTTCAAAGCTGAAAACCGCAAAAAGCTGGAATATGACCTGAAAGCCACCTGGGTGTGGAGCAACTTTGTACCCTTCATGGATGTGCTCAGTTCTCTTTGTACCCCCATCACGCTGGTCGGCAGCGCCATCCTGACTGCCATGGATATGATCGACATCGGCACGCTGGTGGGTGTAACGGGCTACATCTGGATGCTGACCAACCCCATGCGCCAGCTTTCCAACATCATCAACAGCGTCACCCATGCCGTAACCTCTGCAGAAAAGCTTTTCTACTACGAGGACCTGGGCGCTTCCATCAAGGAACCTCAGAATGCCAGAACCCCCGAAACATTCCGCGGGCACGTGGTGTTTGACCATGTCACCTTTTCCTACGATAACCAGCCCGTGCTCAAAGACATCACCTTTGAAGCCAAGCCCGGGCAGACCATCGCCATCATGGGCGCCACCGGTTCAGGCAAGAGTACACTGGTTACGCTGCTTGGCCGCTTCTACGACATTCAGAAAGGCACCCTTACCATTGACGGCATTGACGTAAAGAAGCATGCACTCAAACCGCTGCGCCGCCAGATTGGCTATGTGGCACAGGAAAGCTTCCTCTTTTCCGATACCATTGCCGACAACATCCGCTACGGCAAGCCCACGGCGGATATGAAGGACGTGGAAAAGAGCGCCAAAGTGGCTCAGGCCAAAGAATTCATTGACCACATGCCCTCGGGTTACGAAACAGTGGTCGGTGAACGCGGCCTTGGTCTCTCCGGCGGTCAGAAGCAGCGTGTGGCAATCGCTCGCGCCGTCATGATCGACCCCGCCATCCTCATTCTGGATGATTCCACTTCCGCCGTGGATATGGAAACCGAATACCTCATTCAGCAAGAACTGAAGGAAGTGCTGAAAAACCGCACTACCTTCGTGATTGCCCACCGCATCTCCTCCGTAAAGAACGCCGACCTGATCCTCATCCTGAAGGACGGCGAAATCGTGGAACGCGGCACCCATAAAGAACTGATCAAACAGGGTGGAATTTACAAGCAGATGGTGGACGACCAGATGTCCTCCGCCGTCAAAGTGTAAGGGAGGGAGGAAAAAGTATGGCACGCATGATCCGCCAGTTGGACGATGAAGCATTGGAAAAGCCGTTTAACAAACAGCAGTTTTTCCGTCTGCTTCAGTATCTGAAGCCCTATAAAAAGAAGATCCTCTCCGCACTTTTGCTCATGCTGATCGCAGCGCTGTGCTCCCTTGCTTCCCCCTATCTTATGAGCCGCGCCATCGGCAGTCTGCAAAACAAGGAACTCAAGTACATTCCATTCCTCATTGCCGGCATGGTGCTCATTTCCCTGATTGGCTACTTCTGCACCAAATACCGTATCCGCTGGATGGATACTTCCGGCAAATCCGCGCTGGCTACGCTGCGCGAAGACCTGTTCCATCACATTCAGGGCATGTCCTTTTCCTTCTTTGATACCCGCTCTGCAGGCAAGCTGCTGGTGCGCGTGATCAACGACGTCAACAGCCTGAACGAACTGTTTACCAACGGTATTGTGAACGTGCTCATCGACTGCGTTACGCTGGTACTGCTGCTGGTGATCATGTTCTGCGTGAACTGGAAACTGACCTTGATTGGTCTTTGCATCATGCCGCTGCTGATCTTCATTCTTTTTAAGCTCAAACGCGTCATGCGTCTGCGCTGGCAGAGAGTTCGCGTAAAGAGCAGTACCATGAACGGTTATCTGCACGAATCCCTCACCGGCATGCGGGTGACCAAAGCTTTCGTCCGCGAAGATGAAAACGCCGACACCTTCCGAAATGTAAACGACGACATTCGCAATAACTGGATGAAGGCCGTTACCATCAACAACGCTCTCTGGCCCGCACTGGACATGACCGGTGTGCTGGGCACTGTACTGGTCTACATTTTCGGCGTGCACTTCATGCAGCAGGACGGCCTGGTGCTGGCAGATTTGCTGCTGCTCATCTGGTATTTGGACCGCTTCTGGATGCCGCTGAACACCCTGAGCAATTTCTACAACAGCCTTCTGACCGCTTCCGCTTCCATGGAACGTATCTTTGAAATCATGGATACCCCCTCGGATATTCAGGATGCAGAAGACGCCAAGCCTCTGCCGCCGATCGAAGGCAAAGTAACCTTTGACCACGTCACCTTCTCCTATGACCGGGAAAAGACGGTGCTCAAGGACGTTTCTTTCGATATTGAAGCAGGCAAGACCGTTGCGCTGGTCGGTCCCACCGGTGCTGGCAAAACCACCATCGTTAACCTGCTTTCCCGCTTCTATGATGCCACTCAGGGCAAAGTTATGATCGACGGGCACGATATCAAAACCGTGCAGCTGGATTCCATGCGCAAGCAAATGTCCGTCATGATGCAGGATTCCTTCATTTTCTCCGGCACCATCATGGAAAACATTCGTTACGGCCGTCTGGACGCTACGGACGAGGAAGTCATTCAAGCTGCCAAGACAGTCAATGCCCACGAATTCATCATGCGGCAGCCTCAGGGCTATGAAACCGAAGTGAATGAGCGCGGCGCCTCCCTGTCTGCAGGGCAGAAGCAGCTCATTTCCTTTGCCCGCGCCCTGCTGAATGATCCCAAGATTCTCATTCTGGACGAAGCCACTTCTTCTGTGGATACCCAGACCGAAATGATCATTCAAAAAGCGCTTTCCGAACTGCTGAAAAACCGCACCTCCTTCGTTATTGCCCACCGCCTTTCCACCATCCGCAATGCAGATGTGATCATGGTCATCCGGGACGGGCAGATTGCCGAAACCGGCAACCACGAAGAACTGATCAAGATTCCCGGCGGTCATTACAGAAGTCTGTGCGAAGCGCAGTACCGTTTCATGTCCGCAGACGAAGACTGACAACGCATCATGCAAGGAAAACAGCGTCCCGATATCGAATGCATACGGGGCGCTGTTATTTTGCTGATATACACTTATACAAGGAGGAATCATGCTTTGATTACTTTCCGCGAGATCAATGAAGATAACTTCGATGCGATTCTTGAAATGAAACGCCCGGAAAACGAACATTTCGTCTGCAGCAACGCAAAATCTCTGGCACAGTGCTGGCTGTACCGCGAGAACGGCGATGTATTCCCCTACGCCATCTATGCAGATGAAACTCCGGTGGGCTTTCTGCTGCTGGAAGAAGACATGGACGAAGAAGAACTGATCCTCTGGCGCATCATGTTTCCTCCGGAACAGGAAGGAAAAGGCTATGGCACCGCATCTGTCCGCTTGGTCATTGACCAGGCGAAGGCAAGCGGCAAATACGCCAGACTGACATTAACCTGCTCTCCTGACAATCACATTGCCCGCCATGTTTATGAAAAGGTCGGTTTCCTGCCTACCGGGAACATTCTGCACGACAGCGTGGAAATGTATATTCCGCTGCGCTGAAATGCATTACACCCGGCAGCCGAATTCCATACGCACTTCATGGCGCGCCACATCGTCATTCTGATAACAGGACGCATCAAATCCCTGCAACGTCAGCCTCTGGGAAAGATAAAAGGCAATAGCGCCTGCATTGCAGCTCTGGGTTTCCAGAATAATGCCTCTGAGTCCCTGCGCCCGTGCCAGTTCTTTTGCCCGGGTCATGAGCATGGTGCCCAGTCCCCTTCGGCGGAATCCATCCCTCACGCACAAATTGGTAATGCGAAGTCTGCCGTTCCATTCGGGCGTTACTTCCATCACTGCCAGCAGTTCGTTACCGTCCCATACGCCATAGGCATGGGGATCTGCCCAGTGCGGTGCAAACAGGCGGTCTGTAAATTCCACATGTCTGCGCGGACAGTTCATGCGGATGAATTCAGCGCTCATCACATTGCCACTGTCCCGAAGGCGCACCTCATAATAAGCCGATGTATCATAGGAAAACACCAGTTCAAAGCCTTCATAAATCTGCCTCGGCAGTTCTCCTATACGCATCTTTCTCTCCTCCCGGAAGTTGGTGCATTCATCTTACCAAATCCGCCGATTCTTTGCAAGATTCACCAGTGCAGCAGCAAACAAAAAAGGACGCGCAGCGGGTAGAGTGTAAAGGAAGGAGTTATCCCTCACGTTCCATCATACAAACAATGGCACCGCAAGCCTTTGCTGGCTTGCGGTGCTATGCACTGCTGTGATAGAATAAGAGCGATAAACTTGAATTTGGCGAGGTGATTTCCTTGGAGCAGGTTATTGAATACATTAAGAAAAAATACAATCCTCTTTCCATCATCCTTTATGGCTCGTATGCCAACGGAACAAACAATCTAAACAGTGATTTTGACTCGTTAGTTATTTCGGATAGTCACGAACAATTCCACGATACATCGTTCGTGGGTGGCATTCAGTTGGATGTTTTCGTATATCCTGCTTCTCATTTCGACGGCAACTATGATTGCAACGATTTTATTCAAATTTTTGATGGAAAGATTATTGTAGATAGGGATGGACGAGGAAAAGCACTTCAAGCGAATGTGTTATCTTATCTGCAAAACCGTCCGCAAAAATCAAAGGCAGAAATTGATGCCAGTATCGATTGGTGTGTGAAAATGCTTGCACGGGTAAAACGATGCGATGCAGAGGGAATGTTTCGATGGCATTGGGTATTGATTGATAGTTTGGAAATTTTCTGTGATGTAATGCACCAGCCTTACTGGGGTCCCAAAAAGTCCTTGAAATGGATGGAGGAAAACCATCCCACCGCTTTTGCTTGTTATGAAACGGCTCTTGCAGATTTCAGTACGGAGAGTTTGGAAAACTGGATTAGATACATAGAAAATGCAAATGGAAATGTTTGACAAATTCTAATTTGTCGAGCAGACGAAAAACTCATTCTCCCACCATTTGAGGAGGGCGCAATTATACGCACCATTCCGGTGCATTGCGTTTGGGGACCACATAAGCAAACGGGCATCCGAATGTCGGATGCCCGTTTGTTTGTTGTTGGATAAATGGTTCCTTAAGAACCCTCCCCCCATGCGTTCTTTTTCGTTATTTTGCGACAAATATGCCGTACTCCTTGGGAATGTGAATCACGCCGTCTTTCTGCCGGGAAAGAAGCACCTGTCTCAGTTCATCCCTCTCCACATTTTCAGCCCCCATCATAGCTGTGAGGGAGAAAATGTAATCCAGCAGGTCCTCCACCTCGGTGATCGCCAGTGCATCTTCCCGCATGCGCAATTCGACATGATCAAAATGTTTGAGAAGCGCATCCCGTCCGTTCTGCAGCGTAAACGTCCTGTTCATATCGCGGCTGACGCCGTAATCCTCCAGCAGTTCCTGCAGAAAGGAGGTAATACCATTTTCACCGTAAGTGGCGGCATAAAACAAACCGCCCTTTTTCAGTACACGGCGAACTTCCATCAAGCCTTTGTGCAAATCAGGCACATGATAGAGCATCATATTGCCGATAACGATATCAAAAGCGTCATCCGAAAAAGGAAGTGCCTGAATATCCGCCTGCAGAAAGGATACTTTTTCGCTTTTTACATTCTTTCTTGCCGATTCCAGCATGCCGGCAGAAAAATCCGTCAAGAGCAGCGTGGTACCGGAAGGAAGCATCCGGTCGGCAGATTGCCACATGCTGCCGTCACCGCATCCCACTTCCAGAACGCGCTGGTTTTCTTTCAGTTCGTACTGTCTGTAAATCCATTCCGCAAAAGGCTGCTGATTGGTGCTGTAACGCTGATGCAAAGCAATACGGATATTCAGTTTCTCCGCATTGCCGTACTGTTCACGCACGTTTTCCGCACTGTTCAGTTTTTCCATACAGTCACCTCTTCGGTTTATGAGAACAGTTATTCCTCCGCAAAGGGGCAGGGTGCCGTAAACTCCATGCGTTCACCTGTCACAGGATGGGTAAAGGCAATGGAATAGGCATGAAGCATCAAACGCTTTGCATGGGGCATCTTGCTGTATCCGTAAATCGGATCGCCCAGCACAGGATGCCCCAGAGAGCGCATGTGCACACGGATCTGATGGGTACGTCCCGTCAGGATATGCACGTCCAGAAGCGATTTATCGCCGTATTCCTTCAGCACCTTCCACTCGGTAATGGCCATGCGTCCATTGGGATCAATAGCCATCTTCTTACGGTCGTTCTTATCCCGGTCGATGGCTTTTTCAATACGCCCGGTCTCTTCCTTCATTTTGCCCATCACCATGGCGCGGTAATGCTTTTCCATGGTGCGCAGGGACAATTGTTCGCTGAGAGATGCGTGTGCCGCATCGTTCTTGGCTACCAGCATCACGCCGCTGGTGTCCTTATCCAAACGGTGCACAATGCCCGGCCGCATCTCGCCGCCAATTCCGGACAGATTGTCCAGATGAAAGAGCAGTGCATTTACCAGTGTGCCGTCCGGATTGCCAGCCGCAGGATGCACCACCATGCCTTCCGGCTTTACCACTACGGCCAGGTGCTCGTCCTGATAAAGAATGGTAATGGGCAAATCCTGCGCAAGATTCTCTGTTTCCTTTACTTCCGGCAGCGTCCAGGTTACTTCTGCGCCTTTTTCAGGCTTGCAGGACGGCTTTGTTTCCACGTGACCGCCAACATATACAAACCCGTCCTTGATCAGCCTTGCAGCCTGCGAACGGGAAAGCGCAGCATCCGCCACAGGCAAAAGCACATCCAGACGCTGGCCGTCTGCAATCATTCTGTATACCGTTGCGCTCATGACTGTGCTTTCGTCCTCCAGTCTCGTTTTTCAAAAAACAAAATGCTGATGCCGCAGAGCACCGCCCCGCAGGTAATGCCGATATCTGCCACATTAAAAATATAGAAATCCACAAACGTAAACTCAAACAGATCGATCACATACCCCAGCATCACCCGGTCAATCAAATTGCCCACAGCTCCCCCCAGGATCATCCCGCAGGAAAGGTATGCCAGCGTCCCCTTTGCATATTTACCGGCCAGCAAAAAGCCCAGCAGCGTGACAATACCCGTTACCACGGGCAAAATGATACCGGCGCCGGAAAACATGCTCATGGCTACCCCTTCATTAAAGGCAGTCGTCAAATTCACAATGCCGGGAATCAGTACACACCGACGGCCAACCAACCAATACTTGCTCATCTGATCCATTAAAAGCACAAACGCTGCCACGCCGTACAGCCAGATTCCTCTTTTCAAACGTTCATTCATGTTTGCTATAACCCCGCATTTTCTTCAGCGAATGCGCATTTCCACCATCGTAATCACCTGTGCCAGAAAATCACTGATCACAGGCAGGTTATGCTGCGCCAGATTTTTCAGAATCATAATCAGCAGTGTGCCCAACACAGCAAAGCCTACCACCAGTCCCAGACCACGCATCACACCCTGCAAAAAGGCATCCCACAACCGGCGCTTGCGGTCGCTCTGAAAGCGCACATATTCCGCCAGATGCAGCCGATCCGCCGCTTCTACAAATTGCTTCAGCCATTCTTCCGTCATGTTCACGCCTCCGGTTTGGTCTCTGAACATACCTTGTTCATTATAGCATACTTTCCGCAAACTGGCAAAAGCATGCGCAAATTGCTGCAACATTGCATACAATGAAGCAGGAATAAGGAATTCCGGTGTCCCTTTTTACAAATTGATTGACACTTTACGTATATTTCGCTAAAATATGGAGGATTATCTCAAGGGGGAAGCATTGCATGATCGTAACCAAATTCGGCGGCAGTTCTCTGGCAGATGCCAGCCATTTTCAAAAGGTAAAGCACATTCTCAGCGAGAACCCCGACCGCCGTTATGTAGTGCCCAGCGCACCGGGTAAACGGTACGATAAGGACGATAAAGTCACCGACCTTCTGTATCTATGCCACGCTTCTGCCCTGCAGGGGGAAGATTTTTCGCCCAATCTGAACCGTATCCGGGAGCGTTATGAATCCATTGCCTCCGAGCTTCAAATCCCCTTTGATTTTTCTTGTGATTTTGCTGCCATTGCAGCTGCGCTGCGCAGCGGTGCTTCCCGGGAATATGCCGCTTCCCGCGGTGAATACCTCAACGGCAAGCTGCTTTCTGCCTATCTGGGATTTGCGTTTGTGGATGCGGCGGATGTGATTCGTTTTGATACGAAAGGCGTGCTGGCGGAAGATGAAACCAACCGTCTTTTGGCCCAGCACCTTGCACAGCATAAATATGCCGTTATTCCCGGCTTTTACGGCGCAGACGAAAGCGGCAATATTCATACCTTTTCCAGAGGCGGCAGCGATATTTCCGGCGCACTGGTCGCCCGCGCCATCAATGCGGATGTCTATGAAAACTGGACAGATGTAACCGGTTTTCGCATGGCAGACCCCCGCATTGTCAAGGATGCTCAGTACATCGAAAATCTTACCTACCGGGAACTGCGCGAACTTTCCTATATGGGCGCCACCGTGCTTCACGGCGATGCCGTGTTTCCCGTACGCAAAATGGGCATTCCCACCAATATCCGCAATACCAACGATCCGTTGCATCCCGGCACCATGATCCGCACTTCTTTCGGTCAGGAAAACAATGTGAATACCATTACTGGCATTGCCGGCAGCAAAGGCTTTACCGTCATCTCCATTGAAAAAGATATGATGAACGCCGAACTGGGATTCGGCAAGCGTGTCCTGCAGGCTTTTGAAGAACACGGGCTGAGTTTTGAGCATCTGCCCACCGGCATTGACACCATGTGCGTAGTCATCCGCGCCGCCGAACTGAAACCTCTCATGAACAGTGTACTGAACCGTATACAGGAACTGGTGCAGCCCGACCAGATCACGATTCATGAAGATTTGGCCATGGTTGCCACCGTTGGCCGCGGCATGGTCCGCACTTCCGGTACCGCTGCCCGCCTGTTCACTGCGCTTGCTACCCGCGGTATTTCCGTGCGTATCATTGATCAGGGTTCCAGCGAATTGAGCATTATTGTGGGCGTGGACGAAAAGCACTTTGAAATGGCCATTGAAGCCATTTACGATGCCTTTGTGCGCATGTAAAGGCTTATTTCGCATCCATTCTGACACATTTTACCCACAAATTGGAATTATTTGTCCCATTTTATCCCGTTACCCCTTGACGTAATTGCTTTACATTTGATAAAATAAATGTGATTGATTCGGTGATTGGAAATAAATCGACCTGTCATGATGCATTTGGCGGTGCATCGTTCAGATGCGTACCGCGTCATTTCTTTTTGCTTTATTTCTCAAACATCCATTCAACATCCTATTATGCAGCCATAACGGCAAACGCGTTTTAGCTTGCGGAACGCTTATTTCCCTGCAGGCTTTTTCGCGTTTTCTCCCATTTTTCGCTGTCCAGCCGTTGGCCGCATCTATTTTCCGAAGGATTTTCAGGAGGAACATTATGAATTTCACGGGGAAAACAGTTCTGGTTTATTTGGAAGAAGATAATATTCAGCGAGCTTATTTCCGTGTACGTCCGCTTTTGTGCGAAGAAGGCGCCGTGGACAAGCAGGCCCTTCAGGAATACCCGGACGAAGGCTATCTGCGCATTGTACCGGACAAAAACGAGCAGCATACATTTAAGGACCGTATGCGTACGCTCTGCGGGCTTTGTGTGCTGAACCTCCGGGACATGCCGGCTGATGTAAGCAAAATCCGCACCAACAAAAACTATTCCCCTGCCCGCGGTGAAAACAACCAGTTTATTGTCTATTCCGACGCCGTTCAGGCCATGCCCCGGGATCTTTTTTATCAGGTGGTCCCCGAAGGACAGCTGGACAGCGCTCTCACTCCCCTGGTGTTTACCCGCAGCGGCGCCAACATTCAGGGTCCCTTTGACTGCACCACTCATCAGCCGGAAGGTGAAGTAATTCAGCTTCCTCCGGACAGCAGCGCCCTTTATACCGTTCAGCTTCCGGACGAACGGGAACTTCTTTTCTACTGCCCCCGTACAGCCAATGAGGAGCCTGCCGCCGAAAACCATATCAAGGAAGAACCCAAAGCAGAAGAAGCTGCTCCTGACGCCCCTGCCGAAAATGCAGAGCCCGTTCAGGAAGCAAAGCCTCTCTCCCCCTGGAAACGCCAGCTGGATTTGATCATGTCCGGCGAAAAGCCTGCCAAACCCGAAGAACCTGCTCCTGTGAAGAAGGCTGAAAAGGTTGAAAAAGCGCCCAAGGCAGAAACAGTTGAAAAAGCAGAAAAGCCTGCCAAACCGGATATGCAGAATGCGCTGCAGCAAATTCAGCAGTTGAACGGCGAATTGCAGGTTTCTTCCCGCATGAAGGATGAATCCAAATCCTTCCAGCCCGCTGACATCCAGCAGCCCCAGCAGCCTCTTGGCGGCACCAAGCTGTATCAGCCCGCCACCGGCAAAAAGCAGAGCGGTATGAAAGCCCATAACGCGCTGGCCGAAACGGTGGATATGCAGAAAAACCCCAACCGTTACGAAAGCCGCTATGAAGCGCCCGGAGCATGCATCAGTGCCAATGCACAGATGAATGATGTACAAAATCCCGTGGAACATTTCCGGCATGCTCTGCAGAAGGTTTGGATGATGCCCGATACCCACCGCCAGGTCATCAACAGCCTGATGAATATACACGGCATGCGTCCCGCCCTGGCCAAAGCACTGTGCGAAGGCAAGCAGGATTTGACCCTCGCCGCCATGCACAATCAGCTGCAGGAACTGGAAGCAGAACGTCTGATGACTCTTATGCAGCTGGATGATGTCAAAGCCGCCAAGCAGAAAATCAAGGACGAAGTGCTTGCTTCTCTTGCCCGCCACGAAAAGGCTGCTCAGGAAAAGCTGCAGCAGATCACTCAGGAAAAACAGTCCTGCGTAGAGGAACTGACCAAGCAGCAGGATGCGCTGATCAAAGAATGCGAAGCCGCTGCCAAACAGCTGAACGAAATGCCCTGGCAGGATATCATTGCGCCCCACTGCGGAAGCGATGTGACCGAAAAAGAACTGATGGAACGCACCCTTGCCTGCCTGAAGGCACAGGGCTTCAAAGCAACCGATGACGACGTGCGTGCGCTGCTCATCACACTGGCGCTGACGGATGACTCTCTCTGCCTGCTGGCTGATACCCGTTCGGATGCCCGTACGCTGGCCTCTGCCATTGCCGGTGCGCTGGGTACTTCCTCCCACGATGTAACCGGTCTTCCCATTCGTGTTTTGAACGGCGGCGACGCTCCCGTTTTCACCTGCGATACCGAAAGCGTGCACCGCCCCATCAAGAATGCCGTGCATCTCATTCTGTGCGATAAACAGATGAACCCCCTCACCGAAGAAAGCGAAATGAGCGAAGATTATTACACTGCGCCCTGGCTTGCCTTCGATGTGGAAGCAGATGATGAAGCACTGCCCAAAGCTATGCCCGTTTACAGCGCCGTCAGCCGCAACTGCCTCAAGCGCGTCATGCTCAAGGATGGCGAAGTGAACGATGCTGTGCGTAAAGTGATCGTTTCCCTGTGTCAGGGACTGCGTGATGCAGGCGCCGCATTGCCGCTGAAGCTGCGCAGCAAATTGTGCACCTTCATCCTGTCTGCACAGGATGTCATGAAGGGCGGCGTTGCCGCTGCCATCGATTATGCAGTGTGTGCAATCGTGGTACCCCATGTACAGGCTTATGCTCTGGATAAAGACGCGGTGCTCCCGCTTTTGCAGGCCATGCCCCGCGCATTGAAGGAACTGGAAGAATGATAGAAGAAATTCAGAGTCTGCAAAATCCCCGGGTTAAGAACTGGCGCCTTTTGCAAAAAAGCCGCACAAAGCGCCTGGAAGAAAAGCAGTATATTACCGAAGGCGAGCACATGGTGCAGGAAGCGCTCAAAGAGCACGCTGCACTTCAGGTGTTGATTTCCGATTCCGCATGGAACAAGTACGCCTATCTGGTACAGAATGAAAATGTACAGGTTTTCCGCGTGTCCGATAAAGTAATGGAAAGCATATCAGACACCAAAACGCCCCAGGGCATCGCAGCGCTGTGCCGTTTGCCGGAAATGAATGGTACGATTGGCGCTTTAAGCGTAGCGCTCAACGGCGTACAGGACCCCGGCAATGTGGGCACGCTTCTGCGTACGATGGACGCTGCCGGGTTTGATACCCTGATCATTGATGAAAAAACGGCAGATCCCTTTTCTGCCAAAGCCATGCGTGCTTCCATGGGCGCTGTTTTCCGCATTCGTATACACAAAGCAGAAACTCTTGCCGGCACGCTGGAAACTCTGGCGCAGAATGGCTGCGCTGTGATTGCCGGCGATCTGAAAGGCGAAGATTTCTTTGAACGTGCGCCTTTCCCGGAAAAAGTATGCATCGTCATCGGCAACGAGGGTGCCGGCATCTCCGAAGACGTAAAAAAAGCCGCCACACGGCGGCTGAAACTGCCCATGGTGGGCGGTGCAGAATCGCTGAACGCCGCGGTGGCGGGCAGCATTATGATCTATGATGTGCTGAGGGAAAAATCAATCGGCAATCACTAAGCCAAGCAGACGGGAAAGCGCCATCGCCTGAAGGGATGTGACTTTCATGCCCCGAAGTGCAGCTGGATCCACTCGCAGGTATGTAAACCGGCTTTTTGTCAGGTCCAGCCCTTTCAATGGCGTTCTGCTCCATTCGCTCCCGTCCACATCGCAGTCTTCCAATTCAAAGTTCTGCCATTTGCATTCCACAAATATGCTTTCTTTCATGGTGCAGCGTTTGATCGACACATGCTGCACCTTTTCTTTGTCAAACGAGCAGTAATCCATCTGACAGTCTTCAAACAGCACGTTCATCAGCGTGCCTTCGGAAAAACGAATTCCCGTTAAACGGCAGTTGATCAGTTTTACCCGCTGCAGCGTGCAGCGCAAAAGCACCGTACCGCTCAGATCGCAATGATCCAGCACACAGTCAACAAAGGATACTCTGCTGTCATTCAAGGCGCTCAAATCGCATTTATCAAAGCGGCAGCCGCGAAAATCCACCGTTTCCGGCACAGACGGCAGCGCTTCCCCGTAAAAACGCCCTTTTTCCACGTCTTCGCCGCTTTCCAGCGCATATTCCACTGCTTTATCAAGGTACATATCCACAAGCCCTGCGGGCAATTCAGGCGGCAAAACAGGCATAATCTTCACACTCCTGAAATTCATTTTATCACACCTTTACCCGATTGTAAAATTTTGCTTTTCCGCGTATAATAGACAGAGTTCCCGATATTCTTTGTACAAAGGGGATTTTAGAAATGATCAAGATTACAGATTTTCAGGGACGCCGCGTTCATATGATCGGCATTGGCGGCAGCAGCATGTCCGGCCTGGCTGAAATTTTGCTCCGCGAAGGTTATATTGTATGCGGCTCAGATAATGCCAATTCCCACGCGGTAGAGCGTCTGCGCAATATGGGAATTACCGTGCATGTAGGCCATGCTGCAGAAAATGTGCATGGCGCAGACGTCATTATTTACTCCGCCGCCATTCAGCCGGATAATGCCGAGCGCAAAGAAGGCGCCCGTCTGGGCATTCCGGAAATGGAACGCTCCACCCTGTTGGGACAGCTCATGCAGGGGCATAAGAATGCATTGTGCGTTTCCGGTGCCCACGGCAAAACCACCGCATCCTCCATGCTGGCTCAGGTGCTGCTGGATTGCAACATGGACCCCACCGTACATATCGGCGGCCGTCTGGATGCACTGGGGGGCGGCAGCCGTATTGGCGGCAAGGACTATTTCGTGGCCGAAGCCTGCGAATTCCACGGAAGCTTCCTGGAAATGGCCCCTACCCTGGCCATTATCCTCAACATTGATGCCGACCATCTGGATTACTATCGGGATATCGATCACATTGAGGAAGCCTTCGGCGATTTCCTCCGGCTGCTGCCCGATGACGGCTGCGCACTGGGTTGGGGCGAAGATGAACGCATCATGCGCCTGTTTAGCAAGCTGCACTGCCGTTACGTCACCTTTGGTCTGACCGATAAGAATGATTATTATCCCGAAAACCTCACCTATAATGACACCGGCTGTCCCCGGTACGATATGATGCTGAAGGGCGAAAAAATCGCCCGTGTGGAATTGTCTGTTGCCGGCGAATTCAATGTGCTGAATTCTCTGTCCGCCTTCGCCGCCGCCCATCTTTCCGGCGCAAAGGGCGAAGATATTGCTGCCGCGCTGAAGAATTTCAAGGGCGTACACCGCCGTTTTGAATTTACCGGCCTGATTGACGGCGTAAAAATGTACCACGATTATGGTCACAATCCCACCGAAATGAAAGCAGCGCTGAACGTGGCCAAGATGCAGAAGCCCAACCGTCTCTGGGCCGTGATGCAGCCTCACACCTACAGCCGCGTCAAGAGCCTGTTTGACGATTACCTCACCTGCACCGCCGTGGCGGATTTCACATTGGTGACGGATATCTTTGCCGCCCGCGAAAAAGACCCCGGCGATATTCACGCTTCCATGGTGGTGGAAGGCATGCTGAAAAACGGCATCAACGCTACCCTCACACCCACGTTTGATGACACGGAACAGTACCTCCGTGACCATTGGCAAGAAGGCGATCTGGTGCTCACCATGGGCTGCGGCAACATCAATTTGCTGAACGAGCAGATGCAGCTTCATGGAGACACGGAAAAATAAACAGTATAAAAAAGAGCTTCCGGAAGGAAGCTCTTTTTCTTATGCACTCAAGTGTTTTGATCCCTGGGTATGGCGCCTACTGAACAAAGTAACCCCCGCAGCCAGGCACAACGGGAAAACAATAGCAAATGCAAAGCCGATCTTCATCACCGCTTCGCCGCTCTGCCCAAGCAGTGCCATCCACTGCGGATTTGCCATCACCCAGTCCGTCACAGCGCCCACAGCTGCCGGTCCCAGACTGCAGCCTATATCGCCGCCCATGGCCAGCAGTGCATACATTGCCGTGCCGCCAAGGGGCATGCGCGAAGAAGCCAGCGAATAGGTGCCCGGCCACATAACACCTACGGAAAAGCCGCACAGCGCACAGCCGATAAGCGAAAGCACAGGCCACGGAGAAAGAATCACCAGCAAATAACAGAAAATGCACATCACGCCGCACACCACCAGAGGGCGGTGAACCGGCCACTTGATATACACGCCAAACAACACACGGGCCGTACCCATGCACACTGCAAAGGCACAGGGGCCCATTAGGTCGCCCATGGATTTACTGACACCCAGACCCGTTTCCGCAAACAGGCTGGCCCACTGGCTCATGGCCTGTTCGGAAGCGCCTGCGCAAATCATGAACAGAAACAGCGACCAGAACATGGGCGTACGCAAAAGCTGCCAAAAAGGCATGGCCTTGCCTTCCTTTACCAAGGGGTACAAGGGAACTTTGAAGAACGCCAATAAACCAATGAGCGGAATCAATGCCCAAAGCAGAGGCAGATACATCCAGTTCTCCGTTCCGAACAGGGAAAAATACACGGTGGAAAGCAGCACAACCGCCACTACCCCCCAGCAATAGAAGGAGTGCAGAAGGCTCATGGCGCCGGGACCTGCTTCGGGACGAGGCAGAGAATCGTTAATCGGGCTGATGATTACTTCCAGCATGCCGCTGCCCGCTGATGCAACCGTGATGGCAATAAGCAGTGCCGCATAGGTATTTTCCATCACCATCGGCAGCACGCTCATCAGCACAAGACCTAAAGTGCTCAGCAAAAAACTGCCCAGTGAATAAATACGGTAACCGATTCTGTCCACAAAAGGTGCAGAAACCATGTCCACCGCAATCTGCACCACAAACAGCAGCACCACCAGCAAACTCAGCTGCGTCAGCGAAATATCGTAATGCGTTTGAAAGGTAACGAACAGCAGCGCAGGCAGATTGACAATAATAGCCTGCGTAATATAACCCATGTAGCAGGCACGCTGCGTATGCCGCCAGGTCAATTCTTTCTTCATGGCATCTCCGTTTCTTACAGGTGAATCCACAACGAACCCAGGAAAGTAAATAAAAATCCTGCAATCAGCACACACCACTGCCAGATGGGCAAACTGCGCTTGTCACTGCGCATCAGCTGATAAAAGAATGCATACGGGATCAAATCCGCCGCATACCGCGCACCGAATTGATAACCGCCAAAGGTCCGGTGAAGCAGCAGCAGGAACATGTGTACAAAGAATACGACCAGAATCAACACCTTTTCCCGGGTCATCTTCCGGCAAAAAGCATCGCGCACAAACCATACCGGCAGCAAAGCCAGAACAGGACATGCAATGAACATGGAAAAACCGAACTTCTGCAGATGCAGCGCCCCATCGTACATGGAAAAAGGAAGCCGGAACCAGAATTCACGGATGTTCTTTTCCACATGGCTCAAAGAAAACTGCTTCCCGCCCTGGAAGGAGAATTCCGGCAGATAGTTATGCCCGAATTCCAACGGATTTCCGAAGCGGACATAGTTATATACCGCATAAGCCGCAGCCACCATTAGCCCCAGCACAATGCCCTTCCACATCCGTTTTGCCACATAGGAAAAGGCTGTATATTCCCGTTTGCACAGCGAAATATAAATCAGCATCAGCGGCAAGCCATACAGGGCATTGAAAGGACGGCAGCCCACCGCCAGCGCATACAGAAACAACCCGATCGTAGGTTTATCCATGGCAATCAGGCAAATCGCACCGATTGTCAGGAAAAAGGCCAGCACCTGCGCATGATACCAGACTGCGCCTTCCAGCGTCAGCGGCAGCAGGGAAGAAGCAAAAGCAAGGAGAAAAGCGCCCAATGCCGCCTGCACTTTTCCATAGGCCGCACGGCGGAATGTAAAATACATCAGCAGACATGCGCCCATGGCATACAGTTTGACCAGCAGATTGTCCGGCGTCAATTCTCCAAACAGAAGCGTCAGCGGCCACAGAATGACCGACGGCACCGGCGGGAAAGACACATAATACTGCCCGTTAAAAATGGCCAGTTCCAGATGCACACGGTTTTCCACCCAGGTATGCCCATCCTGCCAGGCCAGCGCCTGCAGCGTATAGGTATTATAAGGCGAAGAACCCAGCGCCTGTATCCCCGTTACAGCATGAAGCACAGCCCACATCCCTGCCATCAGCAGCAGCAAAATAAGCGGTGTGTAATCCGCTTTCCGTAACCGGTAAAAAGCATTATGCATCCGTGTCACATCCTTTGTCAGAATCAACCCACAACAAAATTCATTATATCAGAATCCAGCCTTTCGCTCAAGGCATTTTATTACATCAAACTCTGCTCTTGACAAAAAGCACGCCGAACATTATACTTACAAAAAAACAGGAAAGGCGGCTATGCAAATGAAGATGACCCATTGCAATTATAACTGGCGCGGCTATGCATCTGCATTGCCCGCATTTTGCTGCGTCTAAAAAAGCAACAAAAAGCAAATGCAACAGTGCAGAGAATCATTTTTCTGCACTGTTTATGTTTGCATTCAAATGAGGAGGAAAGACCATGAATCATCATAACCCCTTGCAAAACTACTACGAATCCCATCAGGAAGACGCCCGTTTGACAAGCCGACCCGGTCAGATAGAATTTATGACTACCATGCGCTGTATTGAACCCTGTCTTGCCCCCGGCTGCCGGGTTCTGGAAGTTGGCGCAGGTACAGGAAGATACAGTCTTACCATTGCACAGAAGGGGTATCAGGTGGATGCCGTAGAGCTTTTTGAACATAACATCCAGATATTCAAAAGCAAAATCACCCGTGAACTTCCCATGCAAATTCATCAGGGAAATGCCCTGAACCTGTGTATGTTCCCGGACGAAACCTTTGACATTACACTGCTGCTGGGGCCTATGTACCATCTCTACACACGGGAAGACCAGCAGAAAGCGCTGCAGGAAGCGGTCAGAGTCACCAAAAAAGGCGGCATTGTGATGGCGGCTTATTGCATGAGCGATGCAGCCATATTGCAGCACGGCTTCATCCGGGGAAATACCAAATCTTTGATTGAGAACGGATTGTTGGAACCTGTGTCCTTCCGCACCCATTCCCGTCCGGAAGACATCATTGCCCTGCATCGGCCTTCGGATATTGTGCTTCTGCGCAAAGCCCTGCCGGTTACTCCTCTTCGTCTGGTTGCGACGGATGGTTTTGCTCACTTCATCCAAGATACCCTTGATGCCATGGACGAAGAAAGTTTTGCACTCTATCTGCAGTACCACTTTGCCACCTGCGAACGCAGCGATCTGGTGGGCATATCCAACCACACACTGGATATTATGCAGCGCATCTGAATCCGCATCAAAAAAGCAGGCGTTCTCCTGTCATAGAAAACACCTGCTCTGGTACATTTATTCTTCGATCATGGGCATTTCGGTCATGCGCAGTTTGGCGCAGCCGTAGGGCCAGAGAGTCAGCGTACGCTTTTCGCTGATAGCCTTACGGCCTTTGGGCAGTTTGGCACAGACGGATTCATAACCGTCTTCCAGTTCCCATTCAACCAGCGCGCCATCGGTCAGAAGCACAACGGGCGGCTTTTCCGAAGAGAAAGGAATTGCATCCACATCCATTTCCCGCTTTTCAAAATGCGTAGCATACAGGCCCAGATTCCAGTCCTTCTTTTCGCCCACATAGTCATAATCGCAATAAGGGAATTTGCGTTCCACACCGTTCTGAGTATATTCCTTCATCACCTTCTTATAGGCAAAGGGAGCCGCAAACACCAGAGAGCCGCACTTGACCGTTTTCAAATCATAGGGACGGTCCATAAGGGCGGGACGGACGTGGAACGAAATGCGCACTTCATGCTGACCTGCTTCAAATTCAAAGGTCAGCATTTCTTTCTCCGGACAGGCTTCCCCATTCACTTTCAGCGCAATGGCAAAGGAAGGCACACGCACTTTCAGAGTAAAGGGTTTCTTTGCATCTACCCGGTATACAAAACTGTTCTTGAAGGGATAATCCGTTTCCAGCGCGATATGCGCATGCTCGGTATCCAGTTCACAGGGAACAGGCACAGCATTCAGAATGGTATTTCCATCGTGCATGAACGCACTGAGCGCAAACTTGGGCCACCCCTGACCAAAGTTGGCCGTGCAGCAGCCAAAGTTGGGTTCCAGACCGAAACGATGGCTGTCATCCGCATTGGTACCGAAAATAGGACGTCCAAAGAATCGTTCGCAGGAAATCTGATTGCTGATCTGGTCGTACTGATGGCACCACATATCGTCGCTGTTGGCTGCAGGCAGAGCATTGAATGCCAGCACTTCCAGCCGTTCTGCCCACTTTTTGTCCCCGGTTACAGCATAAAGATGTTCGTAAGCATACATCTGTTCCACCACAGAGCACAATTCGGTACCGCGGATGGGACTGAGGCCGCCCAAACATTCATCACCGGTAAAAGTGCCTGCCGGCATACCGTTGAACTTTTCCAGAATATTCTGGAAGTATTCCGCCTGATCCTGATATGCTTCGCCCAGCAGTTCATGGCTGACCGCCTCGAACTTCAGCATCATGGCGATATTGACGATATGGGTCTCCCAGCGCCACTTGTTAACGGGCTTTTCCCACAGATACACATTGTCGTAAAAATTGGTGCCCTGATCCCGGATCATTTTCGCCAGTTCACGAATCCAGGGTTCAGGCTTACGGGCGTAAAGGAAATTGAGAGCAATAAAGGCTTCGTACCAGCGGTACTTGCCCCAGTCATGAAGCACCCACTTCCCTTCAGAAAGAAGATCGTAGTAATTCTTCATCACACGGCAGATGATATCCGGCACCCGTTCATCCCGGGAACATTCGTAATACACCACCAGCACCTTGGAAATCAGGTGCACTGCCCATTTATCGTAGCCGGGAATTTCTTCATCCGTGCAGGGACAGATCCATCCATCCTCCCGCTGCTGTGCAATGATAGCATCCACATACTTCTTCGCCCGGGCAATCAGATCCTCATCTTCCAGCAGATAGGCCATGGGAATAAAGCCGTCCAGCCAGTAAGGCACGCGTTCCCAGCCGTCCGCATCGCCGCCGATCCAGGCACTGTCGCGCACATCGCGCCACACCTTGTCCAGATTACCGCAAAGGCCCTGCGCCTGAATCTCCAATTGACGGCGCATCCAGCCTGCAGGCTTCAATTCGTTGGTTGTATAGAAATGCCACGTCTGCATCACAGAACAACTCCTTGTTTTTCCTTTTTTGATGTTTCTATTATAACAAATCCCTGTGCGCCGTGTCCATAGACGATTGCGCACAGGGATGCAATATATACGCCTGATTGTCAGCTGTGGGTCTTGAAATAACTATACATGACGGTATGGTCAATCAGCTTGCTGATATCTCTGCCGCCGTCAACCGCCAGCACATAGCTCATCACCTGCAGCACGGCGCTCATTTCGATGCAGGCAAAGTCGCCGCCCTGCAAATCCAGCTTCAGGTCCTTTTCATCGATGGTATTCTGACCCACCACCAGCCCGTTCTGCCACACATCCTTCATGTAGCAGGCCAGGCTGTGACCCTTGGCGCTTTCCTTGCCGCCATCATCCAATACTACAATGCAGTGGTTGTAGTCATAGCCGTAAGCAGGGCCGTGGAGGCCTTCTTCCAGTTCGTAACCGGCAGAGATGATCTGCGGCATTTCCCAGAGTTTTACGGCGCCTTCCAGGGCCACGCCGTACATGGCGCCGGGACCGGTGAACATGATGCACTTGGAACGCAGCATCTGGCGTTTGACGGTCTGCATCCATGCTTCTGCCTGCGCAGTGATTTTCGCATGGCTTTCAGGCACACGGGCAGCGGCTTCCATATATGCAGCAGCTTTTTCTTCGGTAAGGATTTTCCGCATCTTTCCCACATGAATGGCCAGCAGCATCAAATCCATTACACTGGCGGAATAGCCGATGGTGCGCATGGTGAATTCTTCAAAACCGCAGTTCAGTTCAATGTGATAATTCGCTTTCTGGGCAAGAGGCGATTCGTTGCTCCAGGTCATGGCAAGACAGCAGCAGCCAACGTTCTGCATTTCCTCCAGCGCCTGACACACCACTTTGGAAGTGCCGGTCTGAGACAGGAACACATACAGTGCTTTGCGGTTCACCGCATGACCGCCGGAAACACAGGCATTGGGCATAATAATGCTGGTGCGTACGCCAGTCACTTTCTCCATAAACGGCTGCGCCGTGGTAGCTGCGGTATAGGATGTACCCGAACCCACAATGACGATCTCGTTCAGTTCATCTATCTTTTCCGCCAGCAGTTGATTGAGACAGGCTTCGTTATCCGGCCATTCTTTAATAATTTGTTCCAGCACAGAGGGAATACGCTTGATACAATCCAGAATCGTAGACATACTCTTTACTCCTTTCAGCTATACAGTTTCTGACAGCCAAGGCCCACTGCCGCAGCGCCCATCAGCCCCGCATAATCAGGATTCAGCGCCGTCAGCACCACGCCTTTCTCCAGATGGCCCAGAGATTTGGGAATCATGGCATCAATGATGCGGTCCAGCAGTTTTCCGTTGCTGATCAGTCCGCCGCCCACCACGGCAATCTCGGGGGAAAACACACACACGATATTGGAAATCATCAGTGCGCTGATTTTGACCAGCTGGTCCAGCAATTCATTTGCAAGGGCATCTCCCTTTTCTGCTGCATCAAACACCTGAAAACCCGTGACGCCCTGTTCCACATAAGGTTTCAGAAGAGAATCAGGATGATCCTTGAGCTTCAGTTTTGCCTGATGAGCAAGCCCCATCCCGGAAGCGCGCATTTCTGCGCTGTCGCCTTCTCCGTAGTTCAGGTTCATATAACCCACTTCACCTGCGAAGCCATCACTCCCGCGGACAATTTTTCCGTTCACAATAAAGCCTGCCGCCATGCCCGTGCCCACATTGAGATACAGCATATCCCGGCAGCCTTTACCGGCTCCGAACATACTTTCCGCCATCACGGCAGCCTTCACATCATTTTCGATATAACATTGGCAGTTGGGAAAGGCTTTTTTCATTTCATCCACCAGCGCAATGGTGGGCTCATAATCCCAGTTAGGCAGCCACAGCCCTTTTTCAAGGTCCACCATGCTGTTCACACCAATGCCGATGGTATCGGGCATTACGCCCTTTTCCCACCCCACCTGTTTTTCATAATCCCGGATATTGTCAAGGATGGACTGCATGACCTGTTCCTTTTTCAGTCCGGCAGTCACATAACGGCGCATATTCACCACGCTGGCATCTTCACGGACTTCCGCAACCAGCATTTTGGTTCCGCCTACATCCACAGCAATGCAGCTTTTCATAGGGTGTGCACTCCTCACTTAATCCGCAATTTCATCCAGCGCAGCCAGTGCCAGCGTGTAAATCATGCAGCAGGTATGTACGCTTTCCATAAACACCACTTCGTCCTTGCCATGAGCGCCGCCATGACCTTCGGGCAGGAAGGACATATCCCGTACTGTACCGGGAATACCGGGGCCAAAGGAAATAGCATTGGGTACCACACGGCTGTAGGTGCCGCCGCCCATGGTATAGGGCTCGTCCTCACGGCCTGTAATGTCTTTGTAGATCTCCTGCAGCGCCAGCACGCGGCTGTCATCTTTGGGAATATAGAAGGGGCGGGTCATTTCAAAGTTTTCGTACTGGTAACCCCGCTTTGCCCAGTTTTTCTTCAAATCCTTTTCCAGTTTCTGCTGGTCGATGGTAATGGAGCAGCGGCTGTCCACGCTGACGGTCAGTTTACCGTCTTTCAGATGCGCCACACCATACACCAGCGTCAGAGGTCCGGAAATTTCATCGGCGTATTCCACACCTTCACTCTGACCAAAGCTGTCTGCCGTCAGGTCTGCCAGTTCAGCAATCGCATTCCTGCAGCTTCCTTCCAGAATATCCGCCAGCGTCAAAGCGCGGGTCAGGCGCTTGATGGCACTGTCGCTGGCATCGGGACGAGCCGCATGGCCGGAGGTACCGCGGGCAGCAATGCAGGTACCCTCTTCGCAGGCATTCACCGTCAGCATGCAGGTATCTTCTTCGGGAAGCTTTGCCAAGGCTTCCTTCACCGCGCTTTCTTCCATCGCCACCACACATTCCGCCAGGTCCGGCACCACATTGCGCACGGAACCCGAATCAAACTTCACCAGATTGCCTTTGCAATCCGCCACGATTTCGGCGTCAATAGAGCCTTTCTGGCCGTAGTTCACGGGGAACGCAGCATCCGGCACCAGAGAGAGATTGGGGAACTTGTAGCCCTTGTCCAGCAGCATCTGCATATCCTGCATGCCGGTTTCTTCGCTCATGCCGCAGAACAGTTTCACACCATGCTTCATAGGCCATTCAAATTCGCGCAGCATACGCATGGCAAACATGCCCATGACCGCCGCGCTCTTGTTATCGCTGACACCGCGGCCGATCAGGCAGTTCTTTTCAGGCAGATAGGTTGCCCCAAAGGTAGGATACACCCAGCCTTCGCCCACGGGCACCACATCCAGATGCGCAATGATGCCGATCGCCTTTTCCGCATCGCCCCAGGCAATGGCGCCTGCGCAGCCGGAAAGGTCTTCCGTATCAAAACCGTAGTGCTGACCGCGCTCCAGCGCATAATCCAGCACCTTGCGGCAATCAGGACCGAAGGGCGCATTTTCTTCAGCCAGGTCCTGACGGCTTACAGAGGGAATGCGGGCCAGACCCTGCAATTCGCTGACAAACTCGTCCTTGTGTTCTTCAATCCACTTTTCAATTTTCTGCTTAAGTGCAATATATTTTTCCTGCATATATAATTCTCCTTGACAATGAATTACATCAATTATAATGCATCCGCGTGCAAAACGCACCTGTTTTTTATGGTAAAAATGTATTTATTCTGCCTTTTTGTATAATAAATGCTTTTTTATACACAAATTCACACAAAAAGGTGCCTGTCCCTGACAATCAGATTCTGGTCACCAGTTCATCCATGCTTTTACGTTTCTTCTCCCGCTGCACATCCTTTTCCCCGGGATAACCCAGCGCGATCACCAGACGGACCGGATGGGAAAGATGGCATATTTCTCGGATCTTTTCATCGTCAAACCAGCCCATGATACACGTGCCCAGTCCTTGCGCCGCAGCTTCCAGTGTGATAAACGCCGTCACAATACCAATGTCCATGGAACGGTAATCGTTGTTCTTGACCCGGGCGCCAAACTTGGCTGATGTCACATATTCAACTTCAGATACCACGATCATCACAGGCGCCTGAGATGCAAACCGGTTCAAGCCCATGCCCTTGCACAGTTCGGCTACTTCCTTTGCCTTTTCCCCTTCACACACTGTAAGATGGTAAGGCTGCCCATTGCACGCAGAGGGCGCCAGTCTGGCGCTTTCCAGTACTGCATCCAGTTTTTCTTTCTCCACAGGATGATCCACCACATAATCCCTGCAGGACTGTCGTTTGTTCGCAATCGCATAAAAATCCATATTTACTTCACCTCTCCCCTATCTTAGCCTGTGACGTCCAAAAAAGCAACTCCTCTTTGAACAGGCATGCTTCACAATCCCAAAATCGTGGTATATAATAAATGTATTGTACGGACGAAAGGATGCATGCACGTGGAAATGGTTCTGCTCACTGCACTGGGAGTCGGCGGCGCTACCATGATCGGCTCTCTGTTGGGTTTCTTTTTCAAAGATCTTTCCCACCGTTTTTCAGATATTGTTTTGTCTTTTGCTGCAGGAGTCATGCTTTCGGCTGCCATTCTGGGGCTGATTCTCCCTGCTGTGGAATACGGCGGGCCCTACGGTTTGCTGATCGTCATTCCCGGTATTTTTATCGGCGCGCTGTGCCTGAACCTGATTGATAAGCTGGTTCCCCACCTGCACAAGCTGATGGGTGCGGAGCAGGAAGAACATCAGAAAACCAGCGTCAGCAAGGTGCTTTTGTTTGTCTTGGCCATTGCCATCCACAATCTGCCCGAAGGCATTGCTGCAGGCGTAGGGTTCGGCGCAGGCGATACCAGACAGGCTCTGCTCATTGCCGGCGGCATTGCTTTGCAAAACATTCCCGAAGGCATGGTCATCATCGGTCCCATGCTTTTAAGCGGTATCAGCCCCCGCAAAACATTCCTGTGCGCCATGGCAACCGGGCTGGTAGAGGTTATCGGCACGCTGATTGGCTATTTTGCCGTACACATTGCCACCGCCATCCTGCCTTTTGCGCTGGCCTTTGCAGGCGGTACCATGCTGTATGTGGTATCGGATGAAATGATTCCCGAAACCCACGCTCACGGAAGCCAGCGGGGCGCCACCTATGCCCTGCTGATCGGCTTCGCAGTCATGCTGATTTCCGATGTGCTGTTAGGATAATCGTCTGTTATTTTACACTTGAACAACAAGATCCCAGAGAGGTGAAAACCTCTCTTTTTTATCGTTTTTCCTGCCGCCGTACATTTGACATCACTTTTTCCAAGGTATATAATAATACCATTACATGCATAAAAGAACACTTTTCCCAAAGGAGGACGCCGGATTTCTGCATATTTTCGCACTATAATCCGACAAATGTATAAAGTGGGCATTTTTCAAACTGTATTCGGCGTAAAGGATCACGAAGGAAAATCCATTGAAACACCCCAGTTAAAAGAATTGTACAAAAAAACGCTGGCTATCGCCTGGCCTTCCACTGTAGAAGGCGCACTGATGAGCATTATCGGATCAGTGGATACCATGATGGTGGGTACACTTGGCGCAGCATCCATTGCTGCCGTGGGCCTGACAGGCCAGCCCCGCATGATCATGCTGATTCTGGCGCAGGCACTGTGCATCGGCACCACGGCTCTGTGTGCAAGACGCAAAGGCGCAGGGGATCAGCCAGGCGCCAATTCCTGTCTGCAGCAGAGCCTCATACTGATCACGGCAATCGGCATCCTGATGACGCTGATTGGCTATTTCGGCGCAGAATGGCTGATGAAGCTGGGCGGCGCCAATGAAGATACCCTGGCACTGAGTGTGGAATATTTCCGCATCATTTCACTGGCTTTCCTCCCATCCTGCTGGCAGTTGTGCATCTGCGCCGCCATGCGCGCCATCGGCAAAACCCGGGTGACCATGGCCACCAACATCACCGCCAATCTGATCAATGTATGTCTGAACTACATCCTCATCAATGGTAAACTAGGCTTTCCCGCTCTGGGCGTACGCGGCGCCGCTATTGCTACTGCCTGCGGCACCATTTCTGCCAGCTTCATCTGCATCTGTGTAGTGCTGAAAAAGGGCGGCTACTACCGTCTCGCCCTACCCCGGTTTGACAAAATCACGCTGAAAGGCCTGGTCAAGGTAGGTTCCAGTTCCATGGTAGAAGCCGTGTGTCTGCGTCTGGGCTTTCTGATGCTGGCACGTCTTATTGCAGGTATCGGCACCAACGCATTTGCCGCATACCAGATCACTTCTCAGGTCACGTCCCTTTCCTTTACGCTGGGCGACGGCGTAGGTACGGCAGGTACCTCTCTGGTCGGTCAGAGCCTTGGCGCCAAGCGAAAAGACCTTGCCATGGCCCATGTAAAAGTGGCCTACCGCATCGGCTTGTTTGTATCTCTGGGCCTCATGACGGTCATCACCATTTTCAGCAGGCAGATCGCCCTTTTGTTTACCACAGATGAATCCATCATCCAGTCCGTCACCATGTCGCTGTACGTGGTCATCATGTCCATGATTTTCCAGAACGGCCGCGTGATTCTCTCCGGTTCACTGCGCGGCGCAGGCGATACCCGTTTCGTTGCCGTCTGCGCACTGCTGAGCGTGACGCTGCTGCGTCCCATCCTGACGTATATTTTCTGCTACCCCGTGGAAAGCATGTTCCCCGGCAACAACATTGCCGTACTGGCTCCGTGGATCGCCTTCCTGATTGATTCCATTGTCCGCGACCGGCTCACCAACCACCGCATCAAACAGGGAAAATGGCTGAATATCAAGCTCAGCTGATCTTCTTTCATACCCGCATATAAAAACCTCCCCGTGATACATTCACAGGGAGGTTTTTCATATACCGCAGTTCACAGCCAGCCTTTCAGCAGAATATAGCAGCCCAGAGCCATATATACCACAGGAACGATGCCTTTCTTATATTTCAAAAGCACTTTTTTCACCTCCGGCACATTGGCAAGCATCATGCTCAGCCAGCACCATATACCCGTTAACAGCACAAATACGCCATCCGTTAACACCATCTGCCAGGGTGCAAAGGCGGCAAACACCGGCACATACACGCCGATATTATCTGCGCCGTTTGCGACCGTGATCAGCGCCACACGCAGTACTGAATGCCTGTGCATTTTCTCATTTTCACAGGCTTCTTTTTCCTGTTTCTTTCTGACTGCCTCAATCAGATATCTGATTCCCAGCAGCAGCGGAACAAAACCAAGAAGTGCAATCCTTTTTTCGGGCAGCAGCTGCATCCCCAAAGCCCCCAGCGTACTGGTCAGCACCAGCGCACCCATGCCCGCATACTTACCGATCATTACCATCAGCCGTTCTTTGCGTCTCTCCGCCTCGCTGAAAAACAGCATGCCCAGCATGAGATCATCCATATTTGTACTTACAAAAGCTGTAACCGCCAGCAAAACTGTCTCAATCATGCACTCGCCCTTCCCGCGTTGCTGCTCAACCTGCTTACAGAAATATGTTATCACAGGCATATTGCCTGCGCAAGAAAAATAACAGCCGCTCCGTCCGAGACGAAGCAGCTGTTTACATACCCGATTCTTTTTGAGGATAAATCCCAGGTTTACTCAGCAGTTTCCTCAAGCCAGCCCAAACCGCTGAGCGTCAGGTCTGCACAGAAGTAATATGCTTCTTCACGCTGAGCGCTTGCTGCCGTCACCAGAGGCGGATACCAGCAATATACTTCATCGGCCCAGGATTCAACATTTTGTCTGCGGATATCCACCACGAAGCGAGCATAATTCTTTTGAGCAATCACGTCATAGAATTCATTTTCTTCCAGCGGCATGGTGCGCAGCACCTGCAGCGCATGCATTGCAGTTTCTTCCTGAATCAGATTGTCCCACGCGGCAAACTGTGTATTGCTTTCCAGTTCACTCCGGACAGATGCATCCAGTTTGGCAGCGTGTTCTTTTTTCAGCGCTTCCTCTTCCGTTTCCGGATACTGCCGGCACAGCGCTTCAACCTCTTCTTCGTAAGCCGCCTGATACACTTCATCCGCACGCCAGAGAACGTTCATCTCTTCCAGACAGTGGGTGAAGTTCACCTGCAGACCATTGACACGCACCCAGCAGGATACGCGGTACATGGGCCCCACTTCACTCGCAGCCAGCAGCAGCGCCACATCTTGCTTGGTAATTTCGCGCTTTCTTACCTGATTGCGCAGTTCCAGAATTTCTTCTGCGGACAAACGCCCGTCCGCCAGATAACGGAGCAGTTCTGCGCCTTCCGTTTCATCCAGCTTGCCTTCAGCCTGAGTCCAGGTCAGTTTGGTGCGGATGTAGTGATCACTGGCCAGAACAATCTCTTCCGGCGCTCTGTTCACACGGTTCAGTTCATCCCACACCACATCAGACAGTGCTTCTTCCAGAATAGGGGTAATACGGAACTCAAATTCAGCTCCTTCATACACCTGATCTTCCAGCACTTCAACATCCATTTCATCCTGCATGTCAAAGGCGAAGGCAAAATCCCGAATGGCGTCCATATCCAGAAGCGTTACATTCAGGTCCTTCAGGTTCTTCCCATGGAGACCCGCTGCCTTCAAACCGTCCTCATTCTCCAGCGTTTCCGCGGTCACCACTTCGGCTGCGCCCTTTTCCCTGTTCTGTGCCAGCGCATCCGCCAATGCGTAGATTTTCGTCATCAGCGGGGAATGCAGTTCTGCCAAAGACACAGAAAGGGCAAACGCTTCATTGGTGAACACCAGTTCGGTGTAATTTTCCTTTTCCCACTGACGCAGCAGCGTGCCCATGGGCATCAGGCTGCGCTGAGCATACAGCAGCGAACCATCTTCCCTCAGCACGTCGATATCCGGTCCATCTTCCTGCTGCACACGGTCCGGCTGCGCTTCGATCAGAATCACAGAGGGGTTTTCATCCAGATAGCGATTCACACGCTCGGCAAAATCCGCATCGCTTTCATCGGTGCCCTGCACCAGGTCTTCCGCTTCATGGCCGTACTTGGTCAGGATATAATCTTCCGGATGATAATACCGGTCATACACCAGATAACCGCCTTCGGCAGTGCCGTAGAACTGGGAAATATCGATGATCACATCGGTATCGCCCCGCACAGACACAATCACGCGGATTTCCGTGCCATCGGGCTTCGTCACGACCACCTGATAATCGCCGCGCACCAACGGATATGTTACCTTACCGTTTTTATCGGTCTTTCCCGACACGCCATCTACGCGCACACTGATGCCGGGCAGGAATTGATCACCATCTTTTACAAACACATTTACAGTGTGATACTTCGCCAGGATCACCTTTACTTCCTGGGTTTCTTCCGCTGCGGCAAAGGTGCCTTTTTCCGTCCTATAGCCGTCCAGCATCACTTCGTAGGCATATTCCACATCACGGAACAGATACAGGCTGCACTGTCCGTTTTCGTCCGTAATGCCTACCAGTTCTCTGATTCCGTTGTAGGTCAGATAAATCTGCGCATTGGGCAGAACATTCCCTTCATCGTCATAAACCTTGAAGGTCACATAACTGGCAGTGTCCGCATCCACCAGAAGGTAGATCTCCGTCCGCACAGATGCATCCGTTTCACCCTCGTCCCGATCCAGACCCGCTTCTTCGTCAATTTCCAAACTGGAAATATCCCCCGTCACTTCGTGGCGCAGTTCTCCATCCGTGCTTTCGGCGTAGGTATACAGGGGCACCGCAAACAACACAACTACCATCAGCAGTGCAATCCATCGTTTCATCCTGTTTCCTCCCTGTTGTGCGTCTTTTCCAGTCTTTTGCAGTGCTCACGCTGTGCGCTTACTGCATTTTCATTTGAACATGCCTGCCCATGGTGCCCAGCAGCGCTGTGCCATCCAGGGTGTAAAAATGGAGCCGGGCCAGGCACTGATAATTCCCCGGGGCAAGGGGCAGCAGAACATCCATGTCTTCCACCCGCCAGCCCGGATCTACCAGATCCGTATAGCCAATGAGCTCGCCCGTTTCAAAAAGCAGCAGTTCCATTTTTACCGCATATTGATTGTCTTCTCCGTTGGACAGCATAATGTTCAATTTGCCGTCCGCGCATATGGCTTCGCTGTACAGCGTTACATGGCGGTACATTTTGCCCAGTTCTGCCATTTGGGCAGTTTGCAGCGCAGCATCATCCACATTGGGAGACAGCTGCATCTGCCGTGCCAGCGCATCCCGCTCATGGCGGATAGCTGCCTTCCGGTCATTTTGGATGATCACCCCAAACGCAGTGAGGATGAACACATCCAGCGCCAGAAACACTGCACAGGCGATGACCAGCCATCGTCTGTTTCGCCCGTTCATTGCGCAGGCTCATCCTGCGGCTGCGCAGTGGTTTCAGGGGCGGGCACAGGCGTTACGCCCGCAGGAAATACATAAATCTTCACATTGGCGCCCACCGTGCCCACCAATTCTTCCGTATCGGGGTAAAGGGCGGTAAACACTGCGGTGGCGTCATATTCGCCGGGTTCCAGATGTTTTTGGAACTTGGCTTCCTGTATATAGTAGCCCGGGTCAATCAAACCCGTTCTGTAAATTTCATCGCCAGTTTCGTCCAGATACATGGTAACCTGCATGATATACCGGTTGGTCATATTGTTTTCAATACGCATCTGCGCCATGCCATCTTCTTCGGCAAGAATGGTGCTGGCAATGGAGATGCGGAACATGCCCTCTTCCACAATGCTGTTGAGGGCTTCCTGAATCTCTTCTTCCGTCATGAAGGTAAGAGATCCCTGCAGGGCTGCCGCTTCACGCTGACCGCCCTTCACCTGATTTTTCTGCATCGGCTGCAGATAGAGGAAATACAGCAGCACACCGCCCAGCAGCAACACAAAGCAGAGCAGCAGAATGATCACTGCAATAATCAGATTTTTATTATTCTTTTCCTGTTGCTTTTTTGCATTACGGCTGGCCATTTTCTTTCGTTCCTTTCAAAATACATTGCTTCCCCAAGAGGGCAAGGGGGAGGGCGGACGGAGACACGTCCTCCCCCCATAATTCTGCTTCTGCCATGGTTCAGAAGCACTGTTTGTTGTAATAGTTAGGGATTGGTTGCGGGAGCCTTGAACAGTTCAGAGGCATCAGTGATCTTCACACCCTTGGCATTGTAGGTATCGATAGCAACGGTGTAGGTCACAGTCAGCAGCTTAACGCCCTTGGTGGTATCCATGCCCATGTCCTTATTATCTTCAACGATACGAGAAGTCACGAAGTTCAGTTTGCCGGTTTCCATTTCAACTTTCAGATTAGTGTCCCTACCGGTAGCATAATCATCACCTGCGTCGCTAGGCAGATAAATCAGACCTCTATTATCATCAGATATATTATTAGCATGCAGGTCGTAAGTCACATCTTCAGTTCCAGTATAGGAAGGGTGCTGCTTCGTGCTGGACAGCTTAACCTTGTATTGATTTTCTCCCAGCGTGGCAGTATCCTTCGAAACCAGTGTCATAAGTCTTTCCTCTTCAATGACTCTTTCGATTTTGGTAACCACCAGATCAGCGGAAGAATGGTTGGTGATCTTGTATTCGGAGGGGCTGGTAGCCTTGCCGCCGTCGATGTTGGTCTTGAACACCAGCACGAGGGGAACGGTCACGTCGATCTGACCATCAGCATCAACCTGCAGCCAGATTTCAGTGTGAACGGAAGGAGCAGCAGCAGTTTCAGTAGCGGTAGTAGAATCAGAATCATACCGAGAAATAATCTCTTCGTCGTTTTTCTCGTAGATGGTGATTTCTGCATTGACATCGGTAGTTACAGCAGATTCACCTTCAGTAGCCAACGCAGGGATAGCACTGAGCACCAGCACAAGAGCCAGGATCATGGAAAGCAGTTTCTTCATTTTAGTTTCTCCTTTTCTGAATATTATGTGTTCCGGCGCTTAACCGGCAAAGCCACTCCGCTCCGTCGGAAGGGCTTAAGTATCTATGCTTGACAGCCGGGCAGCGCTTGCTGCCCCGGACTGTAGAGCACTGTGGAACGAATTTTACCGCTTTTTAGCCGGCAAAACCGTACACCGGGGATAAGCACAAGGGCCTCTCCCCTGCTGAATGCTGCAAACCGCACATCCTTTTACCGATGCACCATCTACATACGATTCGCTTTATTCACAACTGCACCTGTTCCATGGATTTGAAGTGCAGCAGCGATCAATGAATGATATCAGTTGCCAGAGGGAGCAGCCGTGGTGATGGTTTCACCCACACCCTTTCTGGTATCGATGGCAACCGTGTACTTCACAGTAAACAACTTCACACCCTTGGTGGCATCCAGTTCACCGTTCACATGCTTCGTCACAAAGGACAAGGGACCGGTGGCCATTTCAATCGGAATATGGGTGCCCGTACCAACAGGCAGGTTCGCAATTGCCACCATATTACCGGCAGGCACAACTTTACCGCCAGCTACGCCCAAGTCATAGAACCACAGAGTGAAGCCATCCAGCATAGTCATTACGCGAGCAACATAAGTATCTGTTGCCAAAGACTGCTCGGTAATATCATCAGCATCCACTTCCTCAAGAGCCACCAATTCCATATTAGAGTCGGCTGCTTCTGTCACCTGCATTTCGGTAATCAGCAATTCCGCAGTAGAATTGTTTTTAAAAGTGTAAGTATCGGGCGCTTCCGCATAACCGCCATCGATGTTGGTTTCAAACACCAGCACCAGGGGCACGGTCACGTTGATCTGACCTTTGGCACGCACACGCAGCCAGACTTCCGTTTCAAGGGAAGGATCTTCGCCGTCTGCAGGAGTTGCATTGTAGGTAGACAGAATGTCCTGCCCGTCGTTCTTATAGACTTCGAACTCAGCATTTTCTGCCAAAGCAACCGCGCAGCAAAGTGCCAACACCAGAGCCAGAACCAGAGGTATCCATCTCTTCATTTTAGTTTCCTCACTTTCCGATTTAATCTTCTACGCATTCGGCGTTATAGAATTCTTTGTCAGATACAGCATTCCATCATCAGCTGACATTGTTAATGGTCAGGTTCCGATCCGGAAATAATGCTGATCCTGCGCAGGCATCGGACTGTCCTTCAGCATCACCTGTACTTCCGCCACAGCAAGGCCGACAGTGGAATGGTTGGTGATACCGTAGGATACAGGCGCATCTGCATAATCGCCGCCAATGTCCGCTTCAAATTCCCGCACCAACGGCTCCTTTACGGTTCTTCCGTCACAGTAACGGGAATATAGCCGTTTTCATCGGGGATATACAGCTTGATCTGCGCACCGGCCTGACCGAACAGCTGCATTTCTTCCTGCGTAATGGCAGAGAAGATGGCCGTTACATCATATTCGCCGGGAGGAAGCTGCTTGTCCAGCGTGATATATTCCACAGAATAACCCGGGCGGATCAATTTACCGGAATAAATCTTTTCCCAGGTATCCGTCAGGAAGATATCCACCTGCATGTGATAGCGATTAGCTGCAATATTTTCGATACGGGCCTGTCCCTGACCGCCGGGACCATCAAACACAATCGAGCTGGCAATGGAGATGTTGAACATCCCCTCCTCCACCACACGGTTCAGCTCCGCCTGAATTTCTTCTTCAGTCATCTGCTGAATGCGGCCTTCCAGTGCTTCTGTGTCGAACTGATACAGTTCAAATGCGGCCTTCTGCTGGCCCATGTACCAGAAATAGGTGCCCACACCTGCCATAATCAGAAGGAGGAGGCAGATAAGGAGGATGACCCACCACTTCCGTTTGTCTTTTTTAACCACGGGGGCATTGCTTGGTTCCTGCATGTTCATCCTCCTTTAGTTCCCCTGAGCCCCTCCCGGAGAATCGCTCTCCGGGATGCTCAGGACGTAGGTGATATTAGCCATCTGCACGCCCATGCTGTCATCCTGCTTGGTAACAAAGGACAGCGGGCTGATCTCGATGGATTCAAGCGGGTTATAAGTGTCACCTGCCGGCAGATCGTGGTATTCCCAATCGGGATCAAGCTTGATGCGATACGAGTTGATCAGCGTGCTCACATCATCATCTGCATCGGCATACGCCATGGAGATGCCACCATACTCAATCCCCAGGTTTTCAATTTCCAGATCCATCAGCTGCACACGGGTGGAAGAATCATTGCTGATCGCATAGGCACTTCCGTCAAATTCTGCCGTACCGCCGTCAATGCCCGTATCCACTACCAATACCAGCGGGACGGAAACGTTCAGCTGGCAGGGAATGCGCACAATGGTCACCGTCAGGATGATCTTGTCTGCACTCTCCCTAACAGGATCCGTTGCAAACACGAAGGTGTACGTGCCTGCCGTGCCGGGCACCGTAATGGCGTTGGCATTGTAGAGTTTCAGCGTGATTTGAGTATCCTGCGTAACGCTGCCAAGCGCTGTGGTCTTTGCGATATCCTGAACATCGCCCTTGCTTTCCCCATCAATGAACAGTTCAAAGGCAAAGGTGCTGTTGGCATAGGTACTGGTCGCGGTTTTCTGCTTATCGCGCATATCGGACAAACTACCCAGCGTCAGACCGGAAGAGGGCGTCACGCTGATCAGGTACAGCGGCTTGTTCCTGGGTGCCGGTTTCCCTGCCTCAAAGGCGAAGGTGTAGGCATGCTTTTCATCAGCGCCGTGAGCATGTGTACTTTCACAGGCGGTAAGCGTTTCTTCGCCGGTATAGTCACGGATGATGGACACCGTCACATCCTCTGCAGGCATGATGAAGCTGTAGCCGTCGCCGTCCGGGCTGACAAAGCCATTCTCCACCCACGCGTCAATGTGCATTGCTGCACCGGTTCCGCGCTGGATATACACTCTGCCTGCATCGCCGGTGATATACACCATGGAGCGGTACAGAATGCTTTCCTGATCGTCATCAACCGTTGCAATATCGGCATCCTGATTAGTCAGATACACCAATTGGGCTTCTTCACGTGCCTCTTCATCGCTGAACAGGTTGTAGGAATTGCGCAAGTAATCGCTTTCCAGCGTAACCTTGCCTGCATTATCCGCAGACAGCGGGAAGGTGAATGTGCCATTCTCCCAGGCCAAATCGCCGTAATGCCAGACGGCATTCCAGGAGAAACCTTCAATGGAAGGTACATCTGCCGCATTGGGCAAGGCGCTTCCGTAAGGCACGTCTTCCACCGTCAGGGTGTAATCACCCGACGCATACGCAAAGTCCTTTTCGTCAATGATCAGCGGCACATCAACGGGATTATCGGGAACTTTCGCCACGTATGTCAGATCATACAGGGTGGGAACCAGGTTGATGGTTGCATCCACCGTCAGGCTCTGATTTTCAACAGTGAGGAATGTAAATTTGACCAGCAGATCTTCATAGGTCTTTGTCTGGGAAATCACAGAAGAATGATACATGGTCAATTTTATCTGCCAATCCTTCGTAACTGCATAATCTACAGAAAGAGTGCCAGATTCTCCTGTCAGCCACTGAGCATAACGCGTTGTACCGGCCGCATCCACCAATTCCATGTGGATAGCCGCCGTATCATTGGCAGTATAGGTTGCAGTGCCATGTTTCCAGGAGGGATTGAAGCGGTTTGCATCCATTTCAGTTCTATCCACCAAATGGAAACCTTCAGGCAAGGTTACTGTATACTGAACTTTGCCTTCCTTGATGCTGCCGGGCACTTTACCCAGGGCAAAGACTTCGTTGATCAACGGATTGGATGTAGCGTTCAGTTCATAAGGAAGAACCGCCTGAGCCGCATACACCGTGTAGACATTGATGTCAAAGTCGCCATTGTTGGTAGCTGTGCTCTTGTAAGTATCCAGCTTGTTGTAATACGTGGTTTCATCCGGGAATGCTTCGCCGCTTTCCGGGAAGATCATCCGCCAGCCGGTCAAAGAATAGCCGGCCTTGGTCAGTTCTGCATTGCCTGCATACTGTGCAGGATAATCCACATATTCATTGATAGGTCCGTAATGCAGTACCTTCTCATGCACGGTGTCGTTTTCATCCACATACCGTTCAATGAACACCAGTGCGCGTTCACGATACACAGCATAGCCGATGATCTTCGTTCTGTTCGGATAGTCCGGCACTGCGCTCAGCACATCGGTATAGCCATTCTGATATTCCACATAAGGAATACGGAATGCATAACCGGGATAGAACAGGCAGTCCGCGTTGATGATATGGTTGACGACCTCTGCATAATCCTGATAGGTGCTGTAGCCCTCAGAGCCCTTCTGAGCATCGCCGGGATCCAGGGGATCAAAGGTGAAGCCCAGCATATATCTGCGATTCGCGTCCGTGTTGCTATCGCTCGAATTCTTGCTCAACGCATACATATCCTCATGGGCAGGCCATGCAACTATTGGGTTCGTCGAATACTTGATCACAGTATCGACAGTGACGCTTTTCTCACCAACTTTGCCGTCATCACGGTTCCAGCCATATCCGTCATAATAGTCATTGTATGTCGGATGATCCTTTACGGGCTCATACAGTACGAACTGATACCTATTGGCATTCCATGCTGCATACAGGTGAATATCCGTAGACGTCGGATACCGGAGGGCAGCGCCGTAACTCTTGCTGGCAGATTGACGCGCGACCGCAGCCGCTGCATCCGCTTCCGTCAGATACCAGCCGTAGAACGTGTAGCCCAAACGCTGCACGTCGTGTCGATAGTCATCGGAAGCAAATTCAAATCCATCACGCACGTCATGCTCCGCACTTTCATCGACCTTTGTACTGAGAATGCTGACGGTCATATCACCGCAGCTGCACTTAAGCTGTGAACCGGTGATGACATTAACATCCGTTCTCGAGGTTGTATCACCGATGGTGTAGCCGGGGAATGCTTCAGCATGCACATCTTCCACATTCAGCATGTCCATGTCCGTAGCATAGTTGGCCACGGGGAACCAGCCGCCGTTGGCGTGGAAGTGGTAGTTGACGCCCTGATACACAGGTGTGAGGGTGATGCTGGGGGCACCCGCTGCCGTCCACACGCCGTCCGCCGTCTTCGTAACAGGTGCGGCGATGGGCAGTGCAGTACCCATAGATGCAATGTTATACAACGTCTCTGCAGAAACCGCAGTAGCATTGTTCCACTGCCAGCCGGTAAAGGCATTGCCGGCCTTCCATGCAGCAGGCAGCGTACCGACTGCTTCGCTTTCGGCCACCCAATTGCCGTTAGCGTTCTGGGTTACATAGGTCATGCTGCCGATCGGCGCATCATAGGTGACGATGGCGTAGCGTTTTTCAACCGCAGCCGCGTTATTCGCAGGCTGACTGCCATCCTTCGTGGTGGTATTGCCGCTCAGTGCATCAAAGGCAACAAGGAACTGCATGGGTTCCCACTTGGCGTAGAAGGTCATGCTGCCCTGAGGCTTCATGTCCTGCTCCAGTTTGGTCAGCCCGTCTGCAGCATACCAGCCCTCGAAGTAGTAGCCGGGAGCAGCAGCCTGCGCCAATTCACCACCGGTAACAAAGCCGGGTGCCGCGCTGATATCCTGACCAATTTCGATGGAAGCAGTCCAGGTCATTCCGGACTTGCCCGCATCGATAAACGCCGCATTCACAGGAATGCCGTTGTTCACATTCAGATCCAGCGTGAGGAACAAGCGGCGCAATGCCGTCTGGTCCACGATCAGTTCGATTGTCGCTTCTGCATAATCGTCAGACAGCTTCGTCAGCTGACCACTTTCCTGCTTCGCCTTATACAGTTCATAGATGCCGGTGAGCACTTCATACACCGCAACATCCGTATAGTCATGTTCGTTGTACTTTACCAGAGATACGCACTGGGAATTGAAATTGAAGTCCGTTTCCAGTTTCAGGTTCGGCACGATATCCTTGGAACCATAAGGCAGGGTTACGGTATGACGGAATGTAAAGGTCTGCGCCTCTTCATTCCAGAAGCCTTCGATACCATTGCGTTCTTCAGCAAACACATCGGGCTTATTCTCCCATGCCGGCAGCGTAGAAGGCGCGATAACAGAGAATTTAACCGTGTCAAACTCCCAATCGGCATAGACGACATAACCATTGGCATGATTGACGGGCAAGCCTTCCTTAGGTACAGGCTCAGTCAGCGCTTCATCCATATACCAGCCCTTGAACACGCGGCCGCGCCATTGTGCATCTGCCAGTGTAAAGGCGCCTTCACCGTCGGGATCATAGATGTAAGTATTATCGTTTTCGTTGATAATTTCGTAGTTATCCGGGTACGCAAACTTGTCCTCGTTCAAAACATAAACGATGGACTTTCGGGCTGTACCGTGGATATTGGTCTTGGAGAGGGCACCGATGCTGCAGTCACCGCTGGAAGAGGGATCCTTACCGTAATCTCGGCCAATCCACAGACCGGTATCTTCTTTATTCCCGCTGACAATCATATCCGCAGTTTCACCCTTGCCGGGATTCACATATGCAGAATATGCGTACACATGAGCGTTCTCAATGGTCAGGGTGCTGCCGGACAAAAGCAACTTGTCCACACGGACATTCACCTTTTCCGGTTTTTCAGCCACATCATCGCCATTGTAGGGATTATCGTAGTATTCCTTCCCCACACCGGTGATGGTAATGGTGCCGCCGTGATCCGCCGTCAGATTATGGACGTGCACGCCCACATCTTCGCCGCTGATTTCCACGGTACCATAAGGCGCTGCGATGGAGCCGTTCACCTTCGTATCATCCGGCGTTGCAGACATATTGCAATCCTCGGTATGTTCCACTTTACCCGTACCGGTAATGCTGACTGCAACAGGATCCACCTTGCTCTGATACGTCAGATAGGTGTTCACCAGATTTTCGGGCACACCCAATACAGCGCCGGGCGCCAGGTTCACCTGACCAGCGGTCACGTTCACCTCGGCACTCACACCGCCCAGATAACCATCTGCCGCCACATTCACCTGACCGCCGGCAACCGTGATGGTATTGTTGATATCCGCATTTACGGCGCTTTCATAAATGCTGAAGGTGGTGAATTTGTCTTCGTCGTTCTTGGGAATACGGTTTTCAATACCATAGACCAGACCGAAAGTACCAATGTACTTTGCAGTCATTTCACCGCCATTGATAGTGATCCTGGCATTGGCATCGCCGCCGATGAACTGCTCTGCGGTCACACTGCCGCCGTTCACCGTCATCTGACCGGTGGTAACAAGTCCCTTGCCCTGCCGCAGGTTTTCAAGCACATTGGTTTTATCAAGTGCGCTAAGGGTCAGGAAACCGGAAACAACAATGTTATCGGCATATACTTCACTGTTGCCGCTCACCGTCAGATCCGGGCAGATCATGATCGTACTGCTGCCATCATCTTCGATGCGCACAGTACTGTCCTGAACGTCCAGCGTCTTGAACACCATGCGGTAGGTGCTGTTGTAAGCAGACCCATTCTTCATCACAAAGCTGTTGGGCTGCTGGTCGTAATCCATGAAGAATCTGTTGGGCGAAGAACGAGTGTATTCAGGCTTCCAAGTCAGTGTATAGGTGGAATTGTCCATCACCACATTCTTCACGCCGTTAAAGAAGCTTCTGCAATCGCCTTCGTCAGAACCCACCGCCTGTTTGATGGTGGTGTCCTTCACCGTCATATTGGTGATGCCGTAGTTGATATATTCACTGGTATAGATATGCGCCACGTATTCAAGGTAGGTATCAGTCAACTGAACATTACCAATATTTTTGGCAAACAGACTGTAAATATGTTCGCGGTTATTGATCATGGTACAGTTGTCCATCTTGAACACAGCGTTGGCACTGGGACTGCCCGCATGCACAAACGGACTTCTGAAGGGATACAGCAGACGCAGATCCTTCAGCGTAATATCACCGGCTTCGCCGCTGAGCGTACCAATCGAATAGTTTACGCCCTGACCGGCAGTCTGATAAATGTACAGCACGTCAGAACTGGACAGGTCTTCAGTCCGTCCGTTTGTCCCCTTCTTACCCTGAATATGGATGCTGGAGCCCTTGGGCACATAGGTATGAACCAACTGCACCAGACCATCCACCGTCAGTTCTGCATTGACACCCAGACCCACTTCATTGCGCTCAGTTTCCGAACCGGAACCATTCTGCAGGATCATCCCAATGGATATATTACGCGTGAAACCAACAGGATTGGCTTCAAAACGGAGATAATTCTGGGTCATCTGCTCGTTTGTCAGGTCAACATACACATTCGAGGCATTCTTATAGCGAATAACCTTCATGGCATCCTGCTGGTTGGTACGCCAGTCGCTCACAAAGAAGCGGCTCCATTCCTTTTCCAGGTTGCTCTGAATGACGTTCAGGTTTCCCTGATAGGCAAAGCTGCTGGTAGGATATGTATTATCCCAAGCCACACGGAAACCATCCTTGGTGAATGCCACAGAATGGCTGTACAAATCCAGCGTAAGGGTATCCGTGATCCACACTTCCAGTGTCATTCTGGGCATGGTAAAGGAAATGGTTTTGCTTTCCGCATCGATGGTAGCATTTGCACCCGGCATAGCCAGCACGTTGGTTGGCACACCGGCCACATCCTTGTACCACACCACCGTACGGTTGAAGCGCTCCGCATCGTCCAGCTGGATGGTGATGCGGTTGCCAACGGTCGCTTCGTGTTCGCCGTTCTTTTCCAGGGTGAATTCCGGCTCTTCTCCGTCATCACCGGTACTGGAAACAGTGAAGCCGCCATCATAGGAGCCCTGCACAATGACAGGGTAAATAAGCCGCACTGCATAGAAGTCCAGCTTATCGCGACCCATGTAGACATAGCCCTTTTCACTGTCAGAATCGCCGTTCAGATAGCCGTCATCAGCAATCCAGGAAACTTCCGGACCATCCACAGCTTCAAACGTCCAGTTGGCATTCTGCTGCGTTGCTTTATCAATGGGCGGAGCAAGCGCTGCATCATCCTCCATCATCATCAGACCATCCATGGTCGCAATGTCCGCCGACATTTTGTGTCTGAAGATGAATTCGCGGGGAATCTCGTCCGGAATGGACGGCGTCTCAAACAAGCTCTCGCTCACAATATAGTTAGCATACAGCGTATGCACAATTTCGGTTTCGGCCCCTTCCGTCTTGGGGCTGATGTTCGCTTCAGGCGCAATATACACCACACTGCGGGAAGGATGGCCGGCAATATCGGCAGCCACAGCACCGATGCCGTCCACTTCCAGCGTACCGCCGGTGATATTAACCTTGGCATAGCGGTACAGACCACCGCCAAGGTCGGTCAGGATGTCATAGGCGTTGCCGACGCCATCAGCCACGATTTTGCCGCCGCTGATGTTCAGCGTATGCTTGGAAGACAGCACGCCCTTCACACACTCAATGTAACCACCGGTCACATTGGTATCATTGAACATGGTGATGTTGCCGGCCGCATAGATATTGCTGCCGCCGAACAGCATCGTACGGGATCTGGTTGTATCCCTGGTATACCTACTGTCACCCAGAACGAAGCACTGATTGGCACTGTTTGCAGCATTCAGCACAGCGTTATAAGCAGTTTCGTGAGAAACCGCTGTATATCTGAGCGCACCGCTGTCGTACAGCAAGCCTGCCAAGATCCCGCTGAGGGGGTTGCGGGCATCGTCTGCACGCACAGGAGAAGTGGGATTATACATCATACCGGTCAGATACACATTACCGCCGGTGAAATTCCACGTTTTATGACCGTCCTGTTCCTGTGCGTAAGTAGTCAGCCATGCATCGTCACCATTGTATACGGCTGCCGTTGCAGAGTTCTGCTTGGGTTTGTCCGGCGTATTCATGAGCTGATTGGTGATCACCGTACCGGCAGAAACCGTGCAGATATCAGACAGCGTGACCATGCTGGCAAGCAGGAATGCACCATCAGAAACCATTTTCAGATTACCAAGATCGCAGCGGGAACCCTTCACCACCACTGTGCCGTCGATCCAAGCTTCCGCAGTTGCATGGTTCCATTCAAACCGCAGATCGCCGTCAACAAGCAGTGCGTTATTGGCATAAACACGGTTTACCGTCAGGTAGTGACCCCAAAGATCGCCTAAGATTCGAACAATGGAGCGCTGATTCTGATACGACATCACTTCCAAACCTGCATAGGAATGCATGCTGCCGAGCAGCACATTAGAACCAATGATCTCCACCGAGGAGCTGTTATTCCTGATTCGCTTGGTTCTGGCATCCACGTTGCAGTCCTGCATAGTAGTGCCGCCTTTGCCGGTGATAAAGACCAGATATTCAAAGGGATTCTCGTCAATCTGAGAAAGTTCCAAATTGACAAATACCAGTGTCAGGGGACCCACCACAGTACCCAGCGACAACTGGTTGCGGGTATCCATGCCCTTGATATGAAGATTATTTGCATCGATTACATTATCCTGGAAAATGGTGCCGATTACGTTGTTATTTCCATGGATTCTGAGCGCTGTATGATAGCTGGCAACATTGCTTGTATCGATCACAATATTACCGTAAGCAGACAGATCGCCGGTCTGCGTTGTCGTATTGAAGTTTTCAACATTCAGCGTCCCCAGATACCGTCCGTTCGCATCCGCCAGGAAAGCATCCGTGAAGAGCATGTTGCAGTCCTTCAGGTGGACATCCAATGCATCCACCAGCCACAGCTGGTTCTGTGTGCCCACACCGTTGGAGGTTACATAGAAGGGAGACGAACTGCCAGAGGCGTTGCCAAAGTTCCAGGTATAGAAGTAGCGGCCGTCTGCAGCCTTATAAATGGGCGTGAGAACAGACAGCTTCTCATTGTACCAGAAGCCGTTGCGGGACAAGTTGTTGTAATCATGCTGCTTTACAAAGGTGATGGGACTGTCCGCAAGGTCAATCCACTTGGGTTCCTGATCCAGCACTGCTTCCACATCGCAGGCAGGCACGGTGAACACATATTCCAGATACGTATCCGTCAGCGGATTGTAGGGACTTTCGGTAATCTCCACATCAAAAGCATTCGCATACAGGAAAGACCAGGGCGTAATACCCAGCGCAAAATCTGCCGCATGGGTCTTTGCCACACGCCAGTAAAGCTTGGCCCCTACAGGAATGGGTGCGCTGAAATCACCATTTGCATCCGGCGCAACATCCAGCGCAACAGGGGTCACACTGCCCTTTTCAAGCAACAGGACCTGCCATGCATCCGTAATGCCGCGCACAGTCAGCGTAATATTGTCGCCAAAGTTACCCATCAGGACAACAGGGCTGATGAGCAAATTATTCTGATAGGTTTCCAGAGAAGTGCCTGCCGGTACGTGAAGAACACCGTAATCACCGGTATTGCTCATCGTATGATTGCCGGAAACAGCTTTACCGGATACCGCCCAGGACTGGAAGCGGGTAGCCACTGCGCCATCCTTGCGCAATTCCATGGTAGGCATATGCCATTCCTTACCCACGGCTTCGCCCAGACGGTTGAACCATGCGTCGAAAGATTCTTCAAAGCGGATACCATACTGCTGAATATCCGTCAGCACAATGGTTCCCTGATCGTTCATGGTAAAAATCGCACTGTTATCCGCCAGGAACTGATTGAAGGTCATCCAGTCGTCTTCGCCGGGATTTTCAGCGAGCGCAATGTGGAGATTGGCAATCTGATTCATAATATCCTGCGGGAACTGGATATAGATCGGGAATACTACCTTTTCCCACTGCGCTTCCAGGGTCAGCAAATAACCCTCATCCGCACTCTGCCGGGTAAGGTGATCCATATTATCGATTGTGTAATGATTCTGATAAAGCGTTTCTGCCTTATCTTTTACTCTCCATCCGCCAAAGTCATAGCCAAAGCGTACAGGCTTCGTCAGAGCGACCAAGTCGCCAAAGCTATATTCAGCTACCGTTTCACGCTCCGGAACAGCGCCTTCATCATTGCTCCATTTATCCGGATCATAACCCAAATCCATGGTCACCTGAACCTGATAGGGCTCAAGCACAGCAATCAGCTGAATATCACCGCTGCAGTTCTGCAGGCGGTCAATGGCGTTTTCGTTGCCGTTATATTTCCAGTTGCCAAAGGAGTATCCGTCTACGCTGTAAACAGGCAGCATCACTGCGCCACCGTTCACTGCCTGATAGCCGCCCATTGCGCCTGCAGTGCAAGCACGGAAACCAATGATCTGTGCAGAAGTATTGGCGGCGGACTTGGCGCGATAGGATACAACCCAGCCTTCTTCAGGTGCAATAGCAGTAGAGATCTCTTCAGCATAGGTGACTGCAAAATCACGGACGAACCAGGATTCGCTGATGCTGCTGAAGGTGCTTTCCCCGGCAATTGTCACACAGGCCTTGCTGCTTTCTGCAGCACCAACCGTACTGACCTTGCTCAGCGTATTGTTGCCTTCAAAAGTCAGCCTGCATGTGCCTTCATCGGCATTAAAGCCAAAGAGCGCCATGTTTTGCAGTTTTGCATTCTTTACAGTAATTTCGGATGCAGCAGTAATCTGCACTGCGCTGCCGGAACCTTCAACCGTCACATTTTCAATGAACAGTTTATCCGATGCATTCAGTGCTGTCTGAACCGTCACTTTACCGCCGGCTTCGCCCGTCAGTGTTACAGTGCCGCCATTGAGCGTGGCGATGCTCAGGGTTTTTCCTGCTTTCACTTCCACGGTCAGGGTGGCGTTATCCGCCAGCACAGCCGTACCGATGGACAAGTTTTCGTCCACCGTTATTTTCATTTTTGCGCCGCTTTCCAGTATCAGGTTTTGTACACTGCTTTCGCCGTTAATGTTCAAAAGCAGTTGGTTGGTCCCGGCGTTGACAGGTTTGACCGTCACTTCATTGAGCTGAGCATTCCAGGCTACCTGAATATCTTTGCCTGCAATAGGAGCAGTGCCGTTCTGTTCTCCATTCGCCTGGTCACCAATCACAACATCCACATCAGAAGGAGCCGTTCCGGCAATCTGAATCGTGCCGCTGCTGATGCCCCAAATCTCCCCTGCGTTGGAACTATAGTTGAGATAGTTATAAATTTTCAGATCCTGCGTATAACTGCTGATATCGATCGTGCCATATGTTCCCTGCGCATCGCGCGCAGACATGGCAAAAGTCTGAGGATAAACAGACCATTCTTCCTCAGCATGAGCCGCAGCTATTCCGAACACAAGACGCAGAAAACCGGAAGGAATTGCTTCCTGCACGGCACGCACCAAACAGCGGTACTGATACTGCAGGCTGTCTTCCGTTACATTCACATGCAGCGCATGAGTATTCCAACCCATGGCAATCGCATCATCGGTAATATTCTCCCATGCGCCTTCCGCATCCAGACGGCTGCGCTGCCACTGGTATTCCAGCTGTTCATCATAAGGAATCTCAAAGGTGATCGTTTCACCCAGCTGCACTTCCAGCACCTGTTCCTGCTGCTCGGTTTCTGCATCAGGCACATATTGAGAACAGGTTTCGGCATGCTCAACCACACCTGCTTCATCTGCAGCGCATTCGCATGCAGGTTCTTCAGGCGTCACAGTAGGTTCTGCTGCAGGTACTTCTGTGGGAGCTGCAGTAGGTTCTTCCGTAGGCACTTCGGTGGGCACTTCGGTAGGTTCTTCCGTAGGCGCTTCGGTGGGCACTTCGGTAGGTTCTTCCGTAGGCGCTTCGGTGGGCACTTCGGTAGGTTCTTCCGTAGGCACTTCGGTAGGTTCTTCCGTAGGCGCTTCGGTGGGCACTTCGGCAGGAATGTCCGTCGCATCCGGCGTCGGCTCCAGCACAGGCTGTTCGGATGCAGGCACCAGCTGCACCAGTTCGTTCACCTGTTCATCCGCAGGCGCCAACGTGGGCTGATTTGTCAGGCTGACCGTAACATCAATCTGGTCCACTTCCGGCGTAGCCGTCGGCTGTCCACTCAGATCAACGGTTTTGTCAATCTGTTCATACTGTTCATAGATCCCCGCCTGCTTCATCAGCGTAGCGGTATTGGCATAACCGACAATAATACGGTCATCCAGGAAGTAAATGTTTTCTGTTACCGAGTTGGAATAATTCCCTTCAATGGTATAAACCTTGTCTTCTGTAACGCGGGTCACAATACCCATATGGTCCAGTTCGCCATCGCGTCCCAAATCAAAGAACACCAGATCGCCTTTGGCGGGAACATATTCTCTGGGCTTACCTTCCCAGGCACCGCGCGCCTGCAGGCTGTCACGCCACAGGGTGCAGGATGCATCATAGGGATAATCTCCCCGGTCAATTCCTGCATAATGCAGACAGAATGCAGCAAACATGGCACACCAGTCGCTGTAATCAGCTCCGTACCATTCGCCGTATCGCGTATAACCCAGACGGTATGTGCCGGTTTCATCCAGAATGAAGTTCTTCTCGCTTTCACGATAGCCAAGCTGCGTACGCGCAATAGCTATCACATCCTGTCGCCAGTCGCCGGTCAGTTTTACATCCTTAAAGGTATACTTCCAGTTCGTTTCAGTTTCATGGGTGATTTCAGCAACAATCAGCGTAAACGTCTTTTCATATACGCCGCCGTTGCCATCCGTCACGCGGACCGTAACGGAATGGTCGCCCCACTGTGCGGGAGAATAAGCGCAGGAAACAGAACCTGCCTCTGCAAGGTCCTGTTTTTCTTCATATGCAATTGTTCCATCGGGCAGCAATGCCAGCACAGATACTGCAAACGGGGCACAGCCGCTGTTGATCGTCACATTGTAATAGGAAATATCCCGTCCTGCCACCGCATAATGCGCGCTGGCACTCACGGAAACATCCAGTACCGGCACTTCAGTAGGTGCAGGTGTAGGTTCTTCGGTAGGAACCACAGTAGGTTCTTCCGTAACGACAGGTTCCGCAGTGGGCGCTTCGGTAGGCGCTTCCGTAACTACAGGCTCCGCAGTAGGCGCTTCGGTAGGTACTTCGGTCACCACAGGTTCCGCAGTGGGCGCTTCGGTAG
>JAFYLS010000060.1 GCA_017550035.1 Clostridia bacterium
AAAAGCTGCTGCACATCCTCATCGCTGTAATCGCGATAGCCATTGGGCAGCCGGCCCGGACACAGCAAGCCTTCCTGCTCATAAAAACGCACGTTGGCCCGCTGAAGACAGGTCTTTTCTTCTACCTGACGGATATTCATATATCCTCACTCCCTTCCCTGCAAGGATAGGGTATCAAGTTCCTTGACAGTCAAGAGGGCGGATCAATTTTTGTTCATTTTTTCGTACAAAGCGCCTGCATCCGCATTCTTGGGCACAAAGCCGGAAAACACGGTGCGTATTTCATCGCTTTCCACCGTCATATCGCCGCCCGCAAGGCGCAGCGTTTCCCGGGCGATATGCAGCCCCATCCCCCGGCCTTCACCCTTCTGGCTGATGCCGGGTTCAAACATGATCCGCATGAATTCCTCCGGAATCATGGGCCCGTTATTCTCCACAGAAAAACGGAACTGTTTCAAGTCCTCGCCCAGATGCACTTTGATGGTTTTCGCACTTTTCCCCATTGTTTCGCTTCCGTTGCCCGTCAGTGCATCCCGGGCGTTATCAATCAGGTTGGAAAGCACGCGGCACATTTCCCACCCGGGAAGCGGCAGGTCTTTCCACATACCTTCCACTTCCAGCGTCAGCGCAACACCTGCCTGCTCACATTCCGCCATTTTTGCCCTGAGCAGCGCATTGACCGGCGCATTGGCTGTGCGCAAAGAAGTGCTTAAAGCCCGGATATCCCCATATACCTGTTCAATATAGCCGCAGGCGTCCTTGTATTCCTCCATTTCCATCAGGCTGTATACCACCTGAAGGTGGTTGAGGAAATCATGGCGCTGAGCACGCAGGGCCACATTCATTTCGCTCATCTGGTCCACCGTTTCGTTCAGTCCCTGCATTTTTACATGCATCCGGCGGGCAGTCATGGCTTCCCGGATATCCACCACAGCGCCAAAACAGGCAATGCCCGTAAGCAAAAGCACCAGCACTTCATTGAAAACGGTCAGGGTATTGTTCGTATCCAACAAAATGAACATGGCAAGCAAAGCTCCGGCCAGAATCTGCATGAAATTGATCAGCATGCAATACAGCGAAGCCTTATTTACATCCATGTGACGGAAGGACATCTCTTTGAATCTCATACCGAGCTTTCCATTTCCTTTCTGAGCAAAAGCAGAATACGCCTTTCCGCGCGGCTCACCTGCATCTGACTCAGGTTCAGCTGCCGCGCTGCCTCCCGCTGGGAAAGCCCCTGGGTATAGCGCAGATAAAGCAGCTGTTTCTCTTCCGCCGTCAGCTTGTTCATGGCGTTTTTCAAATCTTCTTTCTGCTCCACCTGTTCATAACCCGCTTCCACGCTGCTCAGGCGGCTTTCCAGGTCCAGCCCATCCTCGTCTGCAGAACTGAGAGAGGACATCTTGTTGCTGTCAATGGCAGAAAGCACGTCCAGCACGCGTTCCACAGGCCAATCAAGTTTTTCCGCCAGTTCTTTGGCAGAAGGTTCACGGTGATATTCGTATACAAACTTTTCCCGGGCAGAAAGCAGCGTACTCATCTGCTCCTTCACGCCGCGGGGCGTACGCATCAGTTCTCCTTTATCGCGGAGATAATTGCGCACTTTACCCGTAATGGTAGGTGTCACGTAAGTCGTGAATTTCAGTCCGCGTTCGGGATCAAACCCCTGAATGGCCGCGACGGCTGCCATCAGAGCCACCTGCTTCAAATCTTCATACTCTACGCCCCGGCCGGAAAAACGGCGGGCGATGAGTTCGCACAGGGGCATAACGCTTTCGATGGCCGCTTCCATGGCTGCATCCGATGGATTGAGCGCATACAGGCTTGCCCGTTCGTGCATTTCATTGGCGTTCATCATATCACTTCACCGCTGCGGGCAGAACCATGCGCACTTCGCGCACGCCGTCCTCCTCCGTTTTCAGATCCACCTGACGCACCAGCGTTTCAATAATCATGCGGGCAATGTCTGCATCCGCGCGGGGTTCCGGCTGCTTTTCTTCGCAGCACTGAGCAGAAATGCTCAAATACACGCCGTCCTGCTTTTCTTCCACCGACAAGGTCAGGCACTGCACACAATAGGTCTGGTGCAAAAGCAGTTCGCAGCTTTCATCCACCGCCGTACGCAGATCCGCAAGCACGTCCACAGGCAGATTATAAATGGCGCCCACGCCGGAAACTGCCATACGCAGTGCCAGCGTCCATTCGCTGCGGGCGGGAATGGTCATGGTCATGGTATTCATATCATCTCTCCAAATCTTTGTAAAATTTTATCCCTTTTTAACGCCGCTTCCTGTGATCTTCACATGATCGGCGCCCAATTCCAGCATCAAGCGGCTTCTTCCTGCTTCTGCATCCTTAAGCCACATGTCTTCCGGTGCAAGAAGCGTAACCCCTTCTTCGGGGATATTCAGGTACACCGGCACATCGCCCGTTTCCAGGCCTGCAAGCAAAAGCGGCAGCTTTTCCATGCGGCTGCGGGACAGGCGCAGATACAGTTTAACAGGAGAATTCTTGGCCCTCTGAGCAGAAGAAACGGATACACTGGAAGGTATTTCCTTCTTTTCCGCATCCGCCGCTTTTTCTTTAGCAGGCGCTGCAGAGGAAGGCTTACTGTGCACATCTTTTTTCTGCGGTTTCTGATGGAGATGGCGATCCAGTTCCAGCGCTTCCAGAATGGATTGCTCCGCATCCCGAAGGGGCTCGATCGTATCTACGATCAGTTTAGGCGCTTCTTCTTCACGCACGGACAGCCTGCCGGAGCAAAGCACCACGCTGTCCTGCTGCATCTCATGACCGATCTTTTCGTAGGTTCTGGGGAACACCAGACACTCCACTTGACCGGTGAGATCTTCCAACGTCATAAAGCCCATCAGTTCGCCCTTGCGGGTGGCCTTTCCGTGGGCTTCCACGATGATGCCGCCCATGGATACCCGTCTGCCGTCTTCTGCAAGACCGGCATCTTCCCTCTCCTGCAGATCGGCAAGGTAATGGGAATGGACGGGCAGCTTATCCAGCAGATGCACATATTCATCCAGCGGATGACCTGAAATGTACACGCCGGTAACTTCCTTTTCCTGATTGAGCTTTTCGCGGGGAATGTATTCATTGAGCGCCGGATATTCGTCCGTCAGGGGCATGAGTTCCTCGCCCATGCCGCCCATATCAAACAGGGAAACCTGACCCAAAACATTGCTTTTACGCACATTGCTTTCGGCATCCATGGCGCCTTCAAACACCGCCATGCACTGGGTGCGGTAAGCGCCCATATTGTCAAAGCAGCCCGCCATGATCAGGCTTTCTACCGTGCGCTTGTTTACATCTTCACCCCCTACCCTGCGGCAGAAATCGAAAATATTCTTATAAGGGCCGTTCTTTTTTCGTTCGCGGACAATGTGGTCCACGGCATTGCCGCCCACATTCTTTACACCGCCCATACCAAAGCGGATGCCCAGGCGTCCGTCCTTGTCATGGTCCACGGTGAATTTGCGCATGGAAGCATTGATACTGGGTGGAAGAAGGGGGATGCCGTTCTTCCTGCAATATTGAATATACCCGGCAATCTTGCCTGCGTTTCCCACCACGCTGTTCATAATAGCTGCCATAAATTCGGCAGGATAATGCTTTTTCAGGTACGCCGTCTGCAGCGATACCACCGCATAACAGGCCGCATGGGGTTTATTGAAGGCGTAGCTGGCAAAAGCCGTCATTTCATCAAAAATCTGCTCGGCAGCTTCCCGGCTGACGCCGTTTTTGATAGCGCCGGGCACGCCCATTTCCTCGGAACCGAAAATGAACACTTCCCGTTCCTTGTCCATGACGTCCTTTTTCTTTTTCGCCATGGCGCGGCGCACCAGATCGCTTCGGCCCATGGAGTAGCCTGCAAGGTCGCGCACGATCTGCATAACCTGTTCCTGATACACCATACAGCCATAGGTTACGTCCAGAATAGGCGCCAGCTGCGGCGTAACATAGCGGATGGTTTCGGGCTGCTGCTTGCCTCTGATGTAGCGGGGAATGCTTTCCATGGGACCCGGGCGGTACAGGGAAATGGCGGCGATAATGTCTTCAAACGTACGGGGACGCATGTTGGTCAGGAAGGTCCTCATGCCGCCGCCTTCCAGCTGGAACACGCCATCCGTATCGCCGGCGCAGATCATATCAAACACTTCATCATCATCCATGGGAATATCTTCCGGTTTCATGTCGATGCCCCGCAGGCGCATCATATCCAGCGTATCCCGGATGACGGTCAGGGTACGCAGACCCAGGAAGTCCATTTTGAGCAAACCCAGATCGCCAATGATGCCCATGGGATACTGGGTGGTGACCACTTCATCGTTTCTCTGCAAAGGCACAAAATGGGTCACAGGTTCGCCGGTAATCAAAACACCGGCGGCATGGGTGCTGGCGTGGCGGGGCATACCCTCCAGCGTCAGCGCCGTGTCGATCAGCTTATGAATACGTTCGTCCCCATCGTACATATTGCGCAGTTCGGGGTTCAGCTTCATAGCCTTTTCCAAAGTCATATCCAGCGCCATGGGGATGGCTTTGGAAACCTGATCGGCTTCGGCGTAAGTGAAACCCAGCACCCTTCCCACATCGCGCACCACGCCTCGGGCCGCCATGGAACCGAAGGTGATGATCTGGCACACCCGGTCGTGACCGTATTTTTCTGTCACATAGTCAATTACTTCCTGCCGGCGTTCGTAACAGAAGTCCATGTCGATATCCGGCATGCTGACACGCTCGGGGTTCAGGAAGCGCTCGAAAAGCAGGTTATACTTGATGGGATCCAGCATGGTAATATTGAGGCAGTAGGCCACAATGGAGCCTGCGCCGCTGCCGCGTCCCGGACCCACCATAATGCCGTGATCCTTGGCGAACTTGACAAAATCCCACACGATGAGGAAGTAATCGTCAAAGCCCATGTTGTGGATCACAGAAAGTTCGTAATCCAGGCGCTCTCTTGCCACTTCGTCATCCATGCTGTAGCGGTCGCGGAACCCCTCCTCGCACAGACGGCGGATCATGTGCTCGGCGTCGATATCTTCTTCGGGCACATCAAAATGGGGCAAGTGCCTGCTTTCAAAATCAAAATCCAGCTTGCAGCGCATGGCAATTTCATGGGTGCGCTGGATGGCATCGGGAAAGTCCGGGAACAGGGTGCGCATTTCTTCTTCGCTCTTGACGTAGAGTTCGGTGGTCTCCATGCGCATACGGTTGTCTTCATCCAGCGTTTTGCCCGTCTGGATGCACATCAGCACTTCCTGCGCTTCAGCATCCTTTTTCTGCTCGTAATGGCAGTCGTTGGTGACAACCAGCGGGATGCCCGTCTTTTTGCTCATTTCAGCAAGGCGGGGCAGAACAATCTTTTCTTCCTGGATGCCATGATCCATGATCTCGATATAAAAATGATCCTTGCCGAAGATGCTTTCCATGTTCCGGCAATATTCTTCCGCTTCCTGGTAGCGGCCTTCATAGAGCATCTTGGGCAGATCGCCGGACAAACAGGCCGTCAGGCAGATAAGCCCCTCATGGTGCTGTTTCAGCAGTTCATAATCAATGCGGGGACGATAATAAAAACCTTCGGTAAACCCCTGGGAGCAAAGATACATCAAATTCCGGTAGCCCGTTTCATTTTCACACAGCAAAATCAAATGGCTGTATTCGCGGCTCAGGTGGCGTTTATCCCGCATGTCGGAACAGACATACACTTCGCAGCCGATGACAGGATGCACATTTTCCTTTTTGCAGGCACGGTAAAAATCCACCGCGCCATACAATACGCCGTGGTCGGTCACTGCACAGGCGTCCATGCCCAGTTCCTTCACCCGTTTAGCCAGGGTTTTGATGCGGCAGGCGCCGTCCAGCAGGGAATATTCCGTATGCAGATGCAAATGTGCAAACGCCATATTAAAGCCTCCTGAAGGGTAAACATATCCGTATACATTATAATAGGTTTTCTTTTTTGATGCAACTTCTTTTCAAACTGTCACCATGATGGTATAATAGGTTCAGCCGCGATGCGGCTTATTTCCGTGTGCATCAATTTCAGGAGCTGGTATGAAGGAATCTGCCCAATCCCGGAAAAACAGAAAAATCGTCACCGCCGCATCCGTTGTGCTGGTGTGCATTGCCCTGTTCCTGCTGAGCTACTATGTGCTCTTCCCCATGGTGCGGGATTTTCAGGACCCGGAATATTTCCGGTCCCGCATAGCAGACAAGGGCTTTATGGGAAAAGTGACCATGGTAGCGCTCTTCATGCTGCAGATTTTCTTTGCCTTTCTGCCCGGCGAAGTGTTTGAAGTCAGCGCCGGCTACGCCTTTGGCGGTCTGGAAGGCAGTATTTTGTGCATCATCGGCACCGCCCTTTCCAGCACGGTCATTTTCCTGCTGGTCAAGCGCTTCGGCGTGCGTCTGGTCGCCCTTTTCTTTGAAAAGCACCATATCGACCAGTGGTCGTTTATGAAAAACAGCAAAAAGAGAAACCTGCTCACCTTTCTGCTGTTTCTCATTCCCGGTACCCCCAAGGACCTGCTCACCTATTTCATCGGCCTGACGCCCATGAATTTGCCCACTTTCCTGATGCTTACAGTGCCGGCCAGACTGCCTTCCCTTTTGTCTTCCACCCTGACGGGCGGCATGCTGGGCAGCGAAAAATACATTGCTGCCATCGTGCTCTACGGCATCACCCTGATTCTGAGTTGTATCTGCATCATCTGGTACCGCAAAGAATCCAAACAGCAGAAACCGGCAGAACAACCTAAGCAAACCAAAGATTCCGAAAAAACGGAGGATGCCCCCCTTGAATGACCGAATGAAAACGCTGCGCGCCTGCAGTTTGCTCATGCTCACCGCCATTATCTGGGGCTTTGCCATGGCAGCCCAGCAAAAAATATCCCAATATCTGGGCCCCTTTACCTGCAATGCGCTGCGCTTTCTGATTGCCTCTATGACGCTGTTTCCCTTTATGATTCTGCAGAACAAAAAGACCGCTGCCCCGGTAAGGAAAAACGACCTTGCGGCCGGGCTTACCGTAGGCGTGGTGATTTTTGCCGCCGCTTTCTGCCAGCAGGCAGGCGTGGGCGAAACGGGCGCCGGAAAAGCCGGCTTTATCACCGCACTGTATGTAGTACTGGTGCCGCTGGTTGGCGGCGTGCTCTTCCGGCACAAAACGGCCCTTTCCACCTGGCTTTCCCTGCTCATTGCCCTGCCCGGTCTGTACCTGCTTTGCATTCCCAAAGGTGAAAGCTTTACCCTCACAAGGGGCGATGCATGGATGCTGACGGGCGCACTGTTCTGGGCCATGCACATTCTCACCACCGATTTGTTTGTCAACCGCACCACGGCGCTGAAACTGTGTGTGATTCAGTTTTCCGTAGCTGCTGTGCTGAATTTCCTGTGCGCGTTGATTTTTGAAGAGTTGATCCTTTCTGATATCCTGAAGGTTATCCTTCCCCTTCTGTACTGCGGCATGGCGTCCAACGGTCTGGGCTATCTGTTCCAGACGCTTGGGCAAAAACATGCCAAGCCTGCTCACGCCGCGCTGATTCTCAGTCTGGAATGCGTATTCTGCCTGGTGGCCGGCGCCCTTTTGCTGCAGGAACGCATGTCCCTGCAAGGCTATATCGGCAGTGCGCTCATGCTGATTGCCGTCCTTCTCTCCCAGCTGGGCATGCTCAAAAACACGCCCCAACCCGAAAGGAGCTGATACCGTGTTTGACCGCGATCCCAAAGCCATGGACTTTGGCGTGACCTGCGTGGAAAATCTCTTTATTTCCGAATATCTGCCTGCCGCCAAAGGGGAATATGTAAAAGTATACCTGTGGGGGCTGTTCAAAAGTCAGCATCCGGATGAACACTACGGCGTCCGGGAAATGGCAAAGGAACTGGATCTTTCCGTTGCTCAGGTAGAAAGCGCACTGCGCTACTGGGAACGCCGCGCACTGGTTACGTTGATTTCCACAGAACCCGAAGTGTACCGCTTCTTTTCTCCGTTGCAGCGCATGCATATGGGGCAGCTTTCCGATACTGCCGACAGCGATTATGTGGTGTTTGCCGAAAGCGTGTACGCCGCATTTGGCGACCAGCGCAAGGTGACCCCCTCCGAAATTGCCACCGTTTGGGAATGGGTGCAGGATATTGGCCTTGCCCCCGAAGTGGTGCTCATGCTCATCAACCACTGCATTTCCCTGATGCGGTCCCACTTTTCCTTCAAGCGGGCAGAAAAAATGGCCGTTCTGATGAAGGAAAACCAGGTGCTCACCGTAGAGGATGCCGAGCTTTTTCTGCGTAATGACATGGAAATACACAAAGGTGCACAGGATGTGCTCCGCCATTTTGGCAAGCGCAGCCGTCTGCCCAGCGAAGCCGAACTGAACCTGTACCGCAAGTGGCGCACCGAAGGCCAGTTCGATCATGACGCCATCTTGTCTGCCTGCGAAGAAACCGCCAAAGGCGAACCCACCTTTGCCTATCTGGACGGTATCCTCAAGGGCATCCGCAGCCGCGGTGAAAGCCGCACCGGCGCACAGGTGCAAAAGCAGCTGCAAAACGAGCAGACGGAAAACGATCTGGCCGATCAGGTCATGCAGGCATTGGGGCTCAAAGCCACCCGTGCCGTTGCGTTGAACCTGTACAGACAGTGGCACAGACAAATGCCCCACGAAGTGCTGCTTCTGGCTGCACAGGCATGCAGCCGCACAGGCAGCAAAGCCGAAAGCATGGATCATCTTGTTCAGGCATGGCTGGAAAAAGGTCTTACCGACGAAGCTGCCGTCAAAATGTACCTTGACCACATCCGCAGCATCGATACCGAACTGAAAAAAGTGTTTGAAGCTCTGGCCTACCGCAATAAAATCACCGCAGAAGACCGCAGCTTGTACGAAAAATGGACATCCTTTGGCTACAACACGGATATGATGTGCGCAGCTGCCAGCCAGAGCAGAGACATTGACGGACACAAGATCAAGTATCTGGACAGCGTACTGTGTGCCTGGCACGAAGCGGGCATCACGGATGTGAATCAAGCCAAGGTAGCACCCAAAAAAGAAAAGAACAAGCCCGGCAAAAACAACCAGCGCACAGTCAGCGCACAGCAATATACCCAGCGCAACTATACCGAACAGGACCTGGCCTTTGGCGAAGAGGACCTGCTGAAGGAGGCGGAAAAGTACAATGGATAAGCAGATTTATGACGCTCTGATGGATTCCTACCGCTTGCGTCAGGAACAGAACCGCCGCATTGAACAGAGCCGCAAGGATGAAGTGTTTGCCGCCCATCCCGACGTGGAACTGCTGTGTCTCAAGCGCCACAGCATGATCATCGGCGCTGTTCGCAGCGTATTCACTGCCGCACCCGAAAACCTGGAGCAGCAGATGCTGGAATACAATCAGCAGATCCGCGATCTGCTGGTAAAATACGGTTATGCCCCGGATTACCTGGCCCCCGTGTATGAATGCGAAAAGTGTGAAGATACCGGGCTGGTAGGCGAAGTGCTGAAGACGGAGTGCGAATGCTTCCGCAAAAAGTACATGGCAGCTGTGAACCGCAAAAGCGATTCCGGCATTCCCTCCCATACCTTTGAAAACTTTGATTTTACCCGCTTCCCCAATACGCCCCTGCAGGAAAACCCCGCCGTCACACAGCGCAGTTACATGGCGCTGCTGAAAGAAAAGTGCGAAACCTTTGCCAATCTTTATCCGGACGGTCCTCAGAAAAACCTGCTGCTCTATGGCGGCAGCGGTCTGGGCAAAACCTATCTGATGCACTGCATCATGAACCGGCAGACCGAGCAGGGCAAAGAAGTGGTATACGTAACAGCCTATCAACTGTTGAACGACCTGCGCAATGCCTACTTCCGCCCCGGCACAGTGGACACTTCCATATATGAAGATGCCGAACTGCTGCTGATTGACGACCTGGGCATGGAGCCGTTGTTTGAGAACGTGACGGTGGAATCCATTTTCAACCTGTTCAACGTGCGCACCATGAAGGGATTGGGCACAGGCATCAGCACCAATTTGACCCCTGTGGAACTGAAGCAGCGCTACACCGAACGCTTCTCCTCCCGTCTGCAGGATGTACGCACTTGCCTGCAGTTACATTTCTACGGTCAGGATATCCGCCTGCTGAAATAAGTTTTCAGAAAAAAATAAACAAAACAAAGAGACCCTTTTCGGGTCTCTTTTTTATTACATCAAACAGTGCAGCAGCAGGTAATACCGCAGTTTTTCCCGGTCTATTGCGATATCCAGTGCCTTCAGAAAATCTTCCGGGCTGTAATCCGGATATACCTTGCCGCCAAAGAAGCCGTTGTAATTGTTCTTCAGGCTCTGATAGCAATCCGCAATATCCGAATACCGGTCCGCCAACGCAGCGCTGCCCAGATCAATAAAACCGGCAATGTCGCCGTTTTCAATCATTACATTGGGCAGGCAGTAATCGCCATGGGACAAAACAGGCTCAAAGGACGGCTGATGGCTTTCCAGCCATTGAAGCAGCTGCTCGGGTGTCTCAAAATCTTCTTTATCAAAGGCTTCGGCGTAAAACGCTTCCTGCGGAATCATACCTTTTTCCACCCGTTCGCGAACATAGCGAAGGTCATCCGCCAGCATGCGTTTGACAGGACAGACAGATGCATCCGTTTCCCAGAGCATACGAAGCCCTTTGACAAGCAGTGCATGCACTTCTTCCCGGTTCTCCATCTGCTTTTCATCGCAGACCATGTGACCCTGTATGCGCTCCATCAAAAGATAGTGCATCCCATCCCGGATGGTGCAACACAAAATACCGGGCACAGGCAGTTTCTTTTTCGCCATCCACGCAAGCATCTGTTCGGCATCGTCCGTTTTTTCGGATGCTTTTTCGATCTTGAGCACCTTATCATCCAGCATGATCACGGTAGAATCCGACCGGCCCACCTCGTCCAGACTGCAGGGTGCATCCCCGATCAATACCCGGATTCGCTCCGGCAGTTTCAGCTCATGCGTATCCATCACAGCACACCCAGGTGTTCCAAGAGAATCTTGAGACCCAGCAGAATGAGAATCACACCGCCGGCAATTTCTGCCTTGGTCTTATACTTGGCGCCGAACACGCTGCCCAGTTTCACACCCATGCCGGAAAGCAGGAAAGTGACCACGCCGATGAAGGTGATGCTCACCCAAATATTGGCATTCACCACAGCCAGAGAAATACCCACAGCCAGCGCATCAATGCTGGTGGCAATGGCCATAGGAAGCATGGCTTTGGCACTCATGGAATTCTGGCAGTCTTCGCATTCATCCTCTTCTCCGCCAAATGCTTCCCGCAGCATATTGCCGCCGATGAGCGCCAGCAGCCCAAAGGCTATCCAGTGGTCAAAAGCCTGAATCTTTTCCGCAAACATGCTGCCCAGAAAGAAGCCGATCAGCGGCATCAACGCCTGAAAGCCGCCGAACCAGGCGCCCACAACGGCCATATGGCGAATATTGGTCTTTTTCAGTGCCAGACCCTTGCAGATGCTGACAGCAAAAGCGTCCATAGCCAGACCCACGGCCAGAATGGCCAGTTCCAGAATACCCATTGAATAAATCCCCCTCTTATGCAAAAAACGAGACCACGGCAAAGCAGCGGAAACATGTTCCGGGTTTGCCGTGAGTCTCGCTGTTTCAGGCGCAGCCGGGCGTATTTGTTCGTTCAACGCCAGTATGTCGACCGCGTCACGGTATGCTCCGTCAGCTACTCCCCCACAGGAAAGTTGCCTTTTCCGCCCTTCCGGGCAGTTTTTTACGCCAGCTGTTCGCCGTCGTTTTCCACGGTTACTTCTTCCACACCGCGGATAGCCCAGCGGGCAAACACCATTTCGGTGCGGGCAGCGCCCACAGCCAGGGTGATGGTGTCATCCTTGATGCCCATGATGGTGCCGTAGATGCCGCCGATGGTGGTCACGCGGTCGCCGGGCTTCAGAGCGTCCAGCATCTGCTTGACCTGCTTATCCTTCTTGCGCTGGGGACGGATGAGCATAAAGTAGAACACAGCGATCATCATCACGATCATCACGCCGTAAGAGATCAGGGTAGCAGCGGGATTCGCTTCCATTGCGGGATCCACAGCAGCAGTAGTTTCAGCCATAGCAGAAGCCATACCGGCCAGCCAGTTCATGTTCATGGTTCAAGTCCTGCCTTTCAGAAGTTGGTTTCATCCTTTTTATTATATCGAAAAAACAGCTGCATGTAAAGACCAACTTCCGGGCAATTTTGTGTCAAATGTTCAATATTCAGGCAGGCAGCGCACGCAGACAATAGCCGAAGCGGTATACCGTTTCAATGCAGGCAAAGCCCAGCTTTCTGCGAAGCCGCTGAATATGCACATCCACCGTTCTGGTTTCACCGATACTCTGATAGCCCCATGCTTCCCGAAGCAGCTGCTCCCGGCTTACAGGGGTATCCGCATGCTGAACCAGTTCCTGCAAAAGATAAAATTCCTGCTGAGTCAAATCACACGCTTCGCCGTCCAGAAAGGCACGGTTGTTCTTTTCGTCAATGGTCAGGGTCTGTACGTTGCCCGCTTCTTTTTTCAGGGTAAGCAGGGTACTCATTTGCATCACCTCGCCTATAAAACGCATGACCAACCGTTTTCGTTCCCGGTATTTAAGAATTTCGTCATAAAAATTTGAAAACTTCACCCTTCACGGATAAATGGTGCATAACGCAGCCGGTGCACATGCATAATATGTAACAAACACCGGATACACCGGAAGGGAGATAGCTTGGATGGTTGAAATGCAAAAACGCGGCGGCTGGCAGGCAGAGGAAACGGAGCGCCTGTGGCAGGAAATCCGCAGTGCCGCCGAAAACCAGGAACCCCTGCGCAGCGTATTTGAACGCATGGGGCAGGAATTTTCACGCAAACCCAACAGCGTACGGAATTATTATTATATGCAATTGCGCAGTCAGTGCAGCGACAGCATGCGCCGTGCAGCGCCTTTTGAAACCTTCACTCCGGAAGAAGTGCACAAACTGGTGCGGGAAGTACTCATCGCCAAAGGCAGAGGCGAAAGCGTGCGCGCCTGCGTGATGCGCCTGGCAGACGGCAACAGAAGCCGCATGCTGCGATTGCAAAACAAATACCGCTCTATTCTCAGCAAAAAACCGCAGATCATCTGCGAAATTGCCGATGAACTGGCCGCGGAAGGCTATGCCTGTCCCGAAATTGGCTGTCTTTTGCCGCCTGACCCAGTACAACTTCCTCTTCCCCAGGAAAATGACCGGGATGTGGATCAATTATACACCGCCGTGCAGAATCTGCTGCGCCGCGCCAAAGACAGCGATCCCAAAGGCGACCGCGCCCGGGTACAGAGGGATGTGTGCCTGATGCGTCTGGAAGAGCTGCAGCTTGCCGCAGGCGATCTGGTTAACCTGTGTAAGGAACTATGCGCCGACGAACTGGCTTCTTCCTTTTTTGAACAGCGCAGAGAGCAGCTGACGCACTGCCTTTCCCGGGTAGAGAACCTGTGCGCATCGCCCCTGGGCTGATTGCACCAAAATAGGAATCATGGTATAATGAACCCATCCTTACATGGGAGCATACATGCCAATGAAAGTACATACATACCCCGAAGGGCTGCTTTCCCGGGAACAGCTGGTTTTTTCTGTGATCTTTGCACGCAAAGACGGAAAATGGCTCATGTGCCGCCATAAAGACCGGGACGCCTGGGAATTCCCCGGCGGACACATTGAAGAAGGTGAAACAGCGCTGGATTGCGCCATGCGGGAACTGTTTGAAGAAACAGGTGCCCAAGGCACCTTCACCCGCATTGGCGATTACGGCGTGGAACGGGAAAACAGCACCCGCTGCGGCGCACTGTATCTTTGCGACATCAACGCCCTTTCTCCCCTGCCGCAGTACAGCGAAATGGCGGAATGCCGCTTTTTTGCGTTGCCGCCGGAAAACCTGACCTATCCTCTGATCCAAGGACCGCTTTACCGTCATGTACAGGGATATTTGAATACCATCACAGCACCAGACGAGATCTGGGATATCCTGGACGAAAACAAACAGCCCACCGGGCGCACTCACCGCCGGGGCGATCCGCTAAAGACGGGTGACAGGCATCTGGTGGTGGATGTATGGATGCGCAGGAAAGACGGACGCTTCCTGCTCACCCGGCGCGCGCCCACCAAAGGATACCCCCTCATGTGGGAAACCACGGGCGGTTCTTCCGCTTCGGGCGAAACCAGCCTGCAGGCAGCCCTGAGAGAAGCAGAGGAAGAAGCCGGCATGCATCTGGATCCTCAGCAAGGAAAGCTGATATACAGCTATATGCGTCCCGATCACTTCAAGGACGTATGGATTTTTGACCACGAAGCCGAGCTGGATGATGTTGTTCTGCAGGAAGGCGAAACGGTGGATGCCCGCCTTGCCACAGTTAACGAGATTCTGGAACTGTACCAAAAAAACGAGCTGGTTCCCTACACCTATCTTGAAGTCCTTCGCCATTTCCTTACTGCAGATCATCAGGAATAAAGAATTCAGCGCAACAAAAAAGAGGCTGTAATCACAGCCTCTTTTGATTTTGGTTTCATTACTTCGCGGGGGTGAAGGTGGGCACGAAGCCGCGTTCCTTGATCAGGTCATACACCTTCTGGGTGTACACGCACTTTTCCAGCGCCTTCACGAAGTCAGAATTTTCGTTTTCGGGCTTCACAGCGAACAGGTTCACATAAGCCTTGGCAGCCTGGCTGTCAGCGGGTTCGGCGAAGATGCCGTCCACAGAGGGGTTCAGACCGGCCAGAGAAGCGTTGTTGCCGTTGATGACGGCGTAAGCCACGTCAGCACGCAGACCGGGGATCTGTTCGGCGTTGGCTTCGATGATTTCCAGGTTGTTGGCATTTTCCACGATGTCTTCCTTGGTCACGATGGATTCCAGGGTGGTGTCTTCGGGCAGCTTGATCAGGCCGGCATCCTGCAGCAGCAGCAGAGCGCGGGTCATGTTGGTGGGGTCGTTGGGGATGGCAACCTTGTCGCCTTCAGCAACGGCTTCCAGAGAATCCTTGGTGCCCTTGTAGATGGCCAGGGGTTCAAAGTGGGTGGGCACAACGCCAACCAGCTTTTCCTTTTCGGAAGCAGTTTCGTTGTAGCCGGCCAGATAAGGCACATGCTGGAAGAAGTTGGCAATGGCGTCGCCGCCGGCAACAGCGGGATTTTCGGTCACATAGTCGGTCACCACGGTGATTTCCATGTCAAAACCGGCGGCCTTCATGTCTTCCTTGATCAGTTCAAGGATTTCGGCATGGGGGCTGGGAGTGGCGATGAGGGCAGTCTTCTTGGGAGCAGCACAGCCAGCAAACAGAGCTGCAGTGAGAACCAGAACCAGGACCAGAGCCAGATACTTTTTCATAGGTTTATCTCCTTTCAAAATAAGAAACTGAGTCAGTTATATCAACGGATGCGGTGATCCAGGCGGCGGGTAAGCTTGGTACCGCTCACGGTGATCAGCTGCACCAGAATGACCAGAACAATGGATGCTACATACATAATATCGTATTTGCGAAGATTCAGACCTTTGATAATAGCCAGGGAACCCAGACCGCCGCCGCCCGCAGTAGAGGCCATGGCGGTGTAGGCCAGAATGGTGGTCACGCAGATGGCTGCGCCGTTAATGAGAGAAGGCATGGCTTCGGGAAGCAGTACCTTGTAGACGATCTGCCAGGTGGTGCTGCCCATGGACTGAGCTGCTTCAATGATGCCGCGATCCACATCAATCAGGGAAGATTCCACCATACGCGCCACATAGGGGAAAGCGCTGATGACCAGCGGGAAAATAACCGATTTGGTGCCGATGGCCGTGCCCATCACGATACGGGTCACAGGGAACAGCATGGCCAGCAGAATGACGAAAGGGATGGAGCGAAGCAGGTTCACCACCGCACCCAACACCGTGTTGAAGGTGGGCACGGGCTTGATGCCGTCCTTGCGGGTGATGACCAGCAGTACGCCCAGAGGAAGACCCAGCACATAAGCGATCAGGGAGGCGGGAATGGTCATATACAGCGTTTCAAGGAAGGCCACCCAAATCAGCTGAAAAATTTCTGCAGCGTTCACTGGGGGTACACCTCCTTCACCGTCAGACCCTGTTCCTTCAGGTAGTCCATCGTCTTCTTCCGGCTTTCCAGATCTTCCGGCATAGCAATGAGCATCTGTCCGTAGCTCTTTTCGCCGATGCGCTTCACATCCGCCGCCAGAATGTTCACATCCACACCCAGTTCGCGGATCAGCGTGGCAATGATGGGCTTCTGTGCATTTTCATCGTCAAACACGATGCGCAGTGCCGGTATGGTCAGCTTTTCATCGCTGCTGTTTTCCTGATCGGCAATGATGCCGAAGAGACGCTTGCCGGCAGCCGAGCGGGTATGGACGAACACTTCATCCACCGTGCCTTCTTCTGCAATCTTGCCGCCGTCCAGAATGGCCACCCGCGTACACACCTGGCGGATAACTGCCATTTCATGGGTGATGATGACCACCGTGATGCCCAGGCGCTTGTTGATATCCTGCAAAAGTGCCAGAATGCTCTGGGTGGTCATGGGGTCCAGTGCGGAAGTCGCTTCATCGCACAGCAGCACTTCCGGGTTGCTGGCCAATGCACGGGCAATGGCCACGCGCTGCTTCTGACCGCCGGAAAGCTGAGCGGGATAGGCATCTTCCTTGGCTTCCAGACCTACGATTTTCAGCAGTTCCTTCACACGCTGATTGGCCTTGTGCTTGGGAACGCCTGCAATTTCCAGAGGGTAACGCACGTTGCGGCCCACCGTCTTTTGCATCTGGAGATTGAACTGCTGGAAGATCATGCTCATCTTGCGGCGCATCATATTGAGCTGCTTCTGGTTCATGGTCAGCACATCCTGACCATCGATGAGGATCTTGCCGTCCGTAGGCGTTTCCAGACGGTTCATGCAGCGGATCAGCGTGCTTTTGCCGGCGCCGCTCATGCCGATGATGCCGTAAATCTCGCCTTTATTGATCTTCAGGGAGATATCGTCCAGCGCGGCAAATTCGCCGCCGCCGGAAAGAGGAAACACCTTGCGCAGACCCACAACTTCAATCTGTGCGGGGGCGCCCGTTTCAATGGACATAAAACCGACTCCTTTATGGGTGAAATATTACACCCGGTACCTTTTCCATAAAAAAGCCGCCTCGCGTGAATGCGAAGCGGGCATCAGACACTTACGAATGTCAAGCGGCGCAACACAAACAACACGAGAGGAAGCTCGCGCACATGAACATTCGCATAGCAAAGCGGGTATACATGGGCCAGCCTCCTTTCTTCACGTCGCCGTTTGATAGGGGCATTATAGCAAAACAAGGAATCACTGTCAACCAAGAAATTGCATTTTGGCTGTATTTTAGACATTTTCGACTTGTTTTACCTTTTTCCCGGTTATCGCATACCCAATTGGCCCAGCGGCATCACCTGCGCGGCAGTACGGCTGCGCGTTACATTCAGCGCAAGACCGATGCCAATGATGTTGGTCAGCAAATTCGTACCGCCATAACTTAAGAAGGGCAGCGGGATACCCGTGATGGGCAAAAGGCCCAGGCACATGCCCATGTTCTGTATCACATGGAAAAACAGCATGGCCATCACGCCGATGATGATCAGTTTACCGAATTTATCCTGGGTATTGTTGGCCAGATACAAAAGGCGGAACACGATGAAGGCGTACATCAGCAATACTGCAATAATGCCCGTAAAGCCAAATCCTTCGCCAATGGTTGCCAGAATGAAGTCCGTAGAATGTTCGGGCACGTTGCCAAGCTGGGTGTGAGTACCCAACCGGAACAGCCCCAGCCCCGTCTTCTGCCCGGAGCCGATCGCCACAGCCGCCTGCAGCGACTGGTAACCGCTGCCCTGGCTGTAGGATTCAGGATCCACAAAGGCCAGAATACGGGCCAGACGGTAGTCTGTGGACCCGGAAATCAGCGCAAAGGCCACCAGTGCCACTGCTGCCAGCAGCACAGCCGCAATCATACCGAAAATGATGCGCAGGTCCACACCGGCAAAGTAGATCATCACCAGAAAAGCCACGCCGATCACAATAACCGAACCCGTTTCACCCTGTGCAAGCACCGTGACAGCCGGTACACCCACAGATACGCAAACACGCATAAAGTCCTTGAAGGTACCCATAGGCTTACTGCTTCTGGAAAGCTGCTTGGCCAGAATGAGGATGATGGATATCTTGGCAAATTCGCAGGGCTGAAAGGCGCGTCCAAAGGGGCCCTGCAGCCACGCGTTGATGTTGTTAACAGCGGTGGACAAAAACAGTGTCAGTACCAGCAGCACCAATACCCCGTAATAAATCAGATCGCCAATACGGCCGCGGTACAGTTCCATGGGAATGGCTACCACAACCGCCAGTGCAATAGGCGACAGCAAGGCAAAGATGCTCTGCATCAGACTGGAACGGTTATCCAGAATATAACTGAGCAGCGATCTGTCGGTGCCCAGATCGGGATCCATCAGAGAACTGGCAATACAAACGATCCCGAACGCAATCATGGCATACACCGCAAGCACCAGCGGCCAGTCAAAGTGGGCGCGGCTGCGGCGGCTGATTTCCTGCATACAATCTCCTTATCCGCGCAGAGCGCGGTGTTTCATCAACTTACATCCGGGCGCGGAGGAAAAAACGTTCCACCGGCCCCTGCTTTTCTTCCTTCACGGGCAAATCTTCGCCCATCAGCCGGTCAGCAATGCGTTCAAAGGCCAGGCGCACCTGCTTATCGCCGCATTCATAGGCCGTTTTATGGCGAAGCAGTCCGCGGTACACCTTGTCGCTGTCCGGCACGGCGCCCAGCAAGGGGGCATCCAGCACCATGGCTGCCTGCTGGGGAGAAAGCATTTCGCCCCGCTTGATCATGTGCTTATCCGTACGGTTCAAGATGAGATGAGGATGGCAAATTTCGTGTTCCCCCATAACCTGACAGGTGCGTTCAGCATCCCGCATGGCAATATCGTCGGGGGTGGTCACGAGAATATACTCTTCCACACTGCCCAGATTCACCTTCAGATTGCGGCCTACCCCTGCAGGACAGTCCACAATCACAATATCAAAGGTGCGGTTCAGAGACTGCGTTACCTTCTGCACATCCTTGGGACGGATTTCAGCCGCCCTGAGAATCTGGGATGCAGAAAGCAGGAACAGGCTGCCATATCCCGGTACAGGATAGAGCGCGTCCTGCAAAAGGCAGCGCTTTTCCATCACGTCCGCAAAATCAAACACAACTTTATCCTGAATGCCCAGCATCAGATCCATGCAGCGCAAGCCGGTATCCGCATCCATCAGCGCCACGCTGAGCCCGCGCTTTGCCAGCGCCTGACCCAGGGATGCAGCAACCGAGCTTTTACCCACGCCGCCCTTGCCGGACGCAATGAGAAAACTTCTGCTCATGTACATGCCTCCTGAAGCACATTTCATTTTCTTCCTATAAGAGTAGGGAAAGCATCAGGGTGCCAGCTGGTTGCCTGCCGGCAGTTCCAGATCTTCCGTCACCTTGTTCAAATCATCCAGATACCAGCCTACAAAGTCGCGCACGGCGCGGGTGGCCTGAGCGCCTGCATACCCCTGCGGCACACAGGATACCACAGCAATCTGGGGATTTTCCTGCGGCGCAAGGCAAACGAACCACGCATTGTTTTCCAGGTCGATCTTCACGCCGCCAATGGTCACCTGCGAGGTTCCCGTTTTACCCATAATCCATACGTCGGCGTCATATTTCCAGTCGCGGAAATATTTACGGGCGGTACCGCTTTCGTCAACCACGCCTCTCATGCCTTCCTGAATCTTGGGCAGATACTGCACAGAATCATCCAGCGTGCCAAAGAGAGAGGGCTGGTACTGGGTCAGCACTTCACCTTCCGGAGAAATGATGGAATCAATAATATTCACATTCCACACCTGTCCCCTGGCCAGTGCGCCTACGTAGCGCACAACCGCCATGGGCGTGAGAATGGTAATAGACTGACCGATGGCCATCTGAATCTCCTGGCTGCCGCCCCACTTGATATCGTTCAGGTAAACCCACAGGTTGCTCATCAGCGCAGCTTTCATGACCATTTCACGGGTCATGTTCAATTCGCTCATCAGAATGGGACGGGCATTTTCCACCCACTTATCCGAGTTGCTTTCAATGGCCATGTCCATGAGCAGCTTGATGGTCTTGTCCAGACGGGCGTTATCGTATTCAATACCGTAACCCGCACCGAATTCCAGAATCAGCTTTTTGATGGAATTGGCGGTAATAATGGGGACGTCCACCACCTGCTCGCGCAGAGACACGGTGGGGTCATAGAGGTTCTGCTGGTTACCCACAATGGAACGCTCTTCCTGAGGCAGCTGAATGCCCGTTTTGCTGGTAAGGCCCATCTGGGCAGCATATTTGTACAAAAGCTGCTGGCTGCTCAAACCGTCAGAGCCCGTGCCGTACAGCATGGAGCCCAGGGTATAGAAAAAGTAGTTGCAGGAGTTGGAAAGCCCTTCCACAATGGTCTGGTCCTGATGGCTCTGGGGATAATTGGTCCAGCACTTGGGGGCGTCTTCTTCGTTTCGGGTGTAGGCCATGAAGCGGCCTCCATCCGAAATCTTGGTGGCGGTGGTAAAACCGGTCACTTCGTGATTGGTCAGGGCAGCAAGGCCCGTGACCATCTTGAAAATAGAACCAGGTTCATAACGGCCCTGAATGGCCAGATGGCTGGTCAGCTTTCGGGTATCGCCGTTCACTGCAGCAGCTGCCTTGCCGCCCGCAATCATTGCATTCAGGTCATAGGTGGGATACTGGGCAGAAGCCAGCAAATCGCCGTTGTTCACGTCCATGACCACCAGCATGCCCGTTTCCGCCAGGCGGATGGGGTTCTTTTCCCAGTTTCGTTTATCAATGGATTCACGGTTCTGTTCCAGCCATTCACCGTTCACCATTTTGGTTTCCTGCTCATTGCGGATGGCGTCTACGTTTTCAGCAATAGCGCGTTCTGCTGCCTGCTGGAAATTAACATCCAGCGTCAGTTTGACGTTGTTGCCGTCTTTAGGCTCGGTATAGCTCAGAGCTCGGGTAATTTTACCCGTGTTGTCCTTTTCTACCACACGGCTGCCCTGACGCTCGGAAATACAGGCTGTCAGCCAGCTTTCCATGCTTTCTTCCACGCCCGCCTGACCGATATGGTCGCTGAGCGCATAGCCCTGGGGCTTCAGATCGCTTTCATAATATTCGCGGCTCTGGATAGCGCCGGTATAACCGATAATGGAAGCTGCCAGAGAACCATGGGGATATGTGCGCTTTTCGCCCACTTCCACGCCCATGCCGCTAAGCGCCATGCTGCGGCCTTCAATTTCGCTGACGGCGGCAAAAGGCACGTCATTGGCAATAACAATGGGCAGGGAGTTAAACAGGTTTTCCTGCATCTTATTATAAACGGCAATCACCTTGAGGGTGGTATCCCGGTTCAGGTTGGGCCGCACAGCCGCTTCCAGTTCATCGTTCTTGTTGTAATGGTCCGTCAGGTAATAGCGCTGACAGAGCTTCACATAAATGCTTTCCGCATCGGGATATGTGGTGGTATTGGTAAACCAGTTGTTGGTGCGGAAGATCTCTTCGCGCTTTTTCAGCACTTCCTCACTGACGCCGGAACCAAAGTCGAATTCCCACAAGCCTGTTTCTTCATTAAATACGAGCGGCGTAGTGGCATTGAGCGAAACACCGTAGCTTTCCAGAATATCAATGGTATCCAGAATGGATTCAGAAAAAGCGCGGTAATCCGCTTCCGTGTTCTGGGCATTGGTGCGCTGGAATGTCACATTGTACACCGTTTCGGATTTGGCAAGAATGACGGAATTGCGGTCGGTAATCATGCCGCGCAGACCCTTGACGGGAATGGTTTTTACACCGGATACGCCGGCTTCTTCCGCATACATGGGGCCATCCACAATCTGCAGTTGATATGCACCGTAGGCTATATAGCAAAACGCCAGAATCACGCCCGCCACAAACAGTGCATAGCGAGCCTTTTCGCCCAGACGGCGCTTTCTGCGCTCATTTCTGCTCAAAACATTTCACCTCCCCGCACACTGCGAGCAGTCTGCCGGTACATGCCCAGGAATGCACGCAAAGGCGTCATCAGCAAAAGGGCCAGACCGGTAGAATAAAGTACGCTGAAAAATGCTCTGCCAAAATGACCAAAGGTCATGGGAATACCGTTCAAAGACGCATAGACCAGATGCACCGCATTCATGGAAAGCGTCATGCAGGCAGAAGCAAGTGCAATACGCACCAGCGCAGGCAAATCGCCCTGCCGCCCTTCAGGATGAAGGGAAGCCTTGCGTTCACGCCGGCGGTCGGACATATCGGCAAATACATAACCCCAGGCAAAAGGCAAAATGGTATAGCACAACACATACAGACCGTTCACGCTGGAAAGCATGCTCTCCATCAGCATGGCCACAATAGCCGCAGCGCAAACAGCGCTCTTCATGCCGCAGGACACAATGACCACCGCCAGATAAGCCCAGATAATATTGCCCGTTACCTGAAAAACGGCAAAGTAATCCATGACGCAGACCTGCAGAAGATAAAACAGCACTGCGCCCGGGATGACCAGGATCATTTTTCTGAAGGAAGAAACAGTCTTCAAAAACGGCCTCCATCTGTTCAAATGCAATGAAAAATCGAATATTTGCCCGTTTTCCTTTTATTCTTCCGTCTCCACCGTCATATTGTCCGGATTGAAGGTGGGCGTAGGTTCGGGACTGGGCGTAGGCGTAAAGGTGGGTTCCGGCGTCGGCGTACCGCTCAGGTTGCCGGGTGCCTGATAGGTCAGATTTTCGGGAACGGGAGTCGCATCAGGATCGGGAGTCGCAGTCGCCTCATCAGGTGTGTCCGCAGGTGCGGGCGTTTCCGACGGAGCAGGGGTTTGAGTTGCTTCTGTTTCCGGACTGACCGCGTTGAAGCCGGTATCGATACCCACCTGGAACGTAGGCTGAGGACGAGCAGTAACCAGGGGCTCCAGCGTGGTTTCGGGGCCCTGATCGCGCACCTGTGCGCTTTCTGCATAGGCAGGTTGATAGCGGTAAACAACCACATATTCCAGATGCTGGAAATCCACCATGGGCTCCACCACGATGTAGCTCTTGTTTTCGTCCATACCGCGGGTGGATTCGCGCACCGTACCAATGGGAATACCTTTGGGGAATTCCATGCCCACACCGGAAGTGACTACCACATCGCCTGGACGGGGCAGGCTGTTTTCAGGCAGGTAATACATGCGGCAGCGGGGCTGCCCGTCCATCCCCAGCGTACCTTTTACAGCACCCTGATCGCGGGAGGACTGCACCATGCCGAACACGGTAGCATCGCTGTCAATAATACAACGGACCGAAGAGGTGTTTTTTTGCACGTCATAGGTGTAACCCACCAGACCGCCTGCATACACCACTGCCATAAAGTCCTTCACGCCCTGATCACTGCCCACGTTGATGGTCAGCACGGAAAAATAATTGCCCGTATCGTGACCGATCACGTTGGCAGGCAGCGGGTTCAGGTCCGTATTGCGGTTGATTTCGTCCATCAGGTCATACAGGTCGTTCACCTGACGCTTATATTCCTCTGCCATAGCAGCTTCACTGGCCAGGTCGTCCAGTTTGATGAGCAGCTGCTCATATTCATATTCGATATTGCCCCGCACCTTGAGAGTGCGCAGGTAATTGGCCGCTGCGTCCGTCACACCGGAAAACACCCGCTGCACCGGTGTGATCACCCGGCTGATGATCTTACCGGGCGCCTGGAGAAGGGGCATATCCACAAAATTGGCTGCCACCATGGCCACAACGCATGCCAGCAACAGCGCCAGCAGGCCGAAAGTAGCCATGCGCTTGACAAAGCCCTTCTTTTCGGCAGGAGTGGAAGCACTGCGGCGACGATCTTCCGCCCGGGCCTGCCTGGCCTTTTGCTTTTCTTCCCGGCGTTTGCCCGCACGCTTGGGCAGTTCCTTATCCTGGCGGATCTTCTCCTGCTCTTTTTCCGCTTCATTCTGCATAAAGCGGCGGCCGGAACCAGTGCGGTCCCCGCCTTCACGGCTGGCTCTGCGCCATTCAGCTTCGTCTGCATCCTCCATAGCCTGGTAGCGGTTTTTTACCTGTCTGGACACACGAGGTTCATCGCTTTGTATCTGTTCGGCATATTCACGGGTATAGCCGTCTTCGCCCTTTACGGAAATATCATTTTCGCTTTCCGGGCGCTTGAACAGTCTTTCATCGTCATTCCGGGTCATAGTTCTCCTTGCCTGCGGGGATTCGTTTCATCCCGCATGTCCCTTCCGTTGTCTGCCCGAAAGGCAGGCAGCACAAGGTCAGTTATTATCCTGGTCGTCCCTGAGGAAGCTGCTCTTGCCAATGCGGGACAGATGGTCGAAATGTTCGGCCAGTTCACCTACACCGCGGCCTGCACAGGCCGATGCATCCTTGGCGCACTGTACTTTGATACCCAGTGCGCTGGCAATGTACTGATCCAGCCCGAACAACTGGCTGGCGCCGCCGGTCAGGTGGATGCCGCTGCGCATCACATCTCCTGCAAGTTCGGGAGGCGTATGCTCCAATACGCTCTTGATGGCCCCCAGAATCTGAGCACAGGGCGCTTTGAGCGCTTCGTACACTTTATCGGACCCGATGGAAGCGGTACGGGGCAGATTGGTCACCATATCGCGTCCGCGGATGAGTGCATCCCGGTATTCGCTGACAGGCAGTGCGCTGCCCAGGTTCAGCTTGATATCTTCTGCAGTACGGTCGCCGATGAGCATGTTGTATTCGCGTTTGATGTAAGCCGCCACGGCTTCGTCCATTTTGATGCCGCCCATGCGGATGGACTTGGCCACCACCACGCCGCCAAGAGAGATCACAGCCACTTCCGTGGTGCCGCCGCCGATATCCACTACCATGGAACCGGTGGGCTGGAATACGGGAAGTCCGCAGCCCAGAGCTGCAGCAAAGGGTTTTTCCACCAGATGCAAATGGTTGGGCCTGACGCCCGCATACAGCGCCGCCTGCCTTACGGCGCGGCGTTCAATGGCAGTGATGCGGCAGGGCACCGTGATAATGGCGCGGGGCTTCACCAGCCGGGAAGAACCGATGGCCTTGCGCACAAAATACTGCAGCATGTACTTGGTCATATCAAAATCCTTGATCATGCCTTCGGAAAGGGGGCGCACCGCCACCACATCATCCGCCGTACGGCCAAGGAGAGAAAGTGCTTCATCGCCGATGGCGCGCACGGCATGCTTGCCGCCCCGCTCCATCACAAGCACGGTAGGTTCATCAATCAAAATGCCTTTTTTGCGCACATACACCAGCGTTTTGCTGGTGCCCATATCAATACCGATATCCGGGGCAATAATGGCCATATATCATCATCCATCCTGTCTTAGCATGTAGGTCAGTAAGGGAAACAATCGGTGTTGTTCAAGCAGACGCATCTCCGCCTGCTTCATCAGTAAATCAGCCCGTAGGGAAGCAGCATATCCCGGACGGTAGCCATGGGCAGGCCGATCACGCAGGAATAGCTGCCTTCGATCTTTCGTACAAACATGCCGCCCACGCCCTGCAGCGCATAGGAACCGGCTTTGTCCATAGGTTCGCCGGTATCCACGTAGCGGCATATAGTTTCGTCAGAAAGCGGATCAAACAGCACCCGGGCCACATCCACCCGCGTTTCTTCCGTTTCGCCTCTGCGCACGCATACGCCGGTATACACTTCGTGCCATTTACCCTGCATCATCCGCAGCATCCGAATGGCATCTTCTCTGTCCCTGGGCTTGCCAAGAACCAGGTTTTGATCCGGCAGATACACCAGGGTATCGGAAGAAAGCACCACATCATCCGGGTACAGGCGGCTCACTGCCTGTCCTTTCAAACGGGCATTTTCCCGCACCAGTTCATCCGGCGCACCCGTTTCAATTTCTTCGGCATCCGACACCTTCACTTCAAAGGGGATGCCCGTATATCCCATCAGTTCCCGCCGTCTGGGCGAGGACGAAGCCAAATACAGTTTCAATGTTTTATCTCCTTCTGCACCGGATCAGGACACGCCAAAAAACGCGCCTCTCTCCACGCATCCATCATTATAGCACATCCCGCCCGGATTCGTACAGCATTTTTCCGCTATAAATTGTAGGAATTTTTGCATTTTGCATACCGCGCATGTACTTTCAGGCATAAAAACAGCCACCGCCAAAGCGGTGGCTGAATCTTTTACATTTGTTACAGAACAGACAGCGTTTCAAGGGTGCATTCCAGTGCCTGCACAATGGTATCAAGAGGCATGGAAGGCGCTTCCTTTCCCACAGTCTGCTCGGGAATATAGGGCACATGGATAAAGCCGCACCAGGCATCTGAACCCGTTTTTTCCGCATGGGAGAGGGCCGTGTACATCACACAGTTGCACACATACGCCCCGGCGGAAAGGCTGCGTGCGGCAGCAATTCCCTTGCCCTGCATCCGGCTTACCATTTCCCAAACCGGCAGCGTAGAAAACAGGGCGTTCTCTCCCCCAGCCTCCACAGGCTCATCCCGCATGCAGACATCGTCGTTATCCACGCCGTCCATCAGGTTGATGGCCACATATTCCACCGTGACCGCTTTTCGTCCTCCAGCCTGCCCCACACAAATCACACAGTCAGGCCGGTGCTCATCCATCAGGGCGCAAAGTTCTTTCCGCGCCCCATGGAAGGTGACAGGCAATTCCTTTTTGATAAGTTCCATCCCTTCCGGCGCATGCACCTTTTCCACAGCCAGCCAGGAAGGATTGATACTTTCGCCGCCAAAGGGCATAAAACCCGTCATCAGCACTTTCATAGCGTTCAAAACCTGCCTTTTTATTCCGTTCTCAGTGCCACCACAGGATCCTTGCGGGCTGCCATGCGGGAAGGAATGAGACCGGCAACGGCGGTCAGCGCCATGCTGATGAGCACCAGAACAAGCCCTGCGCCGGCAGGCAGCACAGCAATGGTGATAATGTTGGTCAGATTGCGGATAATGATATTGACCACCACATTCAGCGCCAGCGTAATGCCAATACCAATGGCGCCGGCAGCAAAACCCACGATCAGCGTTTCGGCATTGAACACGCGGCTCACATCCCGCTTGCTGGCACCCATGGCGCGGAGAATACCGATTTCCTTGGTGCGTTCCAGCACGGAAATGTAGGTGATGATGCCGATCATGATGGAGGATACCACCAGAGAAATGGCCACAAAGGCGATCAGCACGTAGCTGATGGCGTCAATGATGGTGGTGACAGAAGCCATCATTAATCCCACATAGTCGGTGTAGCGGATGGCGTTATCCTCGCCCACTTTTTCGTTATAGGCCGTGATCAGTGCAGCAATGGCTTCCTTGCTGTCAAAGTCCCTGGGATAAATGTTGATGGTCGCGGGACGGCTCAAGTCGCTCACACCCAGCGTTTCCCAGTTTTCCGTGATGGTGCGTTCAGAAGATGCGGGAATCATATCCGGCATGAACTGACGGATCAGCGTCACAATCTCCTCCGCGCTCTTGCCTGCCATGAAGGGAGCGTATTCCGCAGGCATCTGCGTCATGTCCATGGAGGCCAGAATGGTTTCTGCATCCGGTTCTTCTCCGGTTGCAAAGGCAAGCCCGGAAAACACATCCACGTCCAGATTATCCGCCTGCTGTTTCACAATGGCGCTTTCGTTTACGGCATTGATAGCATATTCCTGCAAAGAGGACAGATAGCCGATACCGCCCGCAGCGCCGGCAGAAGTAGCCACAGCGTCCTCGCGGGGACGGATGATGCCCACCACCTTCAGTTCCAGCGCATTCTCAAGTTTTTCTTCCACATAGGCAGAATCGGCATGCATATCAGCCCAGATACCCTGTTCATCCTGCCGATAGTAGTCCGTGGGGAGCAAAAGGCGGAAGCGCAGACCCATGATTTCATCATAGGTATATTCGCTTTCCTGTACGTCAATGGTTTCACCCATGAACACCTTGCGCGTCAGTTCATCCACTTCGCTCTGATCACGCAGACCCAGCACATACAGGGTATAATCGCTGATCTCGTTATTTTCGGTAACGATGACCACCAGTTCATCATGGCTTTCAGGCATGCGGCCTTCCACCACTTCAAACTGCTGATTGAGCAGTTCATCGTTATTCAGCAGTTCTTCAAACACATCCAGCTGCATCATGCTCTGCTCGGCCATGGCGTTTCCGCTCATCATGCCCATCATGCCTTCCGCGCCGTCCATCAGCCCGCTTTTGCTTAGCATCTGGCTGGGGTTCACCTGCACCGCGCCGTTTTCCATATCCGTGCGGTAAATGTTGAGAACGGTATCATAGGTATACTGGATGTCGCTGACCAGGGCATCCATGCCGGTAGCGGGATCTTCCAGGTAGTCCTTGAAATCCTTCAGGTTATTGCGGGTAATGGTGCTGGTCATGGCATTGAGCATGCGGCTCATGACCGCGCCGGAATACACCTTATTCTCCTCGCGCACCTTCTCGTTCAGGACGCTTTCCTCCATCATGGAGGCCATCAGGCCGCTCATATCCGCCGTTTCTTCGGTAATCTGCAGCGGATAAGAACTGAGCGTATCTTCCTGCACGCGGTCAATATACTGCTTCACGCCGCTGGAAATGGACAAAATCAGCGCAATGCCGATGATGCCGATGGAGCCGGCAATGCTGGTGAGCAGCGTACGGCCCTTCTTGGTAAGCAGGTTGTTGAAGGACAGGGAAAGGGCGGTAAAAAAGCTCATGGAAGGGCGCTTGATGGCCTTGAGTTCCTTTTCTTCCTTCTCCAGTTCCTTTTCATCGCAGGGGTTGCTGTCGCTGATCACCCTGCCGTCCAGGAGGCGGATGATGCGGCTGGCATAGGTATCCGCCAAATCCGGGTTATGGGTGACCATGATGACCAGACGGTCGCCTGCGATTTCCTTGAGGATCTCCATGACCTGTACGCTGGTTTCGCTGTCCAGTGCGCCGGTGGGTTCGTCCGCAAGCAAAATCTCCGGATCGTTGACCAAAGCACGGGCAATGGCCACGCGCTGCATCTGACCGCCGGACATCTGATTGGGCTTTTTGCGAAGCTGATCGCCAAGGCCCACCTTTTCCAGCGCCTCCTTGGCGCGGCGGCGGCGCTCCTGACGGCTCACGCCGCTTAAGGTCAGGGCCAGTTCCACGTTGGCCAGCACGCTCTGATGAGGAATCAGGTTGTAGCTCTGGAACACAAAACCCACCTTATGGTTGCGGTAGGCGTCCCAGTCCCGGTCCTGAAATACTCTGGTGGAACGGCCTGAAATCACCAAATCGCCGTCCGTGTACTGGTCAAGACCGCCCACAATATTGAGCAAAGTGGTTTTACCGCAGCCAGAAGGACCCAGCACAGCCACAAATTCACTTTTGCGGAACACCATATCCACGCCTCGCAGTGCTTCCACCTTTTGTCCGCCTGCATCATATACTTTGGTAATGTTTTTCAATGCCAGCATAATATCCATACTCCTTCCGGTCAAAAAAAGGAAAACTGTCACGTATACATCATACCATAAATCTGGAAAATTTACACTTCCCAATTACGGTGAAAATGTGTCACATTTTTATGCTGTTCGCGCATACAGAATGTCCCTTTTTAGCCTTTACTTTTTGACTGAAGTATGGTATACTATTTAGCGGGTCAAATTTGGCCCAGCGGGGCGTACTTTGTCCCCGCGCCATCAAAGGAGATGAACCGCATTGCACGACGGCCAGCTTCTTGCGCTGATGAAATGCCTGGCTCCCGAGCAGGTGGAACAAATCGGCCGCCACGCTCAGGTACTGACCGGCATTGACAACATGCAGCCCGTAGGCCGCCGCGCGCTGGCAGGCAGACTGCGGCTTCCCGAACGGGAAGTGCGCACCATTGCCGCCAACCTGAAGGATCAGGGGCTTCTCACGCTGGACGCAGCCGGCATGCAGTTGACGCCCAAAGCCGACCAGGTGCTGCCCGGCGCCAGAGACCTCACCCGCAGCCTCTTTGGTCTGCACGATCTGGAAGACAGACTGTCCAAGGCGCTGAACATTCCCTACGTGCTGGTGGTTGCCGGCGATGCGGAAAAGGATGTGCAGGTGCTCCGCGAAGTGGGCAGAGCCTGTGCGCACCGCCTCCGTTCCCTGCTTTCGGGCCAGAAAACAGTGGCCATTGCAGGCGGCAGCACCATGATGGAAACGGCCCGGGGCATGCAGTTTGCATCGCTCCCCGAGGTTACGGTGGTACCCGCACGCGGCGGCATGGGAAACAGCATTGAAACCCAGGCCAACACCATTGCCTCCGAACTGGCCAGGCGGCTGGGCGGCAGGTGCAAAGCCATCCATGTACCCGATTCTCTGGACGCATCGGCCCTTGGCGAAATGCTTCGTCTGCCCGAAGTAAAAGAAGCCATGGAGCTTCTGGAAAAGGCGGACGTGGTGGTTCACGGCATTGCCCTTGCAGACGATATGGCCCTCAGGCGCAGCCTTCCCCCGTCCATTGTGCAGCGAATCCGCGAAAACGGCGCAGTGGGCGAAACCTTCGGCGACTTCTTTGACCGCAGCGGGCATACCGTATACCGCATGAATACGGTGGGAACAGGACTTGGACACAACGAAAAAAGCCATCTGATCGCCGCCGCGGCAGGCGCACGAAAAGCACCCGCCATCATCGCAGCCCTCCGCCGCGAACGCCACGATTCCCTCATCACCGATGAAAGCGCAGCCCAGGAGATCCTCTCCCTGCTTTGATTCATCGGCAGATCCCCCTGATTTCCTTAGCGCAGTTTCCCCATTGCGCTTGGATATAAAAAGATTCAACAAACAAGAAAGAACACGAGTAAGGAGAATCCATCATGAGCATGAACAAGAAAACCGTGGAAGATATCCAGGTAAACGGCAAGCGCGTTCTGGTGCGCGTGGACTTCAACGTTCCCATGGACGAAAACAAGAACATCACCGACGAAAACCGCATCGTCGGCGCTCTGCCCACCATTAAGTACCTGCTCAAGAACGAAGCCAAGGTTGTTCTGTGCAGCCATATGGGCAAGCCCCACAATGTGTTCAACGATACCATCAAGCTGACCAAGAAGGAAAAGGCCAAGGTGGAAGCTCTGCCCGAAGAAGAACGCGAAGCCGCTGCCGCCGCCTTCATCGAAAAGGCCAAGGGCGATGTGAAGAAGTTCTCTCTGGCTCCCGTTGCCAAGCGTCTTTCCGAGCACCTGGGCTTTGAAGTGCTGATGGCTGAAGACGTCATCGGCCCCGATGCCAAGGCAAAGGCCGAATCCCTGAAGCCCGGCCAGGTGCTGCTGCTGGAAAACCTGCGCTTCCATGCTGAAGAAGAAAAGAACGATCCCGAATACGCCAAGGCTCTGGCTGCTTACGGCGATGTGTATGTAAACGATGCTTTCGGTACCGCTCACCGCGCTCATGCCTCCACCGAAGGCGTTACCCATTACCTGCCTGCCGTGTGCGGCTACCTGATTGAAAAGGAACTGCGCGTTATGGGCGGCGCTCTGGAAAATCCCGACCGTCCCTTCCTGGCCATCCTGGGCGGCGCCAAGGTTTCCGACAAGATCGGCGTGATCAACAACCTGCTGGAAAAGGTTGACGTGCTCATCATCGGCGGCGGCATGGCTTACACCTTCCAGAAGGCCATGGGCGGCAAGATCGGCAACTCCCTGTGCGAAGATGACAAGCTGGAACTGGCCAAGGAACTGCTGGCCAAGGCCGCTTACAAGGGCAAGCGCATCGTACTGCCCGTGGACAACGAAGCCGGCAACGATTTCAGCAATGACTGCCTGCACATCACCGTCCATTCTCAGGAAATTCCCGATGGCTTCGAAGGCCTTGACATCGGCCCCGTGACCCGCGGCATGTTCGTCAACGAAGTCAAGCGCGCTCACACCATCATCTGGAACGGCCCCATGGGCGTTTCCGAATTCTCCAACTTCGCCGCCGGCACCCGCGCCGTGGCTGAAGCTGTGGCCAACAACCCCGGCATCACCATCATCGGCGGCGGCGACAGTGCTGCTGCTATCCAGAACCTGGGCTTTGCCGATAAGGTGACCCATGTTTCCACCGGCGGCGGCGCTTCCCTGGAATACCTGGAAGGCAAGGAACTGCCCGGTATCGCTGCTCTGAACGAAAAGTAATTTTCAGCAAACCTTTCATGTCCGGGGCAGAATTGCCCCGGATATTTTCCGTCAAACCATTTCACTGAATAAATGCAAGCAAAAGGAGAACATCCGTCATGCGTACTCCCATCATTGCCGGTAACTGGAAAATGAACAAGACTCCCGCCGAAGCCAAGGCGCTGGTGAACGAACTCAAACCCCTGGTAGCTGATGCCAATGCCACCGTGGTGGTGTGCGTGCCCTATGTGGACCTGTGCCCCGTTTTGAAGGCTGTGGAAGGCACCAACATTCATGTGGGTGCCCAGAACGTGCACTTCAAGGAAAGCGGCGCCTACACCGGCGAAATTTCCGCCAGCATGCTCAAGGAACTGGGCGTGGAATACGTGGTCATCGGCCACAGCGAACGCCGTCAGTACTTCGGTGAAACCGATGCTACCGTGAACCTGCGCACCCTGGCTGCCGTGAAGGCCGGTCTGACCCCCATCGTGTGCGTGGGCGAGCGCAAGGAAGAACGTGAAGCCGGCTACACCAACGCGCTGGTGGAATACCAGACTCTGATCGCCCTGAACGGCCTGAGCGACGAAGAAATCAAGAACACCGTCATCGCCTATGAACCCGTGTGGGCCATCGGCACCGGTCTTACCGCCACCGACGAACAGGCCAACGAAACCATCGGCGTGATCCGCGCTGCCATCGAACGCAAGTACGGCAAGGAAGTTTCCGAAGCCATCCGCATCCAGTACGGCGGCAGCATGAACCCCAAGAATGTGAAGGGTCTCATGGCTCAGAGCGAAATCGACGGCGGCCTCATCGGCGGCGCTTCTCTGAAGGCTGAAGATTTCTCTCTGGTCGTCAACTACGACAAGTAAGGGGCTCCGCCCCCTACACCCCCGGCAGGGGAACTGAGTTCCCCTGCACCCCGCATTACGGGATGAAATAGTGTTTCTTTCAAACACTTTCCCCGTGCTGCTTATTCGCCCCGAACGACTCGGGGCGATTTTTTGTTTCAGTTTCATTTCCACCAATTTCTGTTTCATTTCCAGCAGCTTGATCCCTTCCCCTTGACCGAAAAAGCAAATCCCTCTATAATAAATTCAGCCGAAAACACAATATTTCATAGCAAGGAGACAGTTCTATGAAATTCAATAACGGTTATTGGGTCATCAAACCGGGCGTGAATGCCCATCACTGCCGGCAGATTCGCAAAGTATGGGTGTCCCCGGACAAAACCAGGGTGCATCTGTATGCCGTCAAATACCCGGAAGACTACCGCGGGCTGGACGGCCCCTCCTTTGAGATTGACATTACCGCGCCGCAAAAGGACATTCTGCGCTTTACTGCCGCCCACTTTATCGGTTCCCGGCAGAAAATGCCTGCCTTTGAACTGAACGATCTGCACCTGCCCATGGAGGTTTCCGAACAAGACGACCGCATCGAGATCGCATCCGGCGGCCTCAAGCTGATCGTCACCTACCGCCCCTGCTCCTTCTGCTACTACTGGCAGGATGAACCCATCACCGCGGTAGGCGATCACTTCGGCGCGCCTATGCTGAGCTACATGGACACCCCGGAAGGTCCCTTCATGCGGGCACAATTGGAAGTGGACGTGGGCAAAAAGGTGTACGGTCTGGGCGAACGCTTCACCGCCTTTGTCAAGAACGGTCAGGTGGTGGATATCTGGAACGAGGACGGCGGCACCGCCAGCGAGATCGCCTACAAAAACATCCCCTTCTATGTAACCAACCGGGGCTACGGCGTTCTGGTGAACGATCCCGGCCCCGTCAGTTTTGAAGTCTGCTCCGAAGCGGTGACCAAAGTACAGTTCTCCGTACCCGGACACAAGCTGGATTTCATGGTGGTGGGCGGCGGCAATATGAAAAATGTGCTGTCCTCCTACACCGCCCTGGCAGGCCGTCCGGCGCTGCCCCCAGCCTGGACTTTCGGCCTGTGGCTTTCTTCCTCCTTCACCACCTCCTATGACGAAAACACCGTCATGTCCTTCATTGACGGCATGCAGGAGCGGGGCATTCCTCTGTCCGTTTTCCACTTTGACTGCTTCTGGATGAAGGAAAACGAATGGTGCGGCTTTGAATGGGATCAGGACATGTTCCCGGATATCGAAGGACTGATCAAACGCATCCACGAAAAGGGCCTGAAAGTATGCGTGTGGATCAACCCCTATATCGGCCAGAACAGCCCCACCTTCAGAGAAGCCATGGACAAAAACTACCTGCTCAACCGTCCCAACGGCGACGTCTGGCAGTGGGATTTGTGGCAGGCCGGCTGCGCCGTGGTGGATTTCACCAACCCCGAGGCAGTGCAATGGTATAAGAATAAGCTGAAAATGTTGATGAGTCAGGGTGTGGACTGCTTTAAGACCGACTTTGGCGAGCGCATTCCCACCGACGTAAAATACTTTGACGGCTCTGACCCCGAGCGCATGCACAACTACTACACCTACCTCTACAATAAGGCGGTGTATGACGCCATCTGCGAAGAAAGAGGCGAAGAAGAAGCCTGCCTCTTTGCCCGCAGCGCCACGGTAGGCGGTCAGAAATTCCCCGTGCACTGGGGCGGCGACTGCAACTCCACCTACCCCTCCATGGCAGAAAGCCTGCGCGCCGGTCTTTCCCTGTGCCTGAGCGGCTTTGGCTACTGGAGCCACGATATGGGCGGCTTTGAAGGCACCGCCAATCCCGACGTATACAACCGCTGGCTGGCATTCGGCCTGCTTTCCTCCCATTCCCGCCTGCACGGCAGTTCCTCCTATCGCGTGCCTTGGCTCTTTGGCGAAGACAGCGTGGATGTATGCCGTCACTTTGCCAAGTTGAAAGCAAAGCTCATGCCCTATATCTACGATGCTGCCGCCATTGCCCATGAAACAGGCGTGCCCATGATGCGGGCCATGGTGCTGGAATTCCCCGGCGACCTGGGCGCCGAAGACTGCGACAGACAGTACATGCTGGGCGAACGTGTGCTGGTGGCGCCTGTGATGCGCAAAAACAACGTGTGTGACTATTACCTGCCCCGCGGCACCTGGACCCACCTGCTTTCCGGCGAAGTGAAGGAAGGCGGCTGTTGGCAGCAGGATACCTACGGCTTTATGTCCCTTCCCCTGTACGTCAGGGAAAACACGCTGCTGCCCATGGGCGCATGCGATACAAACGCCGTCTACGATTACGAAAAGGATGTGACACTGCGTCTGTATGCGCTGAAAGACTGCGCACGCTGCGATGTGCGCGACCAGAAGGGAAACATCGCCTTCTCCGCCTGTGCAAAGCTGGAAAAAGGCTCTGTCCATTTCGCCGTTCACGACAAAGCGGATAATCTGAAACTTCTGCTTGTCAATGTGCATGCAGTCCATACCCTGACCGGCGCCCGGGCAGAAGATACCAAAGAAGGTCTGCTGCTTTTCCCCGACGGGAACGAAATCACCTATACGCTGTAAGAAACACATCAGCAACCAAAGCAAAAACCGCCGCAAAGTTCCTCTCAGGAGCTCTGCGGCGGCCTTTTTATCTTCTTTTTGATTTATGTTATTTCCGCTTGCGCACGATGTACACCGCTGCGCCTGCCGCCAGAATCAGTGCAGGCAGCACACCGATGATCAGCACGGTAAAGCGGCTCTGAGCCTGCTGCGGCACGGAAAGCACGTGCGTGTTCAGATTCTTCACACGGATGGACAGCGTTTCCGTCTGGTCGCACAGCATGCCCAGTCCGTTCATGAACATATCGTAATTGGCACCTGCCACCATGGTGTTCACAGGCTGATCCAGCAGCTGACTGGAAGTGATCCAGAAGAAGCGTGCATCCTGCTTGTAAGCCAGTGCACCCACCGTATAGGTGCCCGTTTCATCCTCATCCGTCTTTTCCAGCTGCGTGGTCTGCAAGCCGTCCCGCTTGAGATAGGCTTTATCGGACGTGGTCAGGATTTTAGCCATAGCAGCGCCGCTGCCCACCGTTTCTTCAATAGGCTGGGAAATGGGCAGCAGCACCCGGTAACCGCCCGCTTTCAGCGCGGACGTGACGGCATGGTCGGACAAGTCCGGCAGCAGATAGTAGGGATAGCGGTTCAGATGCTTGGAAGTATCGCCTTCCATAATGAGCCCGGTTTTGGCCGTCATGCCCATGAAGGAAGTGACCTGCATCAAATTGGGCATGGCATCATCTTCCATATAATCCGTCACCAGAAATACCTTGCCGCCCGACTGCAGATAGGCGATCAGCTGTTCTGCTTCTTCCGGGGCAATATCTGCTTTCGGCACGTGGATCAGCACGCAGGCTGCATCTTCCGGCACCCGGTCCGCAGAAATCAGGGAAAGCGGTTCTGCCATCAGATTCTCCGCCGTCATGTAGCCCTTTACCGTATCGCCCAGATCCTTTTCTCCGTGTCCCTGCAGAATATACACCTTGGGGAAGGTTGCACGGGAAACATAATGCAGCGCAGAAGTGATCACGCTTTCGCCGTTAAAGTAGGCCAGCGTTTCCTGCGTGCCGTCCTCCAGCGTATTGACTGTCATCTGATAGATCTGGTCATACCCCACCAGCTGATGCCGTTTTTCGGACGCAGCCAGCACGGAATTCACATACAGGCGGTTCAGGTCAATACCATACTGCTCCACAAAGGCAGGATCGTCCGCCGGATCCAGGCTTTCCACATGGATACGGGCATTCTTTTCCGCGTATCGGTTCAGGAACCGGGTCATGATCTCGTTTTCTTTCCCGGCAGGCGCCAGAAGATACAAGGTCACATCCGTTTCCAGTTCATCCAGAATTTTTTCCGTCTGTTCAGAAAAAGTATACAGTTCAGTGCCGCTCAGATCCTTTTCCGTCCAGGAAGAGGGCAGGAACCCAACGCCGATATTCACGCCCGCCAGCAGCGCTGCAACCAGCACGATGGAAAGGGCATGAAGCGCACCCAGTTTGGAAAAGCGGGCCGTTCTCTTTTTGCTCATTCCGCCCACCTCCTCTTCTGCAGCGACTGCACCGTGAGGAACAAAAACAGTACGATCACGGACAGGAAGTACACCATGTGCTTTACATCAAACACGCCGTTGAGCTGCGCATAGAAGCGGTCAAAAAGACCCAGCCTGCGCATCACATTGGCAAAGCCGCCAAAGAAAGGCAGCGGCTCCAACCGGTAATACACATACAGCCCGGCAATGCTGAGCACCCCAAGCCCCGCGCATACCGCAAGGCTCTTCGTCAGCAGGTAAATCAGCAAAAACGCCAGCACAATCGCCACCGTCAGCGCAATGAAGGATGCGCGGCTCATAGGGCTCATATAGCTGACCAGGTCGTTCAGCAGATACAAAATCAGCAGCACCAGCAGCGTAATCACCGCAGATGCCACCTGATTCTCCGTCATGGAAGAGATGAACAGCCCCACAGAAAGCAAAGCTGCCCCCAGCAGGAAAAAAGCGAACAGACCATTGTACGCCATCAAGAGATTTACATTGCCCCACGCACACAGGATCAGCGGATAAGTGCCGATGATCACGCAGGGCACAAGCAGCACTGCCGCCATAGCCAGATATTTACCCAGCACCACAGAGGACATGCGCAGCGGAAGGGCATACAGCAATTGATCGGTCTTTTGCTTTTTTTCCTCGGCCAGAGAGCGCATGGTAAGCACAGGCACCGCCACCATGTAAATGAAGCTGACGGCTTTCAGGGAATATTCAAAACTGGCAGTATAGCCGCTCAGGTTGTTCACCATCACATACACGCCGGTAAACAGCACCAGAAAGGCGGTAAACAGATAGCCGGGAATGCCCTTGAAATAAGCGCCGAATTCCCTCTTGAACACAGCCATCATACGCGCTGTTCCTCCCTTCCTGCCATCGTGGTCATTTCCAGATACATCTGCTCCAAAGTAGGTTTTTCCGTACGCATTTCCAGCAGCGGAAGTGCGGCAGATGCAAAGGCGGTAAACACATTTTCCCGAAGGTCCGCGCACTCCTTGGCAATCAGCACGGCGTGCCAAACACCCGTTTCCTCCGTTTCTTCCATGCGGATACACACTGCGCCGGCAATGCCGTTTAGTATCCCGCGCACATTTTCTTCATCGCCGCGGATCAGCAGGTGCAGTTTTGATTCGCCCGCAAAGCGGCGCGTCAGGTTTTCTTTGGTATCCGCTGCCAGCAGCTTTCCGTTTACAATGATGAGAAGACTGTCGCACACAGATTCCACTTCGCTCAAAATATGGCTGGACAGTATGACCGTATGATCCCTGCCCAGTTCCCGGATGAGTTCCCGGATTTCAATGATCTGCACCGGGTCCAAACCCACCGTAGGTTCATCCAGAATAATGATCTCCGGATTGCCCATCAGCGCCTGCGCAATGCCTACACGCTGACGATAACCCTTGGACAGATTCCGGATCAGCCTGTTTTTCATATAGGTAATGCCTGTTTTTGCCATGGCATCCGCCAGCTGCTTTTGATGCTCGCTGCGGGGGACTCTTTTGGCTTCCAGCACGAATTTCAAGTATTCCGCGGGGGTCATATCCGCATATACCGGCGGAATTTCCGGCAGATAGCCGATGTGGCGCTTGGCTTCCATGGGCTTGAGCTGAATATCGTGCCCGGCAATAAATACTTCCCCTTCCGTGGCGCTGAGGCATCCGGTCAGAATGTTCATGGTCGTGCTTTTACCTGCGCCGTTGGGCCCAAGAAAACCATATACGGCCCCTTTTTCAATATGAAAACTCAAATCGTTCACGGCGGTATGAGCACCGTAACGCTTGGTCAGATGACTGACACGAATCAAAATGTGTCCGCTCCTTCCATATGGATTGATTGCATGCCGTAATGATAGCGCGTTTTATCCCGATGTGCAAGCAAAACGCCCTTTCGTTCACGATTTGTTTTCAAACACTATATCCGAACCATCCATTCATCCTCGGTTCAGGCAAAAAATTCCGTTTTTTCTTCGGCAAACCTCTTGCCAAACCCCTATCCGATGTGTATAATATGTTATTGGCACATCCTTGCGCCGCACAAAGTAAGTGGCGGTGCCATAAGTCCATGAGGAGGTGAAAGACATGAACAAGTACGAACTGGTGTACATCATCGACACCGTGGTGGAAGAGGAAGCCCGCAAGGCTCTGGTTGAAAAGTTCAACACCCTCATCACCGAAAACGGCGGCGAGATCGAAAAGGTGGAAGAGTGGGGCAAGCGCCGTCTGGCCTATGCCATCAACTACAAGACCGAAGGTTACTACGTGCTGGTGAACTTCTCCGCGGCTTCCGAACTGCCCCTGGAGCTGGAACGTAACCTGAAGATCAACGAATCCATCATCCGCTACCAGACCGTCCGCATTCTGGAACGCAAGGTCGGCATCAAGCCCCGCGCTCCCCGCGTGATGGCCGCTCCCGTTCAGGCTGCTGAAGAAGTTTCCGAAGCTGCCAATACCGACGCTGAATAAGCAAGAGGTACATGAATGAACAAGCTTTTTATCATCGGCAATCTTACCCGCGATCCTGAACTGCGCACCACCTCTTCCGGTATTCAGGTGTGCTCCTTCACCGTCGCGGTCAATCGCCGCCGTGCAAACAGCGCGGACGCCGGTCAGCCCGAAGCGGATTTCTTCCGCGTTACGGCGTGGCGTCAGCTGGCTGATATCTGCGCCAAGTATCTGGCAAAGGGCCGCAAGGTTTCCGTTGTCGGCAGCGTCTCCGTCAGCACCTATACGGGCAATGACGGTCAGACCCGCGCCACTCTTGAAGTGACGGCTGACGACATCGAATTCCTCACTCCCCGCAGTGAAGCCGGCGAAAGCGTGCCCATGATGTCCGCTCCCCAGATGAACCGCAATCCGGCTCCTCAGGGCGGCTATGTGCAGGTGGACGAAGAAGAACTGCCGTTCTAAGAAACGGCTGCCGATTTCCTTCCGCCTCTACAGGCGGAACCCTTCAAGGGAGAAGTTAACATATGTTCTCCCGCTTAGAGAGCGGCTCAGCCGACCTCGATATTTCCGAGAAGGAGGTTATGCAAAATGTCCGAAGATCGTGGCGAAAAGCGTCCCCGTCCCCGCGGCCGCAAGCCCCGTCGCAAGGTGTGCGATTTCTGCGTGAGCAAGATCGAATACATCGATTATAAGGATGTGAACCGTCTGCGTCGTTACATCAACGAACGCGGCAAGATCCTGCCCCGCCGTATGACCGGCAACTGCGCC
>JAFYLS010000061.1 GCA_017550035.1 Clostridia bacterium
CGCCGCCGTCCACCAGCTTGAAATCCACTTCCACGCCGGTGGATTTGCCAATCCAGTTGCGCTGGATTTCCTTGGTGGATTCGGGCCAGTTGATGTCGTTCAGGCCTTCCAGCAGCTTTTCGGCAAAGGCAGGCTGGTCGATGACCCACTGCATCATCATCTTTTTGACCACGGGGTAGCCGCCGCGCTCGGATTTGCCGTCGATGACTTCGTCATTGGCAAGCACGGTGCCCAGCGCTTCGCACCAGTTCACGGGCATTTCAATGCGGCGGGCGTAGCCGGCTTCGTACAGCTTTTTGAAGATCCACTGGGTCCACTTGTAGAATTCGGGATCGGTGGTGGCAATGCACTTGTTCCAGTCGTAGTCAAAGCCCAGTTCCTTGAGCTGCTTGGAGAAAGTGGCAATGTTCTTCTGGGTGAAGCCGTTGGGGTGGTTGCCGGTATCCACGGCGTACTGTTCCGCGGGCAGACCGAAGGAATCATAGCCCATGGGATGCAGCACGTTATAGCCCTGCATGCGCTTCATGCGGGACATGATGTCGGTGGCGGTATAGCCTTCGGGATGGCCTGCATGCAGACCTACGCCGGAAGGATAGGGGAACATATCCAGCACGTAGTACTTGGGCTTGGAAAAATCCCACACGTCGGTGGCAAAGGTATTGTGTTCTTCCCAGTATTTTTGCCATTTGGGTTCGATCTGGTTGGGCGTATAGGGTGCACCCTGCATGAGAACATGCCTCCTTTAATCATAACGGCGGAAGGGATGGAAAAAAGCCTTCCGTACGTAAAATTCTATCTTATAAGTATAAAGGGAAAAAGGTCATTTGTAAAGCGATGGCGCGAAAATCAGTGAACGGCGCGGAGCAGCGCTTCCTTTTCGTTGGGAAGCTTCCCTGCCATGACCTTTTCAAGCAGCAGATTCAGTGTTTTGCCAATGTCCCTGCCGGTAACGCCGATGGCTTTCAGTTCGTTTCCTGTGACCATGAGCCCTGCCAGCGTGTAGCATTCGCCGCTTTCAAGCACCCGGTCGATTTCTGCCCGGACAGCGTCCGCATCCGGGATCACGTTCAGGGCGCCCTGCAGACGTGAGAGCTGTTTGGCCAGATCTTCTCCCAGCCTGTTCATGAAAAACTTGGCTGTTTGCACCGTTATGGGCGAAAGCGCATGGCCTGCAAGGCGGGATGCATCTTCACACAACCGGTTGGGTGCTTTCAGGTTTTTCAGTGTCTGATAAGCTTTTTCTTCGCCGAGGGGGTGCAAAAGCGCTGCCCAGCGGAGGGAAAGGTCAAGGTCCAGGCGGGTCATGGCACGGAGCGCAGACAGGTAATCTGCCTGCGGAATGCTTCGAATTTCGGGTACGGCACATTCAATGACCGGGCGGTATACCGCCATCACCCGTTCAAAATCCCTGGCAAGCAAAAGCCCGTTCAGTTCGCTGAGCACCCGTTCCCGGCTCACCTTTTCAATGAGGGGCGCAAGGTTCATCAGCGCATTGTGCGTGCATTTTTCGATGTCAAAACACAACCGTGCGGCAAAGCGCAACGCCCGCAGCAGGCGCAGTGCGTCTTCATGGAAGCGCCGGTCGGCGTCCCCTACGCAGCGCAGCAGCTTTCTTTTTAGATCGCTTTGCCCGCCGAAGGGGTCCTTCATGCCCCTGAAAGGACTGTAGGCCATGGCGTTCACGGTAAAATCCCGGCGCAGGAGATCTTCTTCAATGGCAGAGGTGAATTCCACCTTTTCCGGATGCCGCCCATCCAGATAATCGCCGTCCTTGCGGAAGGTGGTGATCTCCAGCGGTTCTCCGTCCATCATGACAGTAACCGTTCCGTGCTTTTCACCGGTGGGAATGACGCGGTATTGTGCAAACACCTTTTTTGTTTCCTCCGGAGAAGAAGCGGTGGTGATGTCAAAATCGTGCGGAGGCGTATGCATGCAAAAGTCCCGAACCGAGCCGCCCACAATGTAGCTTTCAAAGCCGCTTTCTTCCAGCAATTGCAGTGCTTTTTCCGCTGCGGGTGAAAGGGGAAACTGTTTTTCCATGTTTTTCACGTTTTCCTGGTTTTCCATGAATGCGCCTCCTTTCTGTGTTTTCAAGCGGAATGCTCCCGATGATTATTTATCTTACCCCCTTCCCATCGCCTTGTCAATTGTGTCAAAACATGATAAAATATAGAAGTCTATAAACTTTGTAAAGGTTGATTTCATGAACGCGCCGGACGCCGTAAAAGCCGCACGGGAAATACTTGCGGGCAAGACCCCCATGAAGGGGGATTGCGGGCGTATTTGTGGCGCCGTTTGCTGCAGCCCGGACGAAACGGGCAAGGGCGGCATGCTGCTTTTTCCCGGTGAAGAAGGATTGTATGATCCTCTCCCCGAGGGCTTTTGCATTCTGCCGGATGACAGCGTTATTCTGGGCGGATACCTGCTCACCTGCGAAGGATATTGCGACAGGGAATTGCGTCCCCTTTCCTGCATGTTTTTTCCGCTGCGTCCCACCTTCAAAGGCGATGTACGCATCGATCGGCGGGGCTTGAGTACCTGCCCGCTGGCGGAATACGGCGTGAACGGGCTGGACAGCGAATATGTGAAAGCGGCCCGGGAAGCGGCAAACGTGCTGGCTTCCTGCGATGAAATCAAAGAATATCTCCGGGCGCTGGGCGCGCACATCAAGCGGGTGCAGGAAGCATCCAGATTCTGAGAAGGAGGGGTTTTCATGCGTTTTGTTCAGGCACCGTGCCGGCAGGAAAAACTGGCCACGTCCGGCATTCAGGGCCGTGTTATGCTCATGGACGGCATGACCCCGCCCGCAGAGTACCTGGGAAAGGTACAGTGCGTATACATCGACCCGCCCTTTAATACGGGAGAAGATTTTGAATTCCGTATGCGCGTGGGTGAAGAAGGCTGGACGGACGGCAACCGTTCCCTTACTCTGCCTGCCTTCAGCGACCGGTTTGAAAGCCGGGAAGAATATTGGGCGCTGCTTCGCGGTCTTGTCCGTGCGGCACGCAGTCTGCTGACCGAAAGCGGTGCATTTTTCCTTCATCTGGACAGCAGAGAAGCGCCGTATGCCCGTATGATCTGCGATGAAGTGTTTGGCGAAAGCAACTTTGTCAATGAGATCATCTGGGCGTATCAGACGGGCGGACGTACGCTCAAGCGCTTTTCCCGCAAGCATGATACCATTCTGTTTTATCAGAAGAGCAAAAAACTGTATTTCAACATTCAGGCCGTGCCGGTCAGCCGTGCGGAAAACCGCAGCAACCACATGAAAAAGCAGGTGGATGAACAGGGCCGCGCCTACCGCACCATCAAGTCCGGCGGCAAAACCTACACCTATTACGATGATGCGCCCGTCTATCCCGGCGATGTGTGGACGGATGTAAGCCATCTGCAGCAGAAGGACCCGCAGCGCACCGGGTATGACACGCAAAAGCCTGTGGCGCTGCTCAAGCGCATCCTTGCCTGTACCACCCGCCCCGGAGATCTGGTGGCGGATCTGTGCTGCGGCAGCGGCACCACGCTGGCAGCCGCCATGGAGCTGGACCGTCAGTTCCTGGGCTTGGATGTGAGCCGCAATGCTGTTTCTGTAAGCCGTAAGCGTTTGACGGACAGCGCCCTCACGGTGGACTGGTCCTTTGGCGCACCGGGCGCCGAACTGGATGCGGAAATGATGCCCGGGATCGGTTTCTATGATGTAAAGCTATTGCGGTACGCTTTGCCCCATCAGGATACAATGGGCATTGAAAATCTGGATTTGGTGGATCAGTGGGCGGTAGGCTTCCTCAAGGATGGGGTGTTCTATGCGCAGGATCTTTCCAGCCGCCTGAAAAAACTGCCCAAACTGAACACCACCTTGCTGCTGCCTCAGCTCAGAGGTACGCCGGCCATCATGACGGTGGACGTGTTCGGCAACAGCGCAGTGTGGGTGGAAGCGGAATAAATCCCTTTCGCAATGCAAAGGCTTTCGTTTGGTGCGAAGGCCTTTTTTCATGGCTTGGCTCAAAAATGAAAGAAATGCAATGAAAAATTGCAAAAACAGCAAAAATAACGGAAAAGTAGCAGGAAAAATGAAATTTGCATAGAATAGATTATGCGTTTCCTGTTTTTGTTTGTCCGGAATATTGATCAATGCAATAGCCGCGCGATGCGGCAGGATGGAGCAATTTTATGGCTTTGACGATTTCCAAGGTGTGCAGCGGCATTTCTTCCTCTGTAACACTGGCACTGAATGCGCAGGTGGCTGCCATGCGCGCCCGCGGGATGGATGTGATCAGCATGGGCGCCGGCGAGCCGGATTTTGATACCCCTTTGCATATTCGCGAGGCGGCGCTGCAGGCACTGAACGCCGGTAAAACCCGTTATACTGCCGTGCCCGGCGTACCCGAACTGCGCGCCGCTGTGGCGGATTTCGTGTTTAAGCACAATCATGTGCGCTATGAAAGCGAGCAGGTGATTCTCTGTACGGGCGCAAAGCAGGCGCTGGTCGGGGCATTGACGGCCATTTTGGATCCCGGCGATGAAGTGATTTTGCCTCAGCCCTGCTGGGTGAGCTACCCTGAAATGGTGCGCATGGCAGGCGGCGTGCCCGTGCCGGTGTACACCACCATTGAGCAGGGTTTTGTGCCTGATGAAGCGCAGCTGCGTGCCGCCATTACCCCCCGCACCAAGGCCATCATGATCAACAATCCCAGCAACCCCACCGGCGCCGTGTGGACCCGGGAACAATTGGAAACGGCGGCAAAGCTGGCCGAAGAGTTCGACTTCTATATGATCAGCGATGAAATTTACGATCAGCTGGTGTTTGCGGGGGCAGAGCATGTGTCCGTATCCGCCCTGAGTGAAGATGCGTATAACCGCACCATTCTGGTCAACGGATTTTCCAAGACCTATGCCATGACAGGCTGGCGCATCGGCTATGCCGCAGGTCCCAAACAGGTAATTGAGGCCATGAGCGCCTATCAGAGCCATGCCACGGGCAACCCCTCCTCCGTATCCCAGTATGCGGCGCTGGCGGCCCTGAAGGGTGATCAGAAGTGCGTGCAGCAGATGGTGCGCGCCTTTGCCCGCCGCAGAAACCTGATGGTTTCTCTGGCCGGTGAACTGAAGGGCATTTCCTTCTTTGAACCCAGCGGCGCTTTCTATATCCTGTTGGATGTGAGCAAGATGATGGGCAAAAAGGTTGGCGGCCGTGTGATGAAAAACAGCGCGGACTTTGCGGACGCCCTGCTCCGTGAAAAGCTGGTGGCTGTGGTGCCCGGCGAGGCATTCGGCGCAGACCGCTGCGTGCGTCTGAGTTATGCCATTGACGATGCGCAGATCGAAAAGGCTATGAAGCGTATTGGCGAATTTGTGAAGAACATTCTGTAATACTTCATGGAAATAATTCATGGAATACAAAAATCCTCCGATTCCAACGGAGGATTTTTTTGTATGGGCTGTGTATAAGTCCTCCTGCTTGCGGACATACTGCCATTACAGCCATGAAGGGAGGAAATAAAATGGTGGATAAAATTGCACTGCTGCTGGTCATCATCGGCGCGGTGAACTGGGGTTTGGTAGGTATTTTTCAGTTTGATCTGGTATCCTATCTGTTCGGAGGTCAGGGTGCGCTGATCAGCCGTATTGTATATACGCTGGTGGGCGCTGCGGGTCTGTGGAGCATTTCCCTGCTCTTCCGCGACCGTGAACCTGTGACCGAGATGTGATGGGAAAATGAAAAAGAGCCGGAAGGCTCTTTTTTGCTTTTGCAGTTTTGCCAATCAAAGGATGGTCAGCATTAGTTCGCTTACAAAGGTGCACAGGCATGCGCCGGCCGCCACCACCGTCAGGCTTTTTCCTTTTGCGGCGATGAACACGGCGGCAATCAAGCCTGCTGCTGCGGTCAGCGCATGGCCTGTTGCGTACAGTGCGCCGGGCACCGTCATGACCGTCAGCACGGTATAGGGAATGTAATACAGGAAGGAACGGATGAAGGGGTTGCGGATTTTCTTCCGCAGCAGCACAAAGGGAATGGCGCGGATCAGGTAGGTGGAAAGGGCCATGATGCCCAGGTAAATCCAGAATTCGTGGTTGTTCACTGGACACCCTCCTTCTCTGCGGCGGGAAAGAAACATGCGCCCAAAAGCGCCGCCAGCACAGCGCACAGGCTGATGGCCAGACCGGCAGAAAGGGCGGGAATCATGTAGTGGCAGATGCACATAAGCAGTGCGGCTGCCAGCACTACCAGGAACAGCGGCTTTTCTTTCTGCACCCTGGGAACGACAATGGCCACAAACATGCCGTACATGGCAAGGCACAGCGCGTTCATGACCAAAGGGGGCAATACGCTGCCCAGCAGTGCTCCCAGCAGCGTGCCCAGCGCCCAACCTGAATAGGGCAGCACCGCAAGGCCGGCATAGTACCGTGCGCTGACGCTTTCTTCCGCACAGGCCATGGCGAAAATTTCATCCGTGATGAAGGTGGCCAGCAGCCAGCGGTATTTGCCGGTGAAATGTTCGTCGGTCTTCTGTGAAAGGGAAATGCCCATAAAGGCATAGCGCAGATTGATGGTCAGCTGAGAAATGAGCATGGCCATGTATTGACCGGGACTTTGCATGATCTGGAGTCCGGCCAATTGTCCCGCACTGGTAACGGACAGCAGGGAGATCAGTACCGCTTGCCATACGGTCATGCCCTGTGCGGCAGCCATGATGCCAAAGGAGAAGGAAACGGACAGATACCCCAGTGCGATGGGAATGCCGTTTCTTACGCCCCGCAAAAATGTACGGTCTTTCATCGTGTGTTCCTCAGTAGTCTACAGGCAATGGAAAAGGGCACGGACCAGACGGTACCGCGCCCTTTGCATGATGTGCGGTTGAAAAAAGAGGTGAGGGTTACTTCACAGAACGGATGGCGTTCAGGGGCCAGATCACACATTCTACCTTGCCCATGATCATATCCCGGTTGATGGGGCCTACGTCGTTATGACGGCTGTCATGGCTGGAGAGGCGGTTATCGCCCAGCGCGAAGTATTCGTCCTTGCCCAGGGTGATTTCGGCAAAGTCCCGGGGCACAGAGCCCATGAATTCGGGATCAGGCACCACTTCGCCGTTCACGATCAACTGACCGTTGGTGATGGCTACGGTATCGCCGGGCAGGGCCACGATGCGCTTGACGAACAGGGTGTGATTCTGCAGCGTGATGGAAGCGCCCAGGTTATAGCTTTTGCCCATGCGGTTGGGATAGCGGCAGATGACGATGTCGTTGTGTTCCACATCGCCGCGCAGGTAAGCCAGCTTGGAGGCATATACCACTTCGCCGTGCTTGAGGGTATTGGTCATGCTGTTGCCGTCCACGCGGATGGGTTCAAAAATAAACACGCGGATGACGGTGGCAAACACCACGGCAGCCACCAGGGTCACAATCCAGCTCATGATTTCCATTTTCAGAGAGGTGGGTTCCTTTTCTTTTTTCTTTTTGCGGGGGGTGGCAGCGGTTTCTTCGGCAGGCACTTCGGTTTCAGGTGCGGCCTGCGCTTCCATTTCCTGTACTTCCTGCTGCTCGGCAGGCTTCAGTTCGGTCTGCATGAAAAATACCTTCTTTCACATGGATGATCCGGATGGAGCAAAAATTTATTCGCCCTGCCCATCTTCCTTGCGGGAGAGAATGGCTTTGCGGCGCTTTAAGAAAGCGTCTCTCTCCAGCATGACAATGTGGCTGCATCCGTGACACTTGATTTTGATATCCGCGCCTACGCGGATGACGGTCCATTCGTCGCTTCCGCAGGGATGGCTCTTGCGGGTGCGGATCACATCGCCCAGTCTGATATCGTCCGTCATACAATGGCCTCCTGCAGATTGAATACACACATTATATATGCAAACACTTGATTTTTCAAGGACAGAACGGGCGTTAAGCAAGTGTTTACCAAAAATTCACGGATGAACATGGCATTCTTCCCTGAATCCCACATAGGTCAGTTCCAGTCCCTGTGCGGGCGCTGTGATGCCAAGGTCCAGCCGGCTGCCCGTTTCCAGTGCCTGCTGCAGGCATTCCGGGGGCAGTTTGCCCTGACCGATGTAGATCAGCGTGCCGGCAATGATGCGCACCATGTTGTACAGAAATGCGTTTCCGCAGACCGTGAAGGTGATTTCCTCCCCTTCTCTTGTAACGGAAGCGCTGTAGAGCGTGCGCACGGTGGTCTTCTGGCTGCCGCCGGAAGCCACAAAGGCGGCAAAATCGTGAGTGCCCACAATGCACTGCACGGCGTCATGCATCTTTCTTTCGTCCAGATGCACGGGTACATGGGCGGTGGTATCATACCGGATGGCGCTGGCTACCGGCGCATTGTGGATGCGGTAGGTGTAGATTTTTTTTTCTGCCATAAAGCGGGCGTGGAAGAGATCGTCCACCTGCTGGCCGTTTATTACCCTGATATCCGGAGGCAGATGGCGGTTCAGCACAAAGGGATAGCGCTCCGGCGGGATCTTCATGTCCGTATCGAACTGGGCGCGCTGGCACAGGGCGTGTACGCCTGCATCCGTGCGGCTGGCGCCGGTGACGCGCACAAACTTGCCCAGCGCCTTTTCCAGCGCTTTTTCCAGCTCCTGCTGGATGGAGGGGCCGTTTTCCTGCCACTGCCAGCCGGAATAGTTGGTGCCCCGGTAGGCCACCGTCAGAAGGATGCGCATATCAATCCTTTCGGGCAGCCATGGCTACCCAGTCGTTCTTGCGGCGCACTTCCAGCAGGGTATAGCCTGCCTTTTCGATGGCATCGCACACGTCTTCTTCCTGCTCCTTGAGAATGCCCGAGCAGATGAACAGGCCGCCCTTCACGGTATGCTTGTACATGGGGGGCAAAAGCAGCTTCACGATGGGCGCCAGAATGTTGGCGGCGGCAAAATCAAAGGAAGCGTCCAGACCCTGGATCAAATCGCCTTCGCGCACGTCGATCTTATCGGCCACGCCGTTGCGTTCAGCGTTTTCTTTGGCCACGCGTACGGCGTCGGGGTCGATATCCACGGCAGTAATGTTTTCCGCGCCAAGCTTTGCGGCGCACAGCGCCAGAATGCCGCTGCCCGTGCCCACATCCAGGAGCGTTCCGCCCTTGTAGTAATCTTCGATCAGTTCCACGCACAGCGCGGTGGTTTCATGGGTGCCGGTGCCAAAGGCCATGCCGGGATCCAGTTCGATGATCAGGTCGCCTTCCTGCGCATCCCAGGTTTCCCAGCTGGGCTTGATGACCAGGTGTTTGCCGGCGCGGAAGGGCTTGTAGTACTTTTTCCAGTTTTCGTTCCAGTCGGTATCCTGCACGCTCTGCACAGATACTTCCAGCGTGCCCAGATCAAAGTGGCAGCTTTCCCGGAGGGTGGGCAGGAAGGAACGCAGCTTTTCCAGGATGACGGGGGTTTCTTCTTCGCTGTACCAGGCCTTCACCTGCACGTCTTCGGGCATGTTGTCAATCACGCTCTGGTCCATCAGTTCCCAGTTGTGCACGGGTTTTTCGGGGTCGGGGAGATCGGCGCGGTCCAGAATCTGAGTGCCCATGGCGCCCAGACGCAGCATTTCATCGCTGACGGCGTCCGCGCCCAGAGAGGAAGTGGAAACGGTAATTTCTACATAATCCATATTGAAGTGCCTCCTTAAATTATGAGAAAAATCATGAGAACATGAAAAACATCAAAACATCAAAGGGAAACGGCTTTGTTCAGGTGCAGGGAATACAGGTGCATTTCTTTGACGGGAATGCCCGTGATTTCGGTAAGCGCCCGGGCGTAAAGCTGCAGCTGTTTCTGATAGCGGTCTTTCAACGCTTCTTCATCCAGCGCATCCGTTTTGTAATCACACAAAATCCACTGCCCGTCTTCCATGAAACACAGGTCAATGGTGCCCTGCACGTATTCGCCCAGATCAGAATGCAGATGCCAGGTGAAGCTCCATTCCCGTTCTATGCGGGAACTGCACAGCATTCTCTTTCCCAGATCGGACAGGTAAAACTGCTGCATGGCCTTTCTGGCATGGGGGGAAGACAAAGCGGTCATTTCCCTTGGGCTGAATACGCCGCGGGTTGCAAGGTCGCGCACCGCATCGGCAAAGCGGTTTTCCTGGATGAAATTCAGGGGCAAAAGACCCAGTGCCCGGTGGATGGCCGTGCCGCGTTCGGCGCCTGTCAGTTTTCCCTGCTCCTGCAAAAAGCGGGGACGGTCTGCAGGATCAAAGCGCAGTTCCCGGCGCTTGGTGCCGGGGGTTTCTTCTTCATCGCCTGCTTCCCTGAGCATGTGATGCACCAGGGCTGTGACCGAGGTTTTGAGAACGGGCAGTTCGGCTTTTTCCCGCTGCATCTGCTCTGTGCATGCCTGATCCGGCTCTGCCAGATCAAAGGGCGGAATGGGGAGCGCGGGAGCATCTTCATCCCGGAGCATTCTGGCAGCCTGGGGGAAAAGAATGTGCCAGCGGCTGCCGCTTTGCGAAGCGGTGTAATAGCCTTCCTGCGCAAGAGCACGGCTTCCCAGGGCATCTGCCACCCAGTCCAGCATGCATTTGGCGCTGCCTGCCCGGTAAGCGCTGCTTTCACGGTTCATGACGGCGCTTTCAAAATTTTTGGGCGATGCCGTCATGATGAGCCGGTATTGTGCGCGGGTCATGCCCACGTACAGCAAACGGCATTCTTCCGCCCGGTGCTGCATATCGCTTTTTTCCCGGATGGCGTCCATGGCGGGGTTTGTGCGGGTCAGGCGGTTTTCGCCGTCCACATAGCGCAGGGCGCAGCCTAAATGTTCGTCCATCAGCAGGGGCGCGGCATCCTTTTCCGTCCGGAAAGGACGGCTCATTTCCATAATGAACACCACGGGGAACTGCAGACCCTTGGACTTGTGCAGCGTCATGATGCGCACAACGTCCTCATTTTCACCCAGTGTTTTGGCGCCCGTTTTATCGCCTGCGCGGCGGGCGTCATCCATGGCGGTGAGGAATTGGGCCACGGACAGGCGGGCGTTATCGCCCTGTGCGCGTTCTGCAAAGAGCCGGAGATTGGCCTTGCGCACGGCGGAATCCTCTGCGGCGCCTGCACGAAGATAGAGGGAAGATTCCTCCATCAGCCGCCAGATGAAGGTGTCCAGCGGCAGAACGCCGGAGAGGAAACGCCAGCTGCTGAATTTATCCAGCGCCCGGCGGCACCTTTCGCCCAGTGGATCCTGCCTTTCGGCTGCGGCGTAAAAGGCCTTGTGGAAGGGAATGCCCCTGCCCTGCAGCGTCAGGCGGATGCGGCTTAAATGCTCTTCGGAAAAATCAAAGCAGGGACAGCGCAGTGCGGAAAGCAGTGCCAGGTCCTCTTCCGGGTTGACAATCACCCGCAGAAGGGAAAGCATATCTCTCACTTCCGGCAGGTCAAAATACTGGCCGTCGGCATCGGTATATACGGGAATGCCTTCTTTTTCCAGCAGCTTGGCAATGTCCGATGCGCGGTTTGATGCATTGCGCAGAAGGATCACAATATCCTTGAAGCGGATACGGCGGCGGGAATCGTTTTTTTCATCCGGGATGGAATCATTTTCCATCAGTTCATGAATACGGCGGGCAATATAGCGCGCTTCGCAAAGGTACCCTTTAGGCATTTCGCCTTCGGTTTCGGTATCTTCATCCTGACTTTCTCGCTGCAGGATGGCAAGCTCTGTTTCCACGCCCTTTTCCTGGCTGCCGCCCACACGGAGCATGGCGCTTTCATCGTAATCGATTTCGGTTTCCCGCTTGCGCATGGCGTGGGCAAAAACGTGGTTGGTGGAAAACAGCACATTCTCTGTAGAGCGGAAATTGCGGCTCAGCAGAATTTTGCGGTCTGCGGCGCTTTCGTCCTCGGAAAAGGTATCGTACTTATGCAAAAACAGCGTGGGGTCGGCCAGACGGAAGCGGTAAATGCTCTGCTTCACATCGCCTACCAGGAACAGCTGGTTCTGACCCTTTACATGCAGTGCGCTGACGATGGCTTCTTGAATGCCGCTGACGTCCTGATATTCATCTACGAACAGGTAGTCAAACTGCTTCGCGGCCATCAGGCGCACGGATTCATTTTTCAGCACCTTCAGCGTCAGGTGCTCCAAATCGGAAAAGTCCAGGAGATTGCGCCGTTTTTTCAGTTCAAAATATCGGTTTTCCACCCGCTGCACCAGCTTGATCAATGCCCGGAGGGGCGCAAGGGTATAGGCATAGGTTTCTTGTGCCACCGTCAGGTTGGCAGGCAGCAGCGCCCGGGCTTCCTTGATGACTTTTTTCCATTCTTCGCGCTGACGCTTGTACAAATCAATGACGCCTTCATCCATATCGGGCGTTTTGCGCTTGGCGGAAAGTTTGGTGAATGCGGTGGGTCCGTCGGTCAATGTGCCCGCTTCGCAGGCGTCGATCAGCGCCCGGGTCAATTCTTCATCTGCCAGATAGGTGTCTTGATAATGCAGGGGCGCACCGGGCAGATTGAGGGTATGGTTCATCATGGAAAGAAGCTGCACCGCGCCGCTCAACTGCTGCCTGCAGCGGCCGCGGAGCTGGGCAAGGAAAGGTTCCAGCCCCTGATGGGTCTTTTCCAGCGCCCAGTCAAAAGGGTCGGCGCGGGATAAAAGGAAATTGCGAAGACGGGACGCCATGTCCACGATTTCTTCGTCTTCAAAGGAGGAAAACAGCGCCTGTTCTTCGTCTGTGGGTTCTGCACAGGCATTTTCCAGTTCGATGGCAAGCGCCTTTTCCCTTAGCGGCATCAGTTCATGTTCGCTGCCCAGACGGAACATGGGGTCAATGCCTGCGGCGGCAAACTGTTCTCTGAGGAATTTCTGACAGAAGGAATGAAGGGTAGAGATCATGGCGCGGTGGATATGGGCGGCCTGCCGCTTCAGATGGGGATCGGTTTCCCCGCTGAGCCGCTTTTCAATGCGCTCGCGCATTTCGCCTGCAGCAGCGCGGGTAAAAGTGACGATGAGCATGCGTTCAATATCCGCTCCCTGCTGAAGAAGGCGGTATACCCGCTCCACCAGCACGGCCGTTTTACCCGAGCCTGCGGCGGCGCTGACCAGCAGCGTATCGCTGCGGGCGTCCAGTACCTGTTGCTGTTCTTCGGTCCACCTGGGCATCAGCCTTTTCCTCCCTTCAAGTGAGCATATATCTTCATTTTGATTATAGCACATTATTTGCTTTTCGTCTGCTTGAAAGAACAAAAAACATCCTGTAAAATAGAAGGCGGCGAAACAGTTGATTTGGAGGAAGTGGCATGGACACGTTTTCCCATTGCACGCTCTGCCCCCGGCAGTGCGGCGTGAACCGGCATGAAAAACAGGGCTTCTGCCGCATGGGCGATACCATGAAGGTGGCGCGGGCTGCCCTGCACATGTGGGAAGAGCCCTGCATTTCGGGCAAGCGCGGCAGCGGTACGGTGTTTTTTTCGGGCTGCACGCTCAAATGTGCTTTTTGTCAGAATGCGCCCATCAGTCATGATGGCTTTGGCTATCCTGTTACCGTGGAGGGCTTGATTGGCATGTTCCGCTCGCTGGAGGAGCAGGGCGCCCACAACATCAACATCGTGACCGGTACGCCTTTTGCGCCGCTGATTGCGGAAGCCATTGAAAAAAGCGGCATTTCTATTCCGGTGGTGTGGAATACCGGCGGTTATGAAACGGTGGAAACGCTGAAAAGGCTGGAAAACCATGTGCAGATTTACCTGCCGGACCTCAAGCATGTTTCTCCCCGGCTTTCCAAACTGTGCGTGCAGGCGGAGGATTATTTTGAGGTGGCATCGGCTGCCTTGATGGAAATGTACCGTCAGGTTGGGCCGAATGTGTATGACGAAGAGGGTATGCTGAAAAAAGGCATGATCGTGCGGCACCTTATTTTGCCCGGCTGCACGAGGGATGCCATGCAGGTGCTGGATTTTCTGAAAGAAAATTTGCCCGATGTGCCTGTCAGCATCATGCGGCAGTATACCCCGCAGGAACGCTGCAAAATCAAAGGGCTGGACCGGCGCATTACCGATGAAGAATACGAACGGGTCATGCAGTACGCAGATGAGATTGGCATTCCGGGTTTTTCGCAGGAGGCGGAATCGGCGGACAGCAGCTATACCCCGCCTTTTGACGGTACCGGCGTGATGGCAGAATAAGAAAAAGAAAACAGGAACATCCTTCCATACGGGAGGGTGTTTTTTGATGCTGCGAACAATGGGCAGACGCTTTGGCAGATGGCTGGAGAAATGGGGTTATGCGCTGATGTGCGTATTGTGCGCCGCGGTGGTGCTGCTTTCTGCGTTATGGACACGGGACGCTCAGCGGGAGGAGCAATTGTCCCTGAATGCGCTCAGCGGGATGGATGAAACCTTGGAAGAAAAAAAGGATGAAAAAGCGGAGGAATACCCGGTGCGTCCGGTATCGGGGCGTATTCTTCGTCCCTTTTCTCTTGAAACGGTGTATTTTGAGGAAACAAGGGTATTTTCTGCTCATCCGGGGGTGGATTTTGCGGCGGATGAAGAGACAAATGTTTTTTCTGCCAAAGCAGGCAGGGTAGCTTTTGCCCGGGAGGGGGAAGTGCATATCCTGAATGAGGAGGAACTGTGGGTGTATCGGGGGCTGAAAACCCTTTTCTGTGCTGAGGGGCAAGAGGTGGAGAAGGGTGAAAAAATCGGAACGGGCGGCGGATATGTGCCTTTTGAAGGCGCAGGGCATGTATGCATTCGCCTCACAGAAAACGGCGTTTATGCGGATTTTGCCCCGCGCCTTCCTTGACGGATGGGAAGGGGGCGTATATAATGACAGCAAATGAAAATACAGGGCATCCGATGCTCCATCCGTGCCCTTTGAATGAACGGAGGATATTGCTTTATGGCACAGGAACTGAAAAACCGCAATGAAATGGATCCCAAATATCAGTGGAAACTGACGGACATTTATGCGGACGATCAGGCTTTTGAAAAGGATTTTGCCAAAATTCAGGAAGGCGTAAAGGCTTTTGCCCGCTTCCAGGGCTGCGTGGCGCAGGACCCCAAAGCGGCAATCTGTGAAAATTTCCGTGTGATGCGCATGCTGGACAAGCTCTACGGCTTTGCCTTTATGAAGCAGGATGAAGACCGCGGCAACAACGTGTATCAGGCGCTGGCTGCCCGCAGCATGTCCCTGATTGTGGAAGCCCAGAGCGCTGCTGCTTTCCTGGAACCCGAACTGCTGGCTATGCCCGAAGAAGAACTGCTGAAACTGGCAGAAGACCCCGATATGGCGGATTATGATGTGTACATCAAGGAAATTCTCCGCCGTAAGCCCCATACGCTGGATGCTGCCCAGGAAAAGCTGCTGGCGGCTGCCGGCGAAGTGCTGGGCGCGCCCAGCGACATTTTCAACATGTTTGACGCGGTGGACGTGCCCTTCCCCGAAGTGACGGATGATGAAGGCAACAAGATCCGTTTGACCCATGCCAATTACGGCGAACTGATCGGCAGCCGCAACCAGGCTGTGCGCAAGGAAGCCTATGAAGGCATGATGGGCACCTTCGGCAAGTTTGCCTCCACTGTGACGGCTATGTACGCTTCTTCCGTCAAGGGCGATGTGTTCACTTCCCGCGCCCGCAACTATGCTTCCAGCCGCGCCGCTTCTCTGGACGACAGCCAGATTCCCGAACAGGTATATGACAGTCTGCTTTCCGCCGTGGAAGACGCTCTTCCCGCCCTCACCAAGGCGCTGAATATCCGTAAGGAAAAGCTGGGTCTGGAAAAGCTGAACATGTATGACCTGTACGCCTCCATCATCGAAGATTTCGATATGAAGATGAGCTATGAAGAAGCTTATGAGCTGGTGCTGGAAGGCCTCAAGCCTCTGGGTGAAGATTATCTGAACCTGCTCAAAAAAGCCCGGGACGAAGGCTGGATCGACGTATACGAAAACAAGAACAAAACTTCCGGCGCCTATTCTTCCGGCTGCTATGACGTGCACCCCTATGTGCTGCTCAACCACACCGATGACCTGATGGGCTGCATGACGCTGGCTCACGAACTGGGCCATGCCCTTCATTCCTGGCACAGCGATAACGCGCTGCCCTTCCCCAAAGCCGGCTACAGCCTGTTTGTGGCCGAAGTGGCTTCCACCTGCAACGAAGTGCTGCTCATGCGCCACCTGATGAACAAGTTCAAGGATAACAAGGTGGCCACCGCCTTCCTGTGCAACCAGCTGGTGGAAGAATTCCGCACCACCGTGTTCCGCCAGACCATGTTTGCCGCCTTTGAAAAGGAAAGCCATCTCATGGCCGAACGCGGCGAAGCGTTGACCAACGAAGCGCTGACCAAGGTCTATATGGAACTGAACAAAAAGTACTACGGTGCTGCCGTGGATGTGGACGAACTCATCGGCCACGAATGGATGCGCATTCCCCACTTCTACCGCGCCTTCTATGTGTATCAGTATGCCACCGGCTTCTCTGCCGCCGTGGCCATTGCCGACCGCATTCTGACCCTGGGCGAAAGCGCCGTGGAAGATTACAAGAAGTTCCTGTCCGCAGGCGGCAGCGTGCCTCCCATTGAAGCGCTGAAACTGGCCGGCGTGGACATGAACGACGAAAGCACCGTGCGCAGCGCCCTGAAGGTGTTCAGCGATACCGTGGACATGCTGGAAGAAGCGCTGAAAGCATAAGAAAAAAAGCGGTCCTGACTGCTTCCCATACGCATTTGAAAAAACCTCGATGAAATGATTTCATCGAGGTTTTTTTGATACTGTGCTGCATCGGGGAACGTTTTATTTGTAGCTTGCGATAATGCCCACTTCAAACATTCTGGACCAGGGCATATAGCACTCGTGGATCACGTAATGGTCCTGAATGGATTTGAGGTAAACCGGGATAAATGCTTCGATCTCGGCTTTCACTTCCTGCGCGACTACGCCGTGCTTTCCATCAACAGAGAAGTAATTCATGCCTCTGCTTTCCAGCGTGCCCAGCACCTTGGCGCGCACGCAGGTCTGGTATGCGAAGTCTTCGATATAGCGGGAAACGAGGAAATCATAATGGGCCTTGGTATTGCCGTACAGATAGTTCATGATGGCGTGGGGAATGCAGGTGCCCAAAGTATTGCTGGAGGTGTTCCAGCCGGCATAGGATACCACCTTGAGCAGAAGGTCCTTCTGCTGCATCATGGAGATCAATTCGTAGTCAGAACCGTTGATGGTGGCTACGTCGGCTACAGCCACCCTCTTATGCAGGTCATTGACGCAGTAATCCATGAATTCCATGAATTCGGGCATATTGCGGAAGGTGGTCATGCCTCGGTCGCATTCATGGTCCAGCGTGGATTTTTCCATCATGGAAATGCCGTTTGCGTTGACACACAGCACAATGTCCGCTTCACTCAGGTTCTGGGTGATCAATCCGCCTGCTGCCACGATCTGGTAATTTACGGTCAGGTCCAGGAAACGATCTTCCAGGAAAGGAATGGTCTTGGGCGCATTGATGCTGTTGTACTTGACATAGAACAGCGGCCGTTTCTTTTCGATTTTCAGGATCATCTTGGAAAGCAGCGTGTTGGCCACTTCGTCTGCGCCGGGGTACATATAGACCTGAAGCTGCAGATTCTTTTTGCTGATGATCTTGCTGATTTTTCTCTGGTCAATGGCTGTCCAGCCATAGTCGCAGGAGTCATCCTGGGGAATGATCAGGAAGTCGATCACCTTTTCCTCAACGTAATTCAGGGTTTCGATATTCAGTTCGCAGTTGATTTCGCGTCTGCCAAGGAAATCCTTCAATGCGTTTTCGGGAACCTTCAGAGCGTTGAAAGCGGTCAATTCTTCGCCGGAAATAACGCCCAATTCTTTCTTATGGTTGTAATAGCCGTATTTGAAAATTTCCAGACCGCATTCTCCGTAATACTCGGGTTCTTCGTCCGAGCTGGAATACTGGGGGCAGCGCATGATCAGGTTGAAGGCGTAGATGATCAGATCGGGGTTGTTTTCCTTGATCTTGCGGATGATGCTCAGTCTTTCCTTCAATTCTTCCACGGAGCGGTAATGCAGTCGGCTGGGGAGGATGCCGCCATAGAGCAGCGTATCGATGGAGAGAACGAGACCGTAGGCGTCTTTGGTTTCCTCCAGCAGGAACTGAACGATCTTGTCATAGTCGCCGGGCACCTTTTTATCGCCCATGATGCTCATGTCGGGAACGGTCACCTGTACATCTCCGTTGTTGAACAGGGTTTGAGGATATATGTAATTACAGGGTCTTTCGTCCAATGGAAGCAATACGATCTTTTTCATGGTGTACTCCTTGATATCAATTCTATCTCACTTAAAAACCTGTTAAGTGAACTTTTCATTATTTTATCATGCACCCGTTTAGAAGTAAATGGTTTATTTGTGCGATACGGCGGCCGCTGCGGGGCAAGCCGGTTTATACGCCCTGCTTCTTTTCCCGCTTTTTCCAGCTGATGAAGCCGTACAGGTCGTTGATGAGGAACATGAGAAAATTGACCACCATGGGAAGATAACTCAGATCACTGATGGCGGCAAGCACCCACAGTACAATAAGAACCACATCGTTTGCGGCATAAGCAAGTGCGTAATGCGAATTGCGCATCATCAGCAGGTAGCAGGCCAGAAAACTGGTGGTGACGGAAAGAGTGGAAGGTAAAAGATTGGGGGTATCAAAGGCGCGGAGGATGAAAAAGAACATGGCGGTAACCGAGAGTGCCAGCACCCACAGGAACACTGCGCCGCCTTTGCTCATCCGGGCGATCTTGACTTCGTTTCTGTCCTCGGCATAGGGGTTTTTCAGCCAGGTGATGATGCTCATCACGGCAATGGGCAGTGTCATGCCAAGGTAGGTGATCATTTCTCCCCAGTAGCGGAAGCGGAAAGAAACCACGCCGTAGAGGATGGAAAAAATGACCGTCAGGATTTGTCCCCACACATCGCCCCGGGCGATAAAGATGAGGGCGGTAACGCCCAGCGTAGTGGCGGCAAGGTTCACAATATCTATCTGCCCGCACAGGATGTTGGATGCAAGCACCAGAAAAAGGGATATGCACCACAATGCCCATTCCCGTTTGCGCAGGGTTTTGAAGGGGTTTTTAAGCATGCTTCGTCTCCTTTTGTTTTCTTTCATCCTTTTCGTCTTCTTTCGCAAAAAATGCCCGCGAGCGCATCTTCAAAGACCTAACGATGCGTTCACGGGCGTTTGTTTTTGCAAAACTGCCCTTTCCCCGGTGGGAAAGATGTTTGATTTTTCGTCGGCATTTTATCACGGATGCCAGGGAAATGTCAAGGCAGGTAATACATGTCCTTTTCCTGCCAGTTTTCCAGCACGGCGCACATATCTTTGGCAATCAGTTTTGCCCCTGCCAGATCGTGCTCCAGGTAGTTTCCGCATTCCCGGGGTTCCTGCGCACCGGGGATAGCCCCTTCAAAAGCGGCGATGAAGCGGAAGCTTTCCTGCACCAGACGGATGGCGTCTGCATAGGATACGGTATCGCGCAGCAGCAGGTAAAAGCCTGTGCGGCAGCCCATGGGACCTACATAAATGACCTGATCGGTCCAGGCGCTGTTGCGGGCATAGGTGGCAAACAGATGCTCAAAGGTGTGCATGGCAGCATTTTCAAGATAGTCGCCGCCGTTGGGCTTTTTCATACGCAGGTCATAGGTGACTACATCGCCGTCGATGCGGGAAATATACATGCCTTTTTCCAGCACGTCATGGTTTACGGTAAAGCTGGCAATCTGTTTCATAAGCGCTCCTTGCATATATGCTTGCGTTTTTGCGTATTTTCATGTTTCATTATATCCGGGCGGTATTTCTTGTCAAGTAAGGGGGCGTAAAGCCGTAATTTGTCTGTGTTTATCGCGGGTAAAGTGTTGAAAAAGTAAAACGGATGTGTTAATATAGTATTAAGGGAGAAAGGCAGGTTTTTTGATGTACCATCATTCCTCTGAAATGGAAAGACGTGTCCAACATGCGGACAATGTGGTCTTTGATGTGGGTAATGTACTCTTTTGCTTTGATACGGACCACATCCGTGAAAAGTACCTGTCTCCTGAAAACAGGCAGAAACTGGGCGATGCCATGTTTGTGAGCGATCACGAATGGTGCTGGGGCCAGTTTGATAAAGGTCTGTGGCCGGACGAAGAAGTGGCAAAAAGAATTGCCGACCATGCCGGGCTGCCGGAAAGCTGGAGAGAAGTGCTTTGTGCATACGAGCATTTCCATGAGGACCGTGTGGCGCTGCCTCTGGTGCAGGAAATTCCTGTATTGAAGGAAAACGGTAAAAAGGTGTACGCGCTTACCAATTACGGCAAAACAGGCTTTGACCGTGTGTATGAAAAGTTTGATTTTTTCAAGCTTTTCGACGGTGTGGTGGTCAGCGGCCGGGAACAGATGTGGAAACCGGGGAAAGAGATTTTCCGCCTCATCCGCGACCGGTATCAGCTGGACGTGAGCCGCACGCTGTTTATTGATGATTCTCTTCCCAATATCCAAACGGCCCGGGAAGAGGGTTTTCAGACCTGGCACTATACAGACGGCGTCGCGGGGCGTTAAACCAACTGTCTGCATGGCTGCGGCAGGATGGTTATTTGAAAGAGTTTCTGAAAGGGAATGGAAAAAACGCCATGGTCCTTTCGTTATATAAACGAAGGAATCGGGAAGGAAGCGTAGAGATATGAAGAATGTAAAGGTTATAAAGCGCATGGGTTTTGTGCTGCTGATGGTGTGCGTACTGGCGCTCAGCGGCTGCTATGCCAATACTCCTACCATTGAAGGGACTACGGGGAACCTGTTTCCCGAATATCCCACCCAGAATGTGAGTGTCAATGCTCAGTCTCCTGCGCCTTCCAATGTGCCTGAAATAGGCAATCAGGGGAATAACGGCGTAGTGATGCTGCCTACTTCCGCTCCCCAGGCTACGGTGAATGTGATCAACCAGCAGACCCCTGTGGTGCTGGCAACCAGTACTGTGCCGCCGCTGAATGCGGGCGTCAGCCCTGTGCCTCAGCCTGTGCTCATTACTACCGATGCGCCCACTGCCACGCCCTCCAATATTTTGAAACTGGGCGCTACGGGTGCTGCCGTCAAGGACCTGCAGCAGAAACTGAAGGCGCTGGGTTACCTCAAGGGCAGTGCTGACGGCGACTTTGGCGAAATGACCGAAGCGGCTGTGAAAGCCTTCCAGCAGCAGATGGGGCTGGAAGTGGATGGCGTTGCGGGCATCGATACGCTGCGCAAGCTGGCTTCCACCACCGTGACCGCCAAACCCAATGCGGTCGTCACCCCTGTTCCCGCTGTCACTTCCAAGCCTCAGTACGGCGAGGATACCTACCTGCAGGTGGGTTCCAGCGGCTCTCTGGTTACCAAGATGCAGACCCGCCTGATTCAGCTGGGCTATCTCAGCGGCGAGGCTACCGGCCGTTTTGATGAGGCCACTGAAAGTGCAGTAATTGCCTTCCAGAAGCGCAACTGCTCCTACTGGGACGGTATTGCCGGTAAACTCACGCTGGATGTGCTGTTCTCCTCCTCTGCCAAGGGCACTTCCACTTCTGCGGGCATGGTGGGCGCCTCCCTCAAGGTGGGCAGCCAGGGCAATGAAGTCAGATCTCTGCAAAGCCGCCTGAAGGAACTGGGCTATTATACCGGCAGTGTGGACGGCGACTTTGGAAGCAGCACGGAAGAAGCCGTGAAGGCCTTCCAGCGCAATAACGGATTGACTGCTGACGGTAAAGCCGGCAGCGAAACCATTACCAAACTGAACTCCTCTTCTGCAAAGAAAGCCAATTCCGGTACGGGCAGCAATGCTTCTCAAGTGCTGGAACTGGGCAGCCAGGGCGCTGAGGTGGTCGAACTGCAGAGCCGTTTGAAGAAGCTGGGTTACTATACCGGCAATGTGGACGGCGACTTTGGCGACAGCACCCGTCTTGCGGTACGTGCGTTCCAGCAGAATAATGGTCTTACCGTGGACGGCCGCGTGGGCGCCGGGACGGCCGATGTGCTGTACTCCTCTTCTGCCAAGGCTGCAGGAGAAGATGTGTTGGAGATCGGCAGCCGCGGCGATGAAGTCATTGCGCTGCAGAACCGCTTGAAGAAGCTGGGTTATTATTCCGGCAATGTGGATGGCGACTTTGGCGAGAGCACCCGCCTTGCGGTACGCGCTTTCCAGAAGAACAACGGCCTTACAGTGGACGGCCGTGTGGGCGCCGGCACTTCTGCCAAGCTGTTCTCTTCTTCCGCCAAGTCTGCTACGCCCAAGCCCACTGCAAAGCCCACCCAGGCGCCTTCCGCTACGCTGGAAATGGGCAGCACGGGTGAAAGAGTGGTGCGTCTCCAGTCCCGTCTGAAGACGCTGGGTTATTACAACGGCGTTGTGGACGGCGATTTCGGCGCTGCTACCCGGGATGCCGTGCGTGCCTTCCAGCGTCAGAACGGCTTGACGGTGGATGGCCGTGTGGGTCAGACTACCTGGGATAAGATCAACGGCAATTCCAAGACCGCCGCTCCCAGCACGGTCACCACGCCTGTTCCTGAAAATGTGTATGTGCTGGTCACGCCCGCGCCCGATGGCACGTATGTGACGCTGCAGCGCGGTCACTATGGTTCTCTGGTGCGTGAACTGCAGCAGGAACTGAAGGATCAGGGCTACTTTACCGGCACTGTGGACGGCTACTTTGGTGAAAGCACCGAAATTGCCGTAAAGAAACTGCAGCGTGCCAAGGGCCTGCAGGAAGACGGCAAGGCCGGTCAAGCTACCCAGCGCGTGCTCTTTGAAGGCGATTATCCCTTCGGTGCATAAGAACTGCATGATAAAACCAAACGCTGCTTCATAACGGAGCAGCGTTTTTGATTCGGAAAAGAACAAAGGAAAGCCAATTCCGGTACTTGCGGGGGTATGGGAAATCCGCTACAATAAAACCCGGTGAAAATTGAATCAGCGGGATAGAATCATGTTCCGGCTGCCGGAAAATACAGGAGGAAACAATGCGCACGGTATATTATCACGCCGAGGTATATACAGGTCAAATGCCTTTGCAGCAGGCCTTTGCGGTGGAAAATGGGAAATTTGTTTTTGCAGGAAGCAATGCGGAAGCGTTAAAACTGCAGGCAGATGAATATGTGGATCTTGAAGGCGCTTTTGTGTGTCCCGGATTGATTGACAGCCATATGCATCTGCTCAATTACGGACAGGCGCTGAGCAATGCGCCGCTGAATGAGCATACCCATTCCCTTCGGGATATGATTGAATGTCTGAAGAACACCCATTCCGGACGGGGCGGATGGATTCTGGGCCGGGGATGGAATCAGGACTATTTTGAAGATGAAAAGCGGATGCCTAACCGGCACGATTTGGACAAGGTATCTTTGGATGCCCCTGTGTGCGCCACCCGCGCCTGCGGGCATGCACTGGCGGTGAACAGCCGCGCCCTTGAGATGCTGGGTATCGACGGAAATACGCCGCAGGTAGAAGGCGGCCTTATTGAAATGGAAAACGGTCAGCCGACCGGTCTCTTTTTCGACAATGCCATGGACCTTGTATCCGGGCGTATACCTGCGCCTTCCAAGGACGATGTGAAAAAGATGATCGAAGCGGCATGCCATGCGCTCAATACGTACGGCATCACCGGCTGCCAGAGCGATGACTACTGCGTGTTCCACACCCTTCCCTGGGAAACGGTAAACGAGGCCTATCGGGAACTGGAGCAGGAAGGAAAACTGACCGTTCGTGTATACGAACAGGCCAATTTCACCCGTGTTGATGAACTGCAGCGTTTTGCGGATATGGGCTATAAGACAGGAACCGGTACAGACATGTTCCGCATTGGGCCGCTTAAAATGCTGGGTGACGGCGCGCTGGGCGCCCGTACGGCATATCTCAGCGTGCCCTATGCGGATGCGCCGGATACCCGGGGCCTGAGCGTATTTACGGCAGAGGAGTTTGATGCGCTCATCGGTTTTGCCCATCAGAATGGCATGCAGTGCGCCATTCACTGTATTGGCGATAAGTGTCTGGATCTGGTGCTGGACAGCATTGAAAAGGTGCAAAACGCACATCCCCGCAGCGATGCCCGTCACGGCATTGTTCATTGCCAGATCACCCGTCCGGATCAATTGGAACGCATGGCAAAATTGAATCTGCATGTGTATACCCAGACCATTTTCCTGGATTATGATACCCACATTGTATATGAGCGTGTGGGTGAAAAGCTGGCCCAAAGCAGCTACAGCTGGAAAACGCTGATGAACATGGGCGTAACCGTATCCAACGGCAGCGATTGCCCGGTGGAAAAGCCCTTTGCGCTGGGCGGTATGCAGTGCGCCGTCACTCGCAGGGATCTGAACGGAAATGGGGAATACCTGCCCCATGAAGCGTTTACCGTGCAGGAAGCGCTGGACAGCTTTACCAAATGGAGCGCGTTTGCCAGCTTTGAAGAGCACCTGAAGGGACAGATTCGGGAAGGAATGCTGGCGGACTTTACCGTGCTTGGGAAGAATCCCTTTGAAGTTCCCGCAGAAACCATCCGGGAAATTCCTGTGAAAAAGGTATATCTGGGCGGCAAACAGGTGTATTGACGAATGGGTGCAAACAAAAAACCGCGTCCTTCTTGATGGAAGGGCGCGGTTTTGATTTGTCTGTTATATTCAGTTTATTCAGCGTCTTCGCCGTAGATGAAGGCATGCAGGGAAGTGCGGGCCTTTTCCAGATTCGCTACCACCACGCTGGCTTCACGAATTTCTTCGTAGTGATATTCGCCCTGTGCGGGGCAGGAGTACATCTGCAGTTCCTGCATGTTGGGCAACACGGTAAACAGGATGGTAAAAAGGTCGGAAGTGGTCATATTGGTGGTCACCATGCCCATGCCGGCTTCCACCAGCGTCATCAGCTGATCCATGGAGTTTTCGCTGAGCACCTTCTTGACCACAGCTTCCAGGAACTTGCGCTGACGTTCGTTACGTCCGAAGTTGTTGTCCAGATTGCGGATACGGCAGTATTCCAGTGCCTGGGCGCCGTTGAGCATGGCCAGACCTTCCTTCACGCCGCCGCGTGTGGAGGCATTGATCTGGTTAGCTTCACCTGCGGTGATTTCCAGTTCCACGCCGCCCAGCAGATCCACCAGATCCTTAAAGCCGTTGAAATTGATGGAAGCATAGCGGGAAATGTTCAGTCCCAGCGCTTCATTGACGCACTTGATGGCCATGTTGGGACCGCCGAAGGAGTTGGCAGCGTTGATGCGGTTCTGCAGCTTCATGTAGGGAATGTGCACATACAGATCGCGCACGATGGAGGACAGCTTCACTTCGCCCGTCTTGGTGTTGATGGAGCAGATGATCATGGTATCCGTGCGGCCGTGACCGGCGTTGCCGGCGTTGTCCGTGCCCAGCAGCAGAATATTCATCACATCTTTATCCAGACCTTCGGTGATGGAATAATCGCCGTTTTCCACTACATAGCGGAATTCGCTGGGCAGTACGCCGGAGGAAGTATCATCGTTCAGAATGTCGTACACTTCTTCCAGTTCAGCATCCGTCCATTCATCTGCTGCATTTTCGCCCATGGCAGGAATGGCAGCGGAAAACAGCATCAGCATAGTCAGGAAGAGAGCAAAAAACTTGTTCATGAGGGCAAATCTCCTTTGATGGTCACAATGCAAACGAAAACCGCCTGCGTCGTTCATTCAAACTTTTACATTATACTCCTCGATGTTCGGAAATGCAAGGGTTTTAGCGTTATCGGGCAACGCGGCGGGCAGTGAAAAGGCCCAGCAGGCTCATTGCTGCAAGGGTCAGCGCCATCAGCCCATAGGCAGCCGTCTGACCCATGGCAATTTTACCGTCCAACGCAAACTCCACCACGATCAGCAGCCCGGCGCAAAGAAACAGTGCGGCAACGGGCCAGAAGCAGCCGATGAAGGAAGCGTGCGTGTTCTTTTTCTTCAGTTTGCCGTTTTCCATTGTCAACGCACTGGTGGGACCGTCTGTGTGCATGGGGGATTTGCGGTATGCCCGGATGCACAGGGGCAGCAGGATGCTCAGCAGAATCAGTGCGCCAAAGAGCTGTTCTGCCTTCACAAAGCCCCATTTGATGGTCTGCACACGCAGATTTTCGCACAGAATCAGGATGATGGCCAGATGATAGGAAGTCAGGCAGAAGTTCAGGCCGGGCATTTTGCTGCTGCCTTCCCTGCGGGAAGAAAAAGCCAGCGAAATTACGGCAACGATCAGTGCGAAAATGGCGTAAATCATGAATACGGCGAGAAAATACTCGTCCCATTCATTTTTGACGGCCAGCGGGAAAAAGTACAGGCTTTCGTTTTCCAGGTAGGCGCCCACGCCGTGCATATCCAGAAAATATTCGCCGCCCTTGACCCATGCAGCCAGAAGTGCGCCCACGGGCGCAAATACATCCAGCATTTTCTTGACAGGGATGCGATGGACCCCGGCGCAGAGTACTGCACCCAGTACTGCGCCCAGCGCACCGCCCACGAAGGAAAATTCGGTCAGCGTCATGCGCGTGAAGGCGCCCATGCCGTAGCGGGGATACAGACGGGAAATCAGACAGAGCACGTATACCAGTTTACTCATCACAAAACCCAGTACAGCACCGGCAAGGAGCGTCGTCCAGGCTGCACTTCGGGGCATGTCAGCCTTTTTCAGCAGCAGGCTGAAGAGCAGCGTGCACAAAAGCACGCCGGGGATCAGATACACAAGGCAGGGATGCATGCAGTGCACCTTCTTTCGTTATTCCTCTTCGTAAGCGGAAGC